>NZ_JBNPJU010000046.1:0-377985 GCF_050312575.1 Pseudomonas sp. R11F | reverse complement strand
GCCAAATGCATTGGCTGACACTCCGCAATCGGGAGCAAGCCCCCTCTCACATCAGCGCCATCACGCAGCACTGACGGTCACCCACAAACCGGTGCGGCGGGTGATATGGATCGGCAAGGTCTGCGCCAGGGTGTCGAGTATTTGCTGGGGGTTGTCCAGACGGTACAGGCCACTGACACGTAGACCCGCCACGGCGGGATCCAGGCGCAGCACGCCGTTGTGATAGGGGCGCAGTGCGTCGATGACGTCGGCCAGCGGGCGGTCACGCACTTGCAGGAAGCCATCGATCCAGGCGGTGGCTCCGGTGGAACTGGCCTGCACCGGTCCGAAGCCTGCGCGGTCGTAGCGCACCTCATGGCCGGCAGCGAGTTGCAGGCGCTCACCGTTCTGGCCGTCGATTTGCACCGCACCGTTCAGGGCGACGACTTGGCCCTGCCCTTCGCGCTCGCGCAGCACAAAGCGGTTGCCATGGGCGCGCAGACGCGCCTGGTCGGTGTGGATCAGAAAGGGCCGAATGCGGTCGCTGGCGACCTTGGCCAGTAACTCGCCTTCGCGCAGGCGCACAAGCCGCCGTTGCGGGTCGAACTGGATATCCGCCGTACTTTGCGCGTTGAGCAATAACTCGCTGCCATCCTCCAGCGTCACCGTGCGGCGCTCGCCGGTGCCGGTGCGGATATCCGCCGTGAGGTCCATCAACGGCAAGCCCAGCGGCTTGGCCAACCACGCAGCGCCGAGCGCGACACCGGCGCCTGCCAGCGCAACCTGCAACACCTGGCGACGGCTGGACGGTGCCTCCAACGCCTGCTGCAACACCTGGCCACTCACCCCCTGTGCCAGGGGCACCTGGAATACGCCAAGGCGTGCTTCCAACTGTTTACACAGCGCGTCGTGGCGCGGGTCGGCGGCACGCCATTGTGCGTAGCGCTGCCAGTCGCCCGCCGTAGCCTGGCCGGAACGCAGCAGCACGTGCCAGCGTGCGGCGCTGTCGATCAATTCGTCGTTCATTCCACGCACAGCCGCAGGCAACGGTTGAAGGCACGGTTCATGTAGTCGCTGACCGAGCGCTGGGAAATCCCCAGCTCGGCGGCGATTTCCGGATAAGTCAGGCCATTGAGCTGGGACAGCAGGAAGGTCGCCTTGACCTTGGCCGGCAAGCCGTCGAGCAACTGGTCAATGGCTTGCAGCGCCTCAAGCATTTGCGCGAGCTCTTGTGCAGACGGCGCAGTTGAAGCTTCGTCGTTATCGAGTGCACTGAGGTAGGCACGCTCCAGATCACGGCGGCGCCACAACTGGTACACCAGGCGCTGGGCAATGGTGGTGAGCAAGGCGCGAGGCTGGCGGATGGGTACCACACCCGGTGCACTCAGGAGCTGGACAAAGGTGTCGGCGGCGATGTCTTCGGCATGTGCGCGGGAATCGAGGTGACGGTGCAAGCGGCCGCACAGCCAGGCGTAATGACTGCGGAATAACCCGCCCACGTAATCGCTGTGAGAAGTGTCGGCGCCGGACATAGTGGCTCCATCTGAGTAGGTTGCACGTTATGTCCGGTGTTCCGGTGAAACGATCCTAGCAAGGCTGCTTATTCTTTAATAATACTTAAAAAGTATTTTTATATAACCTTATCTTAGATCCGCATAGCCACTGGCAATGGCCTGTTGCTGGTAATCCAGCAGCACCCTGTAGTCGTCCTCGCTGGCCGCAAGTACTTCCTGCACGCCCAGGATTTCAGCGACCTGCGGCAAATCTTCCAGCGCCTGATTCATCGCCAGGCGTATTGCCGTGACCTGTGCATCCTGCAAGCCCCGCGCGCCGATATACGGCAGGGTCGGGCTCGGGGCGCTGCGCGCGACGATACGTAGCCCTGCCACTTCCCGCGGTGAGAATCGAGCCAGGTGGTCGTAGGTGACACTGTCGATGGCGGCAAGGTCGGCGCGGTCTTCCCGCAGCCAGCGCAGGCTCTCGCGGTGGGCACCACTGATGTCGACAGTGGCGAAGAAACGCCCATCGCGTTGCAACGGTGCCAGGCGCTCCCGCAGCAGGTTCATGCCGCTGTTGGAGTCGTGGCCGTTGATCACACCGCGGCTGTTGTAGAAATCCGCCAGGATGTGGCGAGGGTTATCATCGCGGGTCAGTAGCAGGCTGCAATGTTCGCCGCCACTGCTGTGGGGCAGCTCATAGCGGGGGCGGCCGATCACTCGGACCTGGCCACGCAGTTGGGTCATCAACGGATAGCCGCAGGTTTGCGCCATCAGCAACTGGGGCGCGAGCCATACGCCAGGCAAGTCAAGGTGGTCGGCGTTGAGACGACGCAGCGCCAGGTGCTCGAAGATGCGCGTCAGCCACTGGTCATTGGCCTGCCGGATCGCCTCGGGCGCGACATACATCCGCAGCTCGGCATAGTGCTCACTCATCGTCATCTCTCACGCAAAAGGGTGCCGGGGGCTATCGATGGCCCTGAGGCCATGGCGGCTGATCAACTCGCCGTAGCCTTGCACCAGGAAACCACCGCTGCGGGCCACCCATTGATCACGCCGCGCACGGTAGACCGTGGGCAGCAAGTACCAGGGCAGTTTCGGCAAGTCGTGATGCACCAGGTGCAGGTTGTTGTTGAGGAACAGCCAGGTCCACGGCCAGGACGCTTCGTTGAGGACGGTGCGCTGCTCCGGTTGCGGATGCGGGCGGTGTTCATAGTAGGAACGGATCGAGGCCAGGGACAAGGCCGGCACACTGACCAGCAGCAGGTAGTGCCACACCGACAGCGCGCTGTAGTGGGCGATAAAACTCAGCATCAGCACGGTAACGCCGCCGTGGGCCAGCCACATGGGCCAGACCTGGGGCAGGCGTTGGAACTCATGACGGGCCAGCCGGCCAATCGCCAAGGGCGCCGCCAGCAGAAAGCGGCCGAGCACGGTCTTGGTCAGCCAATGCACGCCACGTTCCAATAGCACACTGTTGTCCCATTGCCGCTGGGTGAGGTAGCGGCTTTCCGGGTCGATGCCGGGCAAGGTCAGGTCTTCATCGTTGTGGTGCAGCAGATGGCTGTCGCGATACAGCGTATAGGGATACCACACGGCAAACGGCGCGTAGCCGAGAATCTTATTGAACAGCGGCGATCGGGTGGGGTGGCCATGAAGCAGTTCATGTTGCACCGATAGCCACAGCGTCACGAGCGGAATCAGCAGCAGCGTACTCAACCACCGGCCCAGCCAGTGGCTGCCGAACATCACAGCGAACCATCCAGCGTACACGCCGATCAACAACAGCCAGGTCGGCCATTCGGTTCTGACGGTGAAGGTGCTGGCCAGGGCTTCGATTTCCCGGCGTTGGGTCGGATCAAGGTAATGGGCCATAGGCAGCTCGGAGCAGGTGTTTCCTGCTCTGTGCAATAAGCCGCAAAAATCCTGCAGATCATTGGGTGCTGAGCTTAGAAGCAAACGCATCAAGCGCTACAATCGCCGCCCTCGCCCTCTCACTGGTTTGAACATGCTTATCCAATTGCTCGCAGAACCCCTGTGGCCGCTGCTGAACAAGTTTTATCGCAGCCACAATTCGTCGATGAAGGCGCTCAAGGGCGGGCGTCTATGGGTGGCGCGCGACAGCGAAATCGTTGCCGGTCTATGCCTGACGCCGGTGGTCGGCGGGCAGTGGCTGACCGGCGTGTTCGTAGACCCGGCGTATCGTGGCCAGGGGTTGGCCGCGAAGCTGATTCTGGAAGCGGTGGCAGCGTGCGAAGGCACCGTGTGGTTGCTGTGTCATCCGGATCTGGAAGGCCTGTACCAACGCATGGGCTTCACCCAGGACACACTGCTGCCGCAGTCCCTCAGCGAACGGCTGGTGCGCTACAAGCGCAACAAGCCGATGATCGCGATGGGCTTGGATCGTGGGTAATGCGTGATCCGTGCGTACCGGGTCTTGTATCAGGCCGTCAGTCGTCGGCGGCTGGGTCCATGTCGGGAAACATCACCTCGATAAAGCCGAATTTGCTGAAGTCGGTAATTCGCGACGGGTACAACCGGCCGATCAGGTGGTCGCATTCATGCTGCACCACCCGCGCGTGGAACCCATCGGCAAACCGCACAATCGGCTCGCCCTTGGGGTCGAAACCCTCGTAGCGAATCTGTTGGTAACGGTTCACCGCGCCCCGCAAGCCTGGCACCGACAGGCAGCCCTCGTAACCCTCTTCCAGCACCGGGCTGAGCGGCGTGATCAACGGGTTGATCAGGATGGTCTGCGGTACCGGCGGCGCGTCCGGGTAGCGTTCACTGGCCTCAAAACCAAAGATCACCAGTTGCAGGTCGACGCCAATCTGCGGCGCGGCAAGGCCGACACCGCCGACGTGTTCCATGGTCTGGAACATGTCGTCGATCAGTTGCCACAGCTCGGGGCTGTCGAACATTTCCGGTGGCACCGGTGGCGCGATACGCAGCAGGCGCTCGTCGCCCATTTTCAGGATTTCACGGATCATCGATCAGACTTCGTCGGTAGTGGGTTTGGAATGGTCCCGGCCCAGGCCTGAGACGTGGCGTTTTTCATCCGTGCCGGCGGGTTCGTCGAACTGCTTTTCGCCGGGGTCCTTGCCCTCGGCCGACATGTGCTCGATCACCGCATTCATCTCCGCCCCCAGCAACAGCACGGCGGCAGAAATGTAGAAGTACAAAAGCAGCACGATAATCGCACCGATACTGCCGTACATGGCGTTGTAGTCGGCGAAGGTTTTCACGTAATAGCCGAAGCCCAGGGAAGCGACGATCCACACCACCACGGCCAGCACCGAGCCCGGAGTGATGAAGCGGAATTTCTGCTGCACATCGGGCATCACGTAGTACATGAGGGCCACGGCGAACATCAGCAGGATCACGATCACCGGCCAACGCAGGATGGTCCACAGGGTGACCACGAACTCTTCCATGCCGATCTGCCCGGCGAGCCATTCCATCACTTGCGGACCCAGTACCATCAACGCGGCAGCGGCGAGGAGCATGCCGGCGATACCGATGGTGTAGAAAACCGACAGGGGAAAACGCTTCCAGATCGGCCGGCCTTCAACGACATCGTAGGCGGCGTTCATCGCGCTCATCATCAGGCGCACACCGGCGGAGGCGGTCCACAAGGCGATCACGATACCCACCGAGAGCAAGCCACCCTTGGATTGCTGCAACTGGTCGATCACCGGGTTGACTTGCTCCAGCGCCTGCGGCGGCAACACCAGTTCCGACTGCAGGCGCAGCCAACTGAAAAAGTCCGGCAGGTGCAGGAAACCGATCAGGGCGATCAGGAACAGCAGGAAGGGGAACAACGAAAACAGCATCTGGTAGGCCAGTGCCGAGGCGTAGGTGGGCATTTCGTCATCGACGAATTCCGTGACGGTGCGCACCAGCACTTTATGGAGCTTGAGACCGTTCAGTACCGGAAAAATCATAGCGTCTCCTTTCGCCGCAAAAGGTTGAGTTCGTGGGCGACTCAGGGGCCGTTTTCTACATCAAGGTAGCCCATTTGGCGACCTTGAAACAATTTCGAAACTTTAACCGCAGCACATGACACAAAAACGGCCATCCGTAGATGGCCGTCGAGCTGCGCAAAACCAGCCTGCGACTCAAGACTACTTGGTCGCTTTTTTCACCGCATCCTTGGTATCACCGACTGCCTTTTCGACCTGGCCTTTCTTTTCCTGCACGACGCCTTCGGCGCGCAGTTTGTCGTTGCCAGTGACCTTGCCGACGCCTTGCTTGATGTTGCCGACGAGCTCGTCTTTCAAACCTTTTGCCTTGTCCGATGTACTGCTCATGGTATCTCTCCGAAGAACAATCAGGTGTTTTGGGCATTGCAAGAAGATGGACCCGAAGCGGTACGGCAGAGTTTCAATTATTTTTTCGGTGCGCATTTCATCGAAAGCGGCAGGTTTGGCTTTATGTTTTGCGGCCAACCCCTGAGAATGCCCGGCACATTCAGGCTATAACGCTGAATAACAGATCCCGTAGGAAGGTTATGAAACTCAATAAAGCACAGGCCATCGCCCGCCGAAACACCGAACTGGGCGGTGCCGTACTCGGCGTCAACAACTGCCACTTCACCGACCTGGACCGCAAGCGCAACATCTGGTGGTTCGACCTGCCGGTAGGCCGCATTGCCGTGGGCCAGTACGAGTGGATTCACCTGCTGATGCACAACGCCGAGAGCGACCAGTTGCTGCACCTGAAGGTGCCGACGGTATTCCTGCGCGAAAATCTCGAAGGGCTGGTGGTGCGCAACGCCGGCAAGCGCAAGCCGGAGATCACCCTTGAGCTGAGCGCCGACAAGGATTCGTTCCTCAAGGACGTACGCCCGGCGGGTGCGGGTATCAGCTTTGCCGAGTTCGCCCAGTAATGGCTTCGCGCCATTAATCGTACGCAACTAATGAATATCTGAAGTGATCTCGCGACTGTATTAACGCAGTCGCAAGTTCTTCTTGCCTATATATATTTCAAAATGTAAATATAGAGCCCTGCATTTTTTTGAAAATGGAGGTACACGTATATGGAGCGGTATTTGTCATGGATAAGACAACTCAGTCAGCACAGCCAAACACCTCCAACCCTTACCCGTTTTATTGAATCAGCCACCTTATTCAGCCACACCATCGGGTTTGACTTTTTCTCCTACGCAGTGTGTGAAACCACACCTTTCACGCGCCCCAAGATTCATATATTCGGCAATTACCCCCGCGCCTGGCTGGATCGATATAAAGAACAGAACTATGCAGTCATTGATCCGACAATACGCCATTGCAAAGTCTCTTCCGAACCTGTGCTCTGGAGCACAGATTTTTTTGAAGAGTGCCCCCAACTGTGGAAAGATGCCCGGGCCTTTGAGCTAAACATCGGACTTGCCCAACCCTCTTTCAATGCCCGCGGGTATATCGCACTACTTTCCCTGGCCAGAAAAGATAATGCTATCGAAGAGGCAGAGTGGGAAACGCTCAAGCCGTTGATAAAAGCCTTCTCCGAAACGGCGGGTTACCATATCTTCGAATTGGAAGATGCACTGACCAGTACGCTGGATATCGAGTTCGGACAAAAAGAGAAAGAAGTATTGCGGTGGACCGCTGATGGAAAGACCTCTGAAGAAATTGGTCGCATATTAAACGTGACCGCCGACGCGGTGAACTTCCACCTTCGCAACATCCAAAAGAAGATCGGAGCCTGCAATCGGGTTCAAGCGGTCACCTATGCTGTAGCCCAAGGCCACATCTAAGGTATGGCGGCGCAGCTGCCGTCGGCAGCTACGCCAGCGCACCTCTCACACAAACGTATCGATAGCGGCCTGGTCGTACAGCCAACGCACCACGGCGAGCACCTCATCAGTATCAGCCGGCACCGCCAGCACTTCGCCCAACACCACAGCCCCCCCACGCTGCAAGGCACTGATCAGGGCACGCACGGTGCTTAACTGCTGCACTCGCAGCATCGCCCCCGCCGCAAACAGCAACCCTGCCTGTTCATTCAGGACCAGGAGGTACAACGGGCTATCGGCTCTTGCCTGAATCGCCGCTTGCGAAAAATCCACATCCGCCGAGCGCCCCAAGGCGCGGTCACGAATAATGCCGTTGGCGGACAACTTGAGCAGCATCTGGATTTTGCTGTTGTCCCGGATCGTGTCGATAAACTGTGCTACCGGCGCCGGCAGCTCTACGTCGGCCAACGACCCGAACACGCCCGCCGGCACAGGGGCGATAGCGCCCGTCTGCGTACTGGCGGCGTTGGATGCCATCGCGGCTTTGATCGGGTTTTCACAGAAACCCTGCGCCGTACCGTGACTGAACATACCCACCGACACGGTGAGGGTTGTCTCCAGCGCCTCCAGCTTGTTGTAGTGCCACCAACCGGCCGGGATGAAGAAAATCTCACCAGCCTCTACTTCATAAATAGTCGCATCGGCAGCGTAGGGGCTGACATCGATGTGCCCGAAGCACACCCCATTGAGCGCAGACTTTCTTTCCAGGGCCATCTCGTCGAAATACGCCGGCGGCCAGATCATCATGCGTTTGCGGCCATACAACGGAAGCAGAAAGGTATCGCACGAATCGTTATGCAGGCCGATCCAGGTGGAGCGGTAGCGCCCGCCGATAAATACCGCATTAGCCCCGGGATAAGGCATACCGTATCGCTCGATGTAACCGTGGGTGAATGCGCGTAACTTCTTGGCCACGGTACTGGAATGCTTCAGGCAGTAGTCGCGGGTGAAGGTAATGCCCTCGGCGTCATTGAGTGCGGCAAAATCCCGGACGAACTGCTCGAACCCGTCAAATGCCTGGGGAAACCCGGGCACAGACGGTTGCTTGAGCATTTGGCCGTCCGCGTTGACGGTCATGTCGCCTGACTCGACAACATTCCGGGCCAGTTCAAAAACGTCTTCAAGGCTCAGGAGCGGCTCGATCAGGGCGCCCTGCTCAATCACCACCGGTTGCGTTTTGTCTTGGGAGAGACTGACGAAGTGCTCCCAGAAAGCAGCCGGTACCGTCGGCGTATTCTTAGCGTCGCAAAAATGTGCGCGAGTCGTGGCAGTCATCATTCGTCACCTTCAATCCGGGAAAGCATCAGGGTAAAAATCCTTGTAGACGTTTTTGATCTGGTCATCGCTCAGGCCCAGCACACGCACCAGCACTGCACTGAACATGCACGGGACAACGGCCAGGATGATGAGCAAACCCAGGGCCGCCATGGCGTAGCTCACACCCAGCACACCCGAGAACGCCCCGCCGACCAGCGCACCAAAGGGAATGACCAGGCCGGAAACAAACGATGTTGCCGAGCCGATCCGGTTGCGGTAGTTATCAGGCGTGGCCAGCATGCGTACCGTTGACGTGTTGACCGTGACCATGACCAGGCCGACTCCGCCCATGAACAGCAAGGGCACGGTAACGCTGGCGAACCAACCGGGCCGGGCGTGAAAGAACTGGCTGAAAAGCCCGCAGCCCAGCATCGCCAGCCCGACCAGCAGGAACCCGGCAAACACCACGTTGGGCCGACCCCAGCGTCCGTTGGCACGCTTGACCAGAAACAGGCTGCCGATCAGCAACCCCACTGCAAAAGCCCCTTCCGTCACAGCGATAAGCCACAGGTCCTGGGGGAAATACCGGTTGATCAATACCGGAAACAGCACCGCAAAGAGCGGGTACAACGAAAAGTTGACGACGAAAGCCAGCAGGCTCAGGTTCCACTCCGGCTTGACCCGATACAGGGCGGTAAAGCCTTCACGGGTGCGCGAGTACCAGGCAGCCAGATAAGAAAGCTGGTGCGCACCGGGCACTTGGCTGGCAACAGGCGCCCTGACCATGACGATCAACACCAGCGCCACCAGCACCGCCATCGCATTGAGCCAGAGGGTACCCAGCACGCCCAGCGGCCCCAGCAAAATGCCGGCGGCCAGTGGCCCCATCAATGCAGACGATGAGCCGACGATGCTTCTCAGGCGCACTGCATCGCTGACCCTGTGAGTGGCGACCAATGCGGGGGTCAGGCTCATCTGGATCGGATCACGGATACCGATGGCCACGCCGGAGATGGCCAGGCAACCCGCGATCAACCATGGCAGATACAGGTCCAACGTACCGAGAGCCGCCAGTACCAGCGTGGTTGCAGTGCTGATGGCATAACAGCCAACCAGCAGGCGATGGCGATCATATTGATCGCCCAGCCAGCCAAACAAAGCGCGCGACAACACATCCGCGAGCGTGGCAACCGCGACAAAGCCTGCAAAAGTGAGCGGGTTCGCGGTCTTGCCCAGCACCCACCAGGCGATCGCAAACTGCCCACAACGGGTGCCCACCGCGTTGAGGAACGCAGCCCATTGGATCAAATAGAAATCGCGCCCCAAGCCATTGAGGGACGAACCGCTCATTGCACCGCCCCATCACGGCTCAAGCGCTCCCGGCAACCGGCAGCCATGTAGGCATCCAGCCCACCGGTCAAACTGCGGCATTGCCCGTCACCAACGATGGCGTTGAGGGCGTGCAGCGCTTTCATACTGCGCACACCACTCTTGCAATAGATCACCGTTTCGATGGCCGGCTCCGCCTGAGTCAGGCGCTGTGAGAACTGGCTCAAGGGAATGTTGATGCCTCCCAGGGAAAGCGCCAGGTGCTCGTGCTCGTCTCGCACATCGATCAATTGCAAAGGAACGTCACTGCGCAGCCGTTGCTCCAGTGCCAGGGCAGAAATGGCATACCGCTCGCCGACGGCCACCGCGCAGCTGGCTTCGATGGCCTGGGGCTGGTGGATCAGTGGTCGCTCGCCGCTCAAGGGGTTGCTCGCCCGATGACGCACCGAGACTTGGCGCAAATGCAGGCCCAACGCATCGAACAACATTAAGCGGTTGGCTGAAGGCTCGCCCACCTCGGCCAGAATTTTGATTGCCTCCAGTGCCTGGATTGAGCCGAGAATGCCCGGCAGAACCCCCAACACACCCGCCTCGCCGCAATTTTGTGCCAGGCCGGCCGGAGGTGGCTCGGGGAAAATATCGCGCAGGTTGGTTGAGCGTCGACCCTCGGCATCCAGCAGGTTGAACACCCCGACCTGCCCCTCGAACTGGCTGATGGAGGCATAAACCAGGGGTTTGCCGGCAAGGTAGCAAGCATCGTTGAGCAGATACTTGGTGGTGAAGTTATCCGTGGCATCGACAATCACGTCGTAGTCTTGCACGTAGGCCAACACGTTGCTTTGGCTGAGCCGCTCGGCGTAGTGGCGGATGTCGATGTGCGGGTTGTTATCGAGAAGCTTCTGTCGAGCGACGGCCCCTTTGGGCGCGCCGATATCGCCGACGCCGAACAACAACTGCCGATGCAAGTTGCTGACGTCTACGGTGTCATCTTCCACGATGCCGAGATGGCCGACACCCGCGGCCGCCAGGTACATCAACGCCGGGCAGCCAAGCCCACCCGCGCCCACCACCAGCACCTTGCCAGCCTTGAGCCGCGCCTGGCCTTCGGGGCCAAAGCCCTTGACCAGGAAATGCCGCGCGTAGTGAGCCTGTTCGTCCTGACTGAAGCGTGCTTGGTTCATATCAGCCTCCAGCCACGGCGCTGATGATCAGTGCTGTGGAATGAGCGTTCAGGGGAATCTCACTCCACTGTTCTTCATCGGCGTAAGGAATGTCATCGATCACCAGGCTGATAAACGGCTTGAGGCGGTAATCGCCCTCAACGATGGCGCTGTACAACAGGGGCTCGTCGACACGCAGCCCCTCCATCAGTTGCAGGGCATTGGCGCAGGGTAACGCCCAGGTTTTGCGACCATTGGTCAGGTCTGCGAACTGGCTGGCAATAATGATTTGGGGCATGGCTGGTTTCCTTGCGGGTACACAATCAGATCGTGATGGCAGTCGGTCAGTGCGTTGAACACTAATCGCCCCATCGGCGTGAAATACGGGCGTTCGGCAGCAGTCTCCAGGCAACCGGCCAGATAGCGTTGCAGGTACACCTGGCGTTTGGTGTCCGGCGTCGAAGGGTGCAAACAGCGGTAATACTTCAAGGCGGCGGCGGCAAAATGTGCGGCCGCCATCACCCCCCGCAATGTCTTGCCAGGCGTGCCCGAGGGCAGCACATAGTCCCTGGGCGCTTGCGACGTTTGCAGGTCATAGACCTCCATCACGAAGTTGAGCCAGATATGCGCGTGCTCATGCACGAGGGTCTCTTCCAACGGAATGGCCGAATCGAAGGCTTGCTCGCCCAGGTAAATGGTTTGGGGAATCAATGCGCTGGTGGAACTGCTCATGCGTTGCAACAGCTTGCGGTAACGAATGGGGATGTTGAAAAAACCACGCCAGGTAGGGCTCACTTCGCAGATTCGGGCCGTGGCCGTATAGATTTCCTGTTGCTCCAAAGCCGAACATTCCGTCGAGTCGAACTCCTCGACCTGGCTAGTGGCCAAACGCTTGAACAGCGCACGCGCATTGCCCGGCTCCAGATAATCGGTCAAAGCGCCATGGGCCTGCGGAGCTGCGTTACGCCGGCTGCAGGCGACGGCAGTCAACAGCGTCGCCGGTCGCACAGCCTCATCAATAAAAGGCAGGCCGCCAATCGTCTGGAAAAAAGTGCTTGGGGTCATCAGCCGTCAACCCGCCGATTCGGCGTGCCAGCACCGAGACGTGAGAAAGCCTTGCAGATCCTGGCTCTTGACCCGGAATTCGTTGAAACCAGCCAACGCCTCATCCACTGCCTGGCGCGTCATTTGATCGGTGGCCAGTAACAGCTTTTTCAGTCGGGACAAGGTTCGCTCGGCGTACCAGCGTTCCTTCAGATCCTGGATGATGGCCTGCGCGTGATGCGCAGAAATTTTCTGCTGGTTTTGCAACGCACTGACAAACCCACGCAGATGGATCAGCGGTTCGGACATCGCGCGATACGGCGCATCAATTTCATGCACCAGCGTGACTTCATCGTCGTCGAACTCCGGATCATCGCGATAGTGTCCATAGACAACCCCGTAGCCTTGCATGCCAAGAAGGCGCATTTCGCCCGCCCTGATCGCCCCCATGGATGCCAAGCCCCATACTTTCCAGCCCCGCTGGATGGCATGGCGGATCTCGATATGCCCTACGGAAGGGAAGCTGTGGAACGTACCATCCACAATGGCGATACAGCCCGGCTGCGGGTACTGCGCAACCAGTGTCTGTATGTCGCCGCGCCTGGCGGGCGCATGCACTACCACCTCACTCTGCCCGGCCAGGGCCTGCTCCATTCCGGATGCCGTTGGCCCTACGAATAAATGCAGCTTCATGCTTGCTCCTACCCTAGCGTGCGATATAGCGCGACAGGCGAGGACCTGCACGCTTGAGTGCCGGCTGGAACGACTCCATGCCTGGGATAACGATCTTGACCACCGCCAACGGTGAATCATTTTTACTCAGCACCACCCGCAGAACCTGACTAAACCCCGCGTCGCGCAGACGCTGGAGCAAACATTCCAGCGCTGAATCAATGCTGTGGATCTGCGCGTTGGCGTCCTCGATGTCGGAGTAGGCAATGGCCTGGCGCGTGTCGTTGACGTGGCCGCGCAAGCGCGCAACGGCGTCGAGCTCGGCCTGGCGATCACTGGCGCTGAAGTACTTGAAACGCTCGATCAGGTCATCCCGGCCACCGTGGATATAGGAAAGCCGCGACTGCGCGGCTTCGGCGAGCCCCCGGACGGCCGCAATATCACGGCACAAATGCAGGCCCGAACCACAGGAGATCGCAATGGGCGCATCGTCGGACGGCTCCATGATGAACCCCTGCACATACGGCAGCCCGATCACGCTGGGGGTATAGCGCACAACGGCGCTCAGCCCGGCGGCCTCAACCCTGGCGAACAACGGGTCAAGGGTTTCGACCGGACAATCGCGCAAGACGTGCCGCGAGGTGTCTTTCATGAAATTGAAGGCTTGCACGTCGCGCTCGACGATTTCAGCGATGCCATGCACGCTGGCCTCATCCACGGTGTTGCCGGAACTGAGGCCGTTGGTGCTGGTGCCAAAAATACGCTGGTACTGATTTTCGCTGAATGGCGAAAAGATCAGCTCGGCCGGTACTGCGAATGTTTGCCCGGTGGCAATATCCTGCGCATGGACACAGGCCAATGGCCCGTCAGGGTCGATCGGCGCCCCGAGGATCGGGCAAAAATCAACGAAATCGTAGGCAAAGCCGGCTTGAGCCGCCACCTTGCGGGGGGTTGAGACAAAAACCTCGATGTTTCGATTACGGTATTCGGCGATCGCAAACTCGATGGCTTCCATGTAGGCACCGACTCGCGCCTCTTCCATGCGCATGCCCTTACCGGCACTGACACAGAGCGAGCCCTCAACGGCATCGGGACGAATACTGGCAAACACCGGAATACCAATCTTATCCAGCCAAGTGGTATTGGTGACCCGCGTAATACCAAACTCCAGGGCAAGTTTCCTGGCATGGCCCAACGTGTCGGACAATGATGCCTTGCGCAAACTTGAAGTCATGCGATACATAAAGTGGCCCGTTGAATTCCTGATCGCTAGTTGCGTGCTATTCGATCAGCCGAATAGCACGCAGTGTATTACTTAGCGGTATCTTCAATATCAGCGGAGATATTGTTGTTGGATTCGTGAATAACGAAGCCAGCGCGCATTTGGCCTTCATCGTTCAGGATGTCGGCAAAGGCATCTACAGCAGAAGCGTCGAGTGCGAAAGTTTCGTTAGTTGCGTTATTCATGGTTATTTCCTCGAATAATAGAATGCCGTTATCGGCTATCACTTTTCGGGGGCTGACGCATTCGATAAACCAATGCGACATTGTGTCGCCCCTAAAACAGCCCTGAGAGTTTTAGAGCACTCGACGACGACGCTCAACTACAAGATTTGGTAGGTCCATCGGTGTAAATTTCTTCAAGGAGGGGCGCAAGTCCAGCAGGGCTGGCGGCTAATCGGAAAACATGAAACTTTTGTCACTTGGGTTGGGAGGGCTAAAAAACCCTTTATTTATGTTTTTTCCACAGTGGTGGCTATATGCAACTAACGAAAACAAGCAGCACATTAAACAGCACCCAATAAAAAACCCGTACTTCATCGAAGTACGGGTCTGTTGAAGCCGCTGGAGAGCTTACTTTTTGAGGCCGAGTTTCTTCAGCTCTTCATCGCGCAATTCACGGCGCAGGATCTTGCCCACGTTGGTGGTCGGCAACGCATCGCGGAACTCGACGGCCTTGGGCACCTTGTAGCCGGTGACGTTGGCGCGCATATGCTCCATCACCTGGTCCTTGGTCAGGGTGGCCCCTGGCTTGACCACGATGAAGATCTTGATGTGTTCCCCGGACTTCTCGTCCGGCACGCCGATGGCCGCGCATTGCAGCACGCCCGGCAGGGCTGCCAGCACGTCTTCCAGCTCATTGGGGTAGACGTTGAAACCGGAGACCAGAATCATGTCCTTCTTGCGGTCCACGATGCGCATGTAGCCGTCCGGCTGGATGATCGCGATGTCACCGGTCTTCAGCCAGCCTTCGCTGTCGAGGATCTCGGCGGTGGCGTCTTCGCGCTGCCAATACCCCTTCATCACCTGCGGGCCTTTGATGCACAGCTCGCCGGTTTCGCCCAGCGGCAACTCGGCGCCGTCGTCGGCGATGACTTTGCATACCGTCGACGGTACCGGAATACCGATGGTCCCGATCTGAATGCTCTGGCTCGGGTTGACCGTGGCCACCGGGCTGGTTTCGGTCATGCCATAGCCTTCGCAGATGTTGCAGCCGGTGACGGCCTTCCAACGTTCGGCGGCGGCGAGCTGCAAGGCCATGCCGCCCGACAGGGTGACTTTGAGTGCAGAGAAGTCCAGCTTGCGGAAGCCTTCGTTATTGCACAGCGCCACGAACAAGGTATTCAGCCCGACAAAACCGCTGAACTTCCACTTCGACAGTTCCTTGACCATCGCCGGCAGGTCGCGTGGGTTGCTGATCAGGATGTTGTGGTTGCCGATCAACATCATCGCCATGCAATGAAAGGTGAACGCGTAGATGTGGTACAGCGGCAGCGGCGTGATCAGGATCTCGCAACCCTCGTTGAGGTTGGAGCCCATCAGCGCCTTGCACTGCAGCATGTTGGCGACCAGGTTACGATGGGTCAGCATCGCGCCCTTGGCCACGCCGGTGGTGCCGCCGGTGTACTGCAGAACGGCCACATCGCCACTGGCCGGGCTGACGTCGTTGACCGGTTGCCCCTGCCCCTTGGCCAGCACGTCGTTGAACTTGATCGCCTTGGGCAAGTGATAGGCCGGGACCATTTTCTTCACGTACTTGATGACGCTGTTGATCAGCAGGCGCTTGAACGGCGACAACAGGTCAGCGACTTCAGTGACGATCACGTGCTTGACGGAGGTCTTGGGTACGACCTTTTCCGCCAGGTGCGCCATGTTGGCCAGGCAGACCAGGGCCTTGGCCCCGGAATCATTGAATTGGTGTTCCATTTCCCGCGCGGTGTACAGCGGGTTGGTGTTGACCACGATCAGGCCGGCGCGGATGGCGCCGAATACCGCGACCGGGTATTGCAGGACGTTGGGCAGTTGCACGGCGATTCGGTCGCCAGGCTTCAAGTCGGTGTGCTGTTGCAGGTAGGCGGCAAAGGCGCCGGACAATTCGTACAGTTCACCGTAGGTGATCGTCTTGCCCAGGTTGCTGAAAGCCGGTTTGTTGGCGAAGCGCTGGCAGGACTGTTTCAGTACCGCCTGAATATTCTGATACTCGTCTGGATTGATTTGTGCAGCAATCCCGGCGGGGTACTTATCCTTCCAAAAGTCTTCGTTCATGGAAGCCCACTCCTCAGCGACGCGAATTCATCATCGCATTTGATGCGATTATTATTGGTGTATGTTTTTTTAGGTGAGTCTGGCGCTTTCAAGCAGGCCGAGAAGTCACAAAGCGCGCCGAGAGTAGCAGCTTTGCCAAGGGCCGCCTAGAGCCAAAAGAGAGCCCTACAGTCATAAACACGACTGTCCTACAATATTTGGTCACACTTGAAATAGTCACCGAATAACCGGGAGAAAGGCTCTGGAATAAGCTTTTCAGGGAAAATTAAAACAATGTGGGAGGGGGCTTGCTGTGGCGAGGGAGCTTGCTCCCGTTGACTGCGCAGCAGTCTCCGGCTGTATGGAGCCGCTTCGCCCCCCAGCGCAAGCAAGCTTGCTCGCCACAGCAAGCCCCCTCCCACATAGAGCTCATTTCAAATCAGGCGATATCGCGAAGCTCGCGCCGCAAGATCTTGCCCACCGGCGTCATCGGCAACGAGTCGCGCAGCACGATATGCTTGGGCACCTTGTACCCCGTGAAGTTGTTCTTGCAGTACGCCTTCAGCTCTTCAAGGCTAACCCCCTGGGCACGTGCCACCACGAACAGTTTCACGGCCTCCCCGGTACGCTCATCCGGCACGCCGATCACCGCACAGTTGGCCACCGCAGGGTGCGCCATCACCACGTCTTCGATCTCGTTGGGGTAGACGTTGAAACCCGAGACGATAATCAGGTCTTTCTTGCGGTCGACAATGCTGACGAAACCATCGGTGTCGATCACCGCAATGTCGCCGGTCTTGAGCCAGCCCTCGGCGTCCAGGGTCTCGGCAGTGGCTACCGGCTGTTGCCAGTAGCCTTTCATGACCTGCGGGCCCTTGATGCACAACTCGCCCCGCTCGCCCAAGGGCAACTCATGGCCGTCATCGTCTATGACCTTCATGGCGGTGCCCGGCACCGGGATCCCCACGGTGCCCAGCCGCGAAAGGCTGCCGTAAGGGTTGGTGCTCGCCACGGGTGAGGTTTCGGTCAGGCCGTAACCTTCGCCGATGGAGCACCCGGTGAGCGCCTTCCAGCGCTCGGCCGTGGCCTTGACCAGGGCGGTGCCGCCGGAGTTGGTGATCTTCAGGTGGGAGAAGTCCAGAGTCTTGAAATCCGGGTGGTCCATCAAGGCGACAAACAGCGTGTTGAGCCCCAGCAGGCAGGAGAATCGCCACTTCTTCAATTCCTTGATGAAGCCGCCGATATCCCGCGGGTTGGTGATCAACACGTTGTGGTTGCCGGTCACCATCATGCACATGCAGTTCGCCGTGAACGCATAGATATGGTAGAGCGGCAGCGGCGCGATCATCACTTCCTGCCCTTCCTTCACCAGCGGCTGCCCGTCATCGGTGACCTGGGACATGCAGGCCCGCACCTGTTGCATGTTCGCCACCAGGTTGCCGTGGGTGAGCATCGCGCCCTTGGCCAGGCCGGTGGTGCCGCCGGTGTATTGCAGCACCGCGATGTCATCCAGGCTCACCGGGTGGCGCGTCACGCCCAGGCCCGCGCCCATGCGCAAAGCGCGCTTGAAGGACACGGCCCGAGGCAGGTTGTAGGCCGGGACCATCTTCTTGACCTTATCGACCACGGTATTGACCAGCCAGCCTTTGGCGGCGGGCATGAAGTCGCCCATTCTGGCTTCAATCAGGTAATCGATCTCGGTATCGCTGCACACCTCCTGCACGCGCGAGCCGAACAGGTTGAGGTAGACCAGCGCACGCACGCCGGCATCCTTGAACTGGTGGCGCATCTCGCGTGGGGTGTACAGCGGGTTGGTGTTGACCACGATCAGCCCGGCGCGCAATGCACCGAACACGGCGATGGGGTAATGCAGCACGTTGGGCATCTGCACAGCGATGCGCTCGCCCGGCTTGAGGTCGGTATGCTGTTGCAGGTAACCGGCGAACGCCGCGCTCTGGCGCTCAAGCTCGGCGTAGGTCAGGGTAATGCCCATGTTGCTGAATGCCGGACGGTCGGCAAAGGCCTTGCAGGAACGCTCGAAGACTTCGATCACCGACTTGTAGCTGGTGAGGTCGATGTCAGTGGGAACGCCCGCCGCGCGTTTGTCATTCCAGAAATCAGGTTGCATTATTCTTGTCCCCTTACCTGAGTATGTCCGGCCGCTGTAGCGATCACTGCAGTGATGAAAAAGCAGGCTGCTATAAAAAGCGGAGCTTTGGGGACGTTAGCAGCTATGGCCAACCAGGCAAATACGCCAAACCGTTTCATTGATTGTATGAATCTTGTCTCTGAGGCGTAGGCAGATGTCCGGCCCTCGGCGAATGAGCTATACATTGCATCGACCCCGAGCAAAGGAAGCGCCATGAACCACTGCACCTTCTGGCTGACCGCGAATGACCACAGCCGCCTGTACGTCAATCAATGGCTGCCGGACGGCCCTGCCCGGGCCATCATCATGCTGTCCCATGGCATGGCCGAGCACAGTGGTCGCTACGCACGCCTGGCCCAGGCCCTGTGTGCAGCCGGTTACGGGGTGTATGCGCCGGACCAGCGCGGCCATGGCCGTACGGCGGATGAAGGCACCCTGGGGTTGTACGCCGAGCATGACGGTTGGAACAAAGTCGTCGGTGATCTGGCCAGCCTCAACCAGCACATCGCCCTTCAACAGCCGGGGCTGCCGATCATTCTGTTGGGCCACAGCATGGGCAGCTATATCGCCCAGGCCTACCTGTTGCACCACAGCGCCAGCCTGGATGGGGCGATTCTCAGCGGGTCGAATTTCCAGCCCGTGGCGTTGTACCGTGCCGCCAGGGTGATCGCACGCATCGAGCGCGCGCGCCAGGGTTTGCGCGGGCGCAGCGCATTGATCGACTTTTTATCGTTCGGCTCATTCAACAAGGCATTCAAGCCCAACCGTACAGCGTTTGACTGGCTCAGCCGTGATCCGGATGAAGTGGACAAGTACGTCAACGACCCGCTGTGCGGTTTCCGTTGCACCAACCAATTGTGGGTCGACCTGCTGGGCGGCTTGCAGCAAATCAGCAAAGCGTCCAATCTCGCCCAGATCGATCCGGGCCTGCCGATTCTGGTAATAGGTGGCGAATGTGATCCGGTGAGTGAGGGCAAGCGTCTCAAAAGCCTGGCCCATGCCCTGCGTGAGGCCGGCTGCCAGCACCTGCAATTGAATATCTACCCGCAGGCGCGTCACGAAGTATTCAATGAAACCAACCGCGATGAAGTCACCGCGGATGTGCTGACGTGGCTCGAACAGGCGCTGACTTTACGCCGGCCGACCCGCTGCGAGTAACTTCTTGATAAGTCGTTTAAAATCAGCCAATTAATTTACCGATTAGCCACAGGATGCACCCCTAGATGACCCAGGTTACCAACACCCCGTACGAAGCCCTCGAAGTCGGCCAGACCGCCAGCTACAGCAAGACCGTCGAAGAGCGGGATATCCAGTTGTTCGCCGCGATGTCCGGCGACCACAACCCGGTGCACCTGGATGCCGAGTACGCCAAGGCCACCATGTTCAAGGAGCGCATTGCCCACGGCATGTTCAGCGGCGCCCTGATCAGCGCGGCGGTAGCCTGTGAGTTGCCTGGGCCGGGCACCATCTATATCGGCCAGCAGATGAGCTTCCAGAAACCGGTGAAAATCGGCGACACCCTGACCGTGCGCCTGGAAATCCTCGAGAAACTGCCGAAATTTCGTGTGCGTATCGCCACCCGCGTGTTCAACCAGAACGATGAGTTGGTAGTGGACGGCGAAGCGGAAATTCTTGCACCGCGCAAGCAACAGGTCGTGACCCTGACAGCGCTGCCGCCGATCAGCATCGGCTGACAAGTTCGCCCCTACAAAGGCTTGCACCCAATAAAAAAGGGTCAGTCACCCGATAAAGTGACTGACCCTCTTTTATTGGGGGAGCAAGCCCCCAGCAGCACTTACGACTGGGCGCGAGCTTGGTTACGCAGGGCTTTTACCTGGTCGTGGTTGCGCTGAACGCCGTGGTACTGACGCTCAACCAGGTCACGAATACCCAGCAGGTTGTGCTTGTTGATCTTCTCGATCGCTTCCCGGTAAGCCTTGAGGGCGTGGTCTTCACCGCGCTCGGCTTCATTGAGCACCGCTTCCTCATCTTTACCGGTCACCATCGACTTCACGTCGACCCAACCACGGTGCAGTGCACCGGCTACGCTACCGGAGTTTTCCGGATCGCCGCCCAGCGCACGTACGGCGGTTTTCAGTTCTTCAGCGGCTGTACCGCAATCGACGGAACGCTTGGCGAACAGCGCCTTGAGCTCTGGGTGCTTGATGTCTTCAGCGCACTCCTTGAAACCTTTTTGACCGTCGATGCTGGTTTCGATCAGGTCATTGAGTACGGAGATCGATTCTTTATTGATGTCAGTCATTTTTCAATTCCTTGGGCAGGTTTAAAGAAGCTTGTTTAAAGCTTGCATGAGGTATTGCAGCGCCCGTGCCAAGTTTTTCAATAAAAAATTCTGTTTAATTTTCAGTAAGTTACGAAATATTGAACCATCTGTATGGACGTTATTTGCATGATCTGTCATTTGGCCTTCATGCAAAATACCTGTATTTTTCAAGCTCTCCCCTCAATCGCTTGACGCTCATGAACCCGGAAAAACTCGAACTGCTGATCACCCGCGAGATGCCTTTTGGCAAATACAAGGGACGGATCATTGCCGACCTGCCGGGGCCCTACCTCAACTGGTTCGCCCGCGAAGGTTTCCCCCACGGCGAGCTGGGTGGCTTACTGGCATTGATGCAGGAAATCGACCACAACGGTCTGTCCGACCTACTCGAACCGCTACGCGTGAAACACGGTAAACCCGCCCCTCGCCATTAGAGCCTTGCCATGCCACGCAATGCGCACAACGAACATCACTGGTACACCATCGCCCAGCGCTATGAGCTGGAACCCGGTCCGATCAATCTGGAAAACGGTTACTTCGGGCGCATGAGCCGTGCGGTACGTGCGCAATACCTGGAGCACGTCGCCTTTATCAATCGCAGCAATTCGGTGCACGTACGCCAGCAGTTCGAACGGGGCGAAAACGTCGAGATACGCCGCCAACTGGCCGGGCTGATCGATGCCGAACCTGGATCCATCGCCTTCACGCGCAACGCCACCGAGGCCTTGCAGTCGCTGATCCGCAACTACAATCGCCTGCAACCGGGCGATCAGGTGCTGATCAGCGACCTGGAGTACGACACAGTCAAGGGGGCCATGCGGTGGTTGGCGGGTTATCGCGGCGTGGACGTGATCGAGGTGTCCCACACCCACCCGGCCAGTTTCGACAGCCTGGTACAGACCTATCGCGATACCTTCAGCCAGTACCCGCGTTTAAAGCTGATGGCGCTGACCCACGTTACCCACCGCACCGGGCTGGTCATGCCCGTTTCGGCGATCGCCAAGGCTGCACGCGAGCAGGGCATCGACGTGATCCTCGACGGGGCCCACGCCCTGGGCCAGATCGAGTTCAACCTGGCCGAGCTGGGCATCCAGTTCGCCGGCTTCAACCTGCACAAATGGATCGGCGCACCGCTGACGCTGGGTTTTCTCTACATCGCTCCCGAGCGCCTGGCGGATATCGACCCGGACATGGGCGAATTCCACTACCCCAGTACGGATGTACGCGCACGCACGCCCTACAGCACGCCGAACTTTCCGGCACTGATGACGCTGCCGCTGGTGCTTGAAGAACATCGCGACCTGGGTGGCGCCGCGGCCAAAGGTGCGCGGGTGAATTACCTGCGGGATCTGTGGGTGAGCCGGGTGCGGCCATTGCCGGGGATTGAAGTGCTGACACCGGATGATCCGCGCCTGTATTGCGGGATCACGGCATTCAAGTTCATAGGGCGGGACCAGCAGGTGATGGCGGACCGCTTGCTCAAGGATTACGGCCTGTTCACCACGACCCGCGTCGGCGCGGCGTTTGGCACCTGCATACGCGTGACGCCCGGCCTGGCGACCTCGGCGGCGGACATCGATGCCCTGGTCGGCGCCATTACCGAACTGAGCACAGATTAAAAACATGCAGTTGGCAGCAGGTTTTTTCAGGCAAAAAAAAGCGGTACACCGACCAAGTGCACCGCAAAAATGCCGTTAAGCACAGCAACAACGATTCAGTAAAAACGGATCAATCCAGCAGCGCCAGCGCTTGCGCGGTAACTTCCTGGATGCGGGCCCAGTCGCCGTTCTTGACCCACTCAGGGTCCAGCATCCAGCTACCGCCCACGCACATCACGTTTTTCAACGCCATGTAGTTTTTGATGTTGGCCGGGCCAACACCGCCGGTCGGGCAGAACTTCACTTCGCCGAACGGGCCACCGAGGGCCTTGATCGCGGCAACGCCACCGCTGACTTCGGCGGGGAACAGCTTGAAGCGGCGATAACCCAGGCCATAGCCTTCCATGATGCCGGAGGCGTTGCTGATGCCTGGCAGCAGCGGGATCGGGCTGTGCACCGAGGCTTCCAGCAGGTCACGGGTAATGCCGGGGGTGACGATAAATTGCGAACCGGCCACCTCGGCCGCTTCGAGCATATGACGGTCGAGCACGGTGCCGGCACCGGTGCACAGTTCCGGGCGTTGCTCGCGCAAGACCTGAATGGCTTTGAGGCCGAACTCGGAACGCAAGGTCACTTCCAATGCGGTCAAACCACCGGCCGCCAAGGCATCCGCCAGCGGCAGGATGTCCTGTTCGCGGGCGATGGTGATCACCGGCAGAATCCGCGCCTTGGCGCAGAGGCTGTCGATCAGGGCAACTTTATCCGCCATGGATACGGTCGGTTGAGGGCTGTTCATAGCGGCTGATCCTTGGCTCATGGGCACCAGTAAATCTCTAGAGTGGGTTGCAAAAACGCGCGAATCGGCATGGCAGCAACGTCATCACTGGCCAGCGCGGCGCTCAAGGTGGTCAATTTCGAACTGCCGGCAATCGACAGTACGGTGTAGTTCGCCGTGGACAGCAAGGCGCGACTCATGGTCAGGCGCTGGTGCGGCACGGTCGGCGCCAACATCGGCCAGCAACGGCGGGTACCGTTGGGTTGCAGGGCGTCGCTCAGGTTCGGGCTGTTGGGAAACAGCGACGCGGTGTGGCCGTCATCGCCCATGCCCAGCACCAGCACATCAATGGCTGGCAGCTCGCCCAGCAAGCGATCGGCCTGCAAGGCTGCCTCTTCAAGATTGGCCGCGGCGCTGTACAGGCTCAGGAACCTGGCCTTGGCCGCCGGGCCTTGCAACAAGTGCTGCTTCAACAGGCCAGCGTTGCTGTCGGCATGCTCCACCGGCACCCAGCGCTCATCGGCCAGGGTGACGGTGACCTTCGACCAGTCCAGGCCCTGCTTGGCCAGGCTCTGGAAGAACGCCACAGGGCTGCGGCCGCCGGACACGACCAGGGTCGCATCGCCACGGGCACTGATGGCTGCGCGCAGCTGTTCGGCCACGTCGTTGGCCAGGCCATCCGCCAGCAAGGCGGCTGTACGGTACTCATGGGCCGTCACGCCCTGAGGCAGTTTCAGTTCAGATATCGCCATACCACGACCTCCCATCCCGCGTGATCAGTGCAATCGAGCTCATCGGCCCCCAGGAACCCGCCGCATACGGCTTGGGCGCATCACCGGACTTCTTCCACCCGGCGATCAACTGGTCACACCACTTCCACGCGGCTTCGATTTCATCTTTGCGGACAAACAGGTTCTGATTGCCGCGCATCACTTCCAGCAACAACCGCTCGTAGGCATCGGGAATGCGTGCGCTGCGATAGGTGTCGGAAAAATTCAATTGCAGCGGGCCACTGCGCAGTTGCATGCCCTTGTCCAGGCCCTGCTCCTTGGTCATCACACGCAAGGAAATACCTTCATCCGGCTGCAGACGGATGATCAGCTTGTTGCTGATCTGCAGGCGCTGCTCGGGAGCGAAGATGTAGTGCGACGGCTCCTTGAAGTGGATGACGATCTGCGACAGCTTTTGCGGCATGCGCTTGCCAGTACGCAGGTAGAACGGCACACCGGCCCAACGCCAGTTACGGATATCGGCCCGCAGGGCGACGAAGGTTTCGGTGTCGCTCTGGGTGTTGGAATTCTCTTCTTCCAGGTAACCCGGCACCGGCTTGCCGGCGCTGTAGCCGGCGATGTACTGGCCGCGCACCACTTGGGTGGTCAAGCCATCCGGGCTGATCGGTGCCAGGGCCTTGAGCACCTTGACCTTCTCGTCTCGAATACTGTCGGCGGACAGGTCGGCCGGCGGGTCCATGGCGATCAGGCAAAGCAGCTGCAGCAAGTGGTTCTGGATCATGTCCCGCAGTTGGCCGGCCTTGTCGAAGTAACCCCAGCGGCCTTCGATACCGACCTGCTCGGCCACGGTGATTTCCACGTGGGAAATGTAGTTCTGGTTCCACTGGGTTTCGAACAGGCTGTTGGCAAACCGCAGTGCGATCAGGTTCTGGACGGTTTCCTTGCCCAGGTAGTGGTCGATGCGATACGTGCGGTTTTCCGGGAAAAACTGCGCCACGGCGTCGTTGACCTTGCGCGAGGACTCCAGGTCGGAGCCGATGGGCTTTTCCAGGACCACGCGGGTATTTTCAGCCAGGCCGACCTTGGCCAGGTTTTCGCAGATCGCGCCATATACCGCCGCCGGCGTGGCGAAGTAGGCGATCAGTCGTTGCTCGCCTCCGACTTTTTCAGCGAGGGCGACGTAGTCGTCAGCCTGCATGAAATCGACATGCACATAGACCAGGCGCGCCAGGAAGCGCTGGGCCACGGTCTCGTCCATTTCCTTGCCGACGTAGTTGCGCAGTTCTTTTTCAATGTGGGCCAGGTGCTGTTGCTCGGACCCGGCTTCACGGGCCAGGGCCAGGATGCGCGTGTCGTCGTGCAAGAGCCCGGCGCCATCGAGTTGATAGAGGGCAGGAAATAACTTGCGCAGCGCCAGATCACCCAAGGCGCCAAACAGGGCAAAGGTGCAGGGTTCTACGGTTATCGAAGGCATGATGTTTGTTCTTTTATCAAGTTAAGCTACAAATACCTTTTTTCAAGGTATCACTCAAGGAAAAATGTAGTAATAACCACAACATTTTCCCAAAATATGCATTCCGAGTGGTGGTGTTCAGCTACCCTCAGTAGGATAGGCCACCTCAAAGGGCCGCTCGTCGATTGGTTGCTGCCCTTAATATTTGCATCGTCGCCCGAAGGAAAGACTGAATGGACCGCGTGCGAAATCTTCTGGAACAGATCCAGAACCGCCTCGAAGAATTAAACAAGGCCGAGCGCAAAGTCGCTGAAGTCATCCTGCTTAACCCGCAGCAGGCCACCCGCTTCTCGATCGCCGCCCTCGCCCAGGCCGCCTCGGTCAGTGAGCCGACAGTCAACCGTTTCTGCCGTTCGTTCGGTGTCAGCGGTTACCCTGAACTGAAATTGCAGTTGGCGCAAAGCCTGGCCAGTGGCGCGGCCTATGTCAGCCGCGCAGTGGAGGCCGATGATAACCCTGAGGCGTATACCCAGAAGATCTTCGGCAGCGCCATTGCCTCCCTGGACAGCGCCTGCCAGGCCCTGGACCCTGCCCTGATCAGCAAGGCCGTGGACTTGCTGATCCAGGCGCGGCAAATCCACTTCTTCGGCCTGGGCGCCTCGGCTCCGGTGGCCATGGACGCGCTGCACAAGTTTTTCCGCTTCAACCTGGCGGTGACCGCGCATGCCGACGTGCTGATGCAGCGCATGATCGCTTCGGTGGCCCATACGGGCGAGCTGTTTGTAATCATTTCCTACACCGGGCGTACCCGCGAGCTGGTGGAAGTGGCGCGTATCGCACGCAGCAATGGTGCTTCGGTGCTGGGCGTGACTGCCGAAAACTCACCGCTGGCCAAGGCCAGCACCGTGAGTCTGAACATTCCGCTGCCGGAAGACACCGACATCTACATGCCGATGACGTCGCGGATCATCCAACTGACGGTACTGGATGTGCTGGCGACCGGCATGACCTTGCGTCGCGGGGTGGATTTCCAGCCGCATCTGCGCAAGATCAAAGAGAGCTTGAATGACAGCCGGTATCCGGTGGGCGACGAATTCAACTAGCCACTGATCGTTCCCACGCTCCGCGTGGGAACGCCACTCTGGACGCTCTGCGTCCGCTGCTGAAAGTCGTGACGCGGAGCGTCACTGGATGCATTCCCACGCGGAGCGTGGGAACGATCTAAAGCCCACACAGACATCTGATCGTTCCCACGCTCTGCGTGGGTACGCCGCCCTGGACGCTCCGCGTCCGCTGCTGGAAGTCGTGACGCGGAGCGTCACTGGATGCATTCCCACGCGGAGCGTGGGAACGATCTAAAGCCCACACATGACATCTGAGCGTTCCCACGCTCTGCGTGGGAACGCCGCCCTGGACGCTCTGCGTCCGCTGCTGAAAGTCGTGACCCGGAGCGTCACTGGATGCATTCCCACGCGGAACGTGGGAACGATCTAAAGCCCACACACGACATCTGATCGTTCCCACGCTCTGCGTGGGAACGCCGCCCTGGACGCTCTGCGTCCGCTGCTGGAAGTCGTGACGCGGAGCATCACTGGATGCATTCCCACGCGGAGCGTGGGAACGATCTAAGCTCCGGCTCTGGCCTGCAAGCTCAGATGCGCCCTCTCCCCCGGCGCCAGGCTGGCTCCGGCCATTGCCGACTCCACGCACACAAACCCCGACGCCTCATTGAAACTCACGCCCAGCAACGGCCGGCTCCCCGGATGCCACACCACGGTGTCCGCGCTGTCGCCGGTGTCGATACACAGTTCGCGCTGCCAGGCATGGTCTTTGAGATGCAATTCGCCCTCATGCTGGAACACCCGCTGGCAGCCACCGTCCACTCGCAACTCACCTTCCTGCTGGCAGACCTGACGGTTGAGCTGGTCATAACCTTGCGCCCCATCGAGCCCAGACAGCGCTACCTCATCAACGTGACCAATACGCCAGTAAGCGTGCAAAGCATGGCTCAACTGGCAAGGGAGTTCGTCCTGATGTTCAGTGCTCAGGCGCAATTCCAGGGTTTCGCCCAGGTGCGCATGCAGGTCGACCTGCCAGTCGCACAGGCGTAATTGCCAGTGCAGACGCACACCATCGTCGTCGCTGCTGCTGTCGAGCAGCTTCCAGTCGATCAGCCGCGCCCAGCCATGGGACGGCCATGCGTTTTCACTTGGATGGCGGCCATACCAGGGCCAGCACACCGGCACACCACCACGAATGGCCCCCACCTGTGGCCACTTGGCTGCACACCACAACCAGGGTTTCTGGCCGTGCGGCTGGAAATGCAACAGTTGCGCCCCCTGGCGACTGAACACCGCCTGGCACAGCGGATGATCGATCACCAATACGTCGCGCATCTGAAAGCGCTCCCAGGCGAACACCGGACGCTCGCGCAGGGATTTGAAAAAGCGTTGCAGCGGATGCTCATGCATGTGCCACGGTCCTGAAGATCATCACAGTGCGCCCCAAAAAAAGCGGGTAGCCATGGCTACCCGCAAAATGCGCACAGAGAGAAGGAGCTTATCGCAACAGCGTTAGAACGTAGACTGAATTTTCAGGCCCGCTACCAACGCGTTGTCGACCTGGTCGACGCCACCTGGGTTCTTGATGTATTGCAGGTTAGGACGCACGGTCAGCCAGTTGGTGACGTGGATGCCGTAGTTGAGCTCGACGTTGTACTCAGTGTTACGCAGAGGCGCGTAACCCGCCTGGCTGTAGTCGGTGAAACCACCCGCCTCATTGAGCAACTCGGAGTTTTTCTTCACGTCACTGTTGGCGTGGATACGGGAAATACCAATACCGACGTCATCTTTGGCACGGGCATCAAATGGCCCTTTGTACACCAGCATCAGCGACTGGTAGTTATCGACCAGGTTGGTGTCTTTATCGTGGAAGGTCGCGTTGGCGGCAATGTTCAAGCCGCGCGAAGCATCACCGTTATGGGTGGTGAGTTGCTGTTGCGCAACGAACCAGTAACCGGTTTTGCTGCTGCGCAGACGGTAGGTTGCGCCGGTGGTGGCCGCATCGTTACCATTGACGTCTTCACGTACATCGCTGGCGTCGGCCGCGCTCTTGTAGTAACCCACACGGTATTCGCCCGGCAGGTTGTTCACCTTCGGCAACCAGACCAATTCCACCGGAATCACAGTACCCTTGGTACCGCTGCCGCTGAGCTTGAAGCCATTACCGTGCTCCAGCTGCGACGGGTTCTGGTTGTACGCACCGATTTGCGCATACAGCTCTGGCGTGATGTTGTACTTCAAGCGGATGGCAGCCTGGGCCACCGGCCAGTTGTACCAGGTGTTGACGTAGTTACCCACTTGCGAGCCGCAGAACGACAGGTTCTGGAAGTCGCATGGGAAGGTGTTGAAGTCTTCGCCTTCGCCGAAGTAGCCGAGTTTCACGTCCAGCTTGTTGTCGAACATCTGGTGCTGGATCCAGAACTGGGTCAGACGCACCATGTGGCCACGGCCATAGACTTCCATGGACGAGCTCAGCGTGCCGGCACGCGGGTCGCCGATACGGTCGTTGGAGATGTTCTGACCATTACGGTTGGTCAACTGGATCTTGGCCTGGGTGTTGTCCCAGCCCCACAGTTTCTGCAGGTCCAGCGCCACGCCCAGACCGAACTGGTCGGAGTAACGGCCAGTCTTGTCGTCGTTGTAGCCGCCATGCAGGTTGGCGCCCATTTCACCCACGTAGTCAGCCTTGATGTCGATACCTTGCTCGATCAGCTTGGTCCGCTCGCCGCCCCAATCACCGGTCATCCACTTGGAATCGGCACTGAATGCATCGGCCGCCATCGCATTGGCGGACAGTACAAGGGCTGCTGCTGCTGACAGTTGGCAGATCAGCCGGGTGTTGTTGTGTTGCTTTTTCATCCCTACATCCTCGTCTTTATTGTTATTAAACTGTTTTTATCTAACGCGGGTTACATTTTTTATCTAAAACAACAAGTTATAGACTCAACGACCTTTGAATTGGGCCACGTTGCCGGTGTGCCCGAGGGCAGGCGATGCGGCAGCAGTGCCCAGACGCTCGCCAGTGTTGGCGTCGAACAACAGGACCTTGGCCGGATCGAATTGCAGGGTCAGGGTCTCACCGACCTGGGGCGCCACATCGGGTGCCAGGCGGCAGCAGACCTTGGTGTCGTTGAGTTGCACGAACACCAAGGTGTCCGGGCCGGTCGGTTCGGTGACCTGGACTTCGGCACGAATGCTCGACGCGCTGTCGCCCTCGCCGTTGGCCAACATGATTTGCTCCGGGCGCAGGCCCAGGATCACGTCGCGGTCTTCCAGGCCGGCATCCGACACATTGAGCGCCAACTCGCAGCGGGCCTGGCCGCTATCGAGCAGCGCCACCAGGCGACCGTCCTTGCGCTGCAAGCGCAGCGGTACGAAGTTCATCGGCGGCGAACCGATAAAGCTCGCGACGAACTGGTTGGCCGGGTCGTTATAAATCTCTTTCGGCGTACCGAACTGCTGGATGATGCCGTCCTTCATCACCGCCACTTTGTCGCCCAGGGTCATCGCTTCGATCTGGTCGTGGGTCACGTAGACCGTGGTGGTTTTCAGGCGCTGGTGCATCAGTTTCATTTCGGTGCGCATCTCGACCCGCAGCTTGGCGTCGAGGTTGGACAGCGGTTCGTCGAACAGGTAGATCTTCGGACGACGCGCCAGGGCACGGCCCATGGCCACGCGCTGTTGCTGGCCACCGGACAATTGACCCGGCTTGCGATTGAGCAGGTGTTCGATCTGCAGCAGCTTGGCCACGCGCGCCACTTCGGCGTCGATATCGGCCTGGGGCATCTTGCGGATTTTCAAGCCGAACTCGATGTTCTCGCGCACGCTCATGGTTGGATACAGCGCGTAGGACTGGAACACCATGGCGATGTCACGGTCCTTGGGGCTCATGCCGCTGACGTCCTGATCGCCGATCATGATCGCACCGCCGGTGATGGTCTCAAGCCCAGCGATGCAGTTCATCAGCGTGGATTTACCGCAACCCGAAGGGCCGACCAGGATCAGGAACTCACCTTCCTTGATCGACAGTTCGATGTTCTTCAAGGTGTCGGGCAAGCCGGCGCCATAGGTCTTGTTTACATTGCGAAGTTCAAGCGTAGCCATGATTACCCCTTGACCGCGCCAGCCGTGAGGCCGCGCACGAAATACTTGCCTGCGATCACATAGACCAGCAGGGTCGGCAGCCCGGCGATCATCGCCGCCGCCATATCCACGTTATATTCCTTGGCCCCGGTGCTGGTGTTGACCAGGTTGTTCAGCGCCACCGTGATGGGCTGGGAGTCGCCGCTGGAGAACACCACACCGAACAGGAAGTCGTTCCAGATCTGGGTGAACTGCCAGATCAGGCAGACCATGATGATCGGCGTCGACATCGGCAGAATGATCTGACGGAAGATGGTGAAGAAACCCGCACCGTCCAGCCGTGCGGCCTTGATCAGCGCGTCAGGAATGCTCACGTAGTAGTTACGGAAAAACAGTGTAGTAAACGCCAGCCCGTAGACCACGTGTACAAACACCAGGCCGGTGGTGGTGCTGGCCAGGCCCATCTTGCCGAGGGTGAACGACGCGGGCAGCAGCACGGTCTGGAACGGCAGGAAGCAGCCAAACAGCAGCAAGCCGAAGAACAGCTGCGAGCCTTTGAAGCGCCAGAACGACAGCACATAGCCGTTCAGTGCGCCAATGGCGGTGGAAATCAGTACGGCCGGAACGGTGATCTTGATCGAGTTCCAGAAGTAGCCGTCCACGGTGGCCCAGGCCTTGACCCAGCCGATACCGCTGACCACGGTCGGCCAGCTCAACAGGTTGCCGGTGCTGATATCTTCCGGGGTCTTGAAGCTGGTCAGCAACATCACTACCAGCGGCACCAGGTACAGCAGCACCGCGAGGATCAGCACCGCATAGATCGCGATGCGGCTCAGGCTGATGGCAGGTTTGGAAGCGAGACTAGTCATGACGCTTGGTCCTCAGCTCGGAATACAGGTAAGGCACGATGATCGCGAGGATCGCGCCGAGCATCAGGATTGCACTGGCCGAGCCCATGCCCATCTGGCCACGACTGAAGGTGAACGAGTACATGAACATGGCGGGCAGGTCGGACGAGTAGCCCGGACCACCGGCCGTCATGGCGGCGACCAGGTCGAAACTCTTGATCGCAATGTGCGCCAGGATCATCACCGCACTGAAGAACACCGGGCGCAGGCTGGGCAGCACCACGCTCCAGTAGATGCGCGGCAGGCTGGCGCCGTCGATCTGCGCGGCACGGATGATCGATTGATCAACACCACGCAGGCCCGCGAGGAACATCGCCATGATGAAGCCGGAGGCTTGCCACACGGCGGCAATCACCAGGCAGTAAACGACGCGGTCAGGGTCGATCAGCCAGTCGAGACGGAAGCCTTCCCAGCCCCAGTCCCGCAGGAGTTTGTCCAGGCCCATGCCCGGGTTGAGCAGCCATTTCCAGGCGGTACCGGTGACGATCATCGAAAGCGCCATCGGGTACAGGTAAATGGTGCGGATAAAGCCTTCACGACGGATCTTCTGGTCGAGGAAAATCGCCAGTGTCACGCCGATCACCAAGGTGATACCGATAAACATCCCGCCGAAAACCGCCAGGTTCTTGCTCGCCACCCACCAGCGGTCGTTGTCGAACAAGCGCGCGTATTGCGCAAGGCCGGCCCAGGTGTAGTTAGGCAGGAACGTGGAGGTGGTGAACGACAGCACGAACGTCCACAGGATGTAGCCGTAGAAGCCCACCAGAACGATGAACATGCTGGGCGCCAGCACCAGTTTGGGGAGCCAGCGCTGCAGTGCATCGAACGGCGAGGCCTTGCTGAACACAGCAACAGAACTCATGGGAAAATCCAGTACAGGGAAAAAGGACTACAAGAGCATGCCTCGTGAGGGGTCAGGGGGTTTCCCCTCACAAGGACCAGCCGTGCTAACCGTTACTTCGCAGACTTGATCGCAGCGCCAAGTTTCTTGGCGGTGTCGGCCGGGTCGGCTTTCGGGTCGTTGATGTAGTTGGTTACGACATCAAAGAACGCACCTTGCACGGCCAGGGTGGTGGCCATGTTGTGCGCCATGCTTGGTTGCAAGCCGCCGGTCTGGGCGTCAGCCAGGAAGTCCTTGGCCGCAGTCTGGGCGCAGGAGTCGAAGCCAAGCTTGTCCATTTCATGGAGCATGTCGTTGCGCACAGGGATCGAGCCCTTGTTGATGCTGAACACTTTCTGGAAGTTTTCACCCAGCACCACTTTGGCGATGTCCTGCTGACCGGCCTGAGTGCCCTTGTCTTTGACCTTGAACACCGCCAGGGAGTCGATGTTGTAAGTAAAGGCTTTGTCGGTGCCCGGGAAGGCTACGCACTCGTAGTCTTTGCCGGCGACTTTCTTGGCGGCAGTCCATTCGGACTTGGCCCAGTCACCCATGATCTGCATGCCGGCCTTGCCGTTAATGACCTTGCCCGCTTCGAGGTTCCAGTCCTGGCCTTTACCGTCGACGTCCATGTAGGTCGCGACTTTCTTCAGTTCGGTCAGGGCCTTGACCATTTCCGGGCCGGTCAGCGCGGCGTTGTCCAGGTCAACCAGGGCTTTCTTGTAGCCATCAGCCCCCATCACCGACAACACCACCGCTTCGAATACGGTGCTGTCCTGCCAAGGCTGGCCACCGTGGGCGAGCGCAATGAAGCCCGCGGCCTTGAGCTTGTCACCGGCAGCGTAGAACTCTTCGAGGGTGGTCGGGTTCTTGGTGATACCGGCTTTCTTGAAGACTTCCGGGTTGATCCACAGCCAGTTCACGCGGTGGATGTTGACCGGCACGGCAACGTAGTTGCCCTCGTACTTGACGGTATCGGAGACTTTCTTGTCGAGCAGGGAGTCCCACTTTTCTTCTTTGGCGACGTCTTTGAGCACGTCAGTGTCGAGCAGGCCGGTGGATGCCCATTCCTGGATGTCCGGACCTTTGATCTGAGCAACGCCTGGTGGGTTGCCGGCGACCGCACGGCTTTTCAGCACGGTCATGGCAGTGGCGCCACCGCCACCTGCAACAGCGCCGTCCTTCCAGGTGAAGCCGTCTTTCTCAACTTGGGCCTTCAGGACATCTACGGCCGCTTTTTCACCGCCGGAGGTCCACCAATGCACAACTTCAACCGTGCCTTTCGAGTCGGCGGCAAATGCACTGAGGGGAAACAACGAGGCAATGGAAATAGCGACGGCGAGGCGATTAATCGCGTTCATCTGAGTACCTTTTCTTGTTGTTATGCATGCAAGTCTAGAGCTTGCGCTGCACGGAGTTTAAACAGGGATGTTCAGGGCGCAGGTAACAAAGGGACGCACAAATGTCACCACCTTGTGACATACAGGCCCCGACCTAAAGCACTGGTCATACTGGGTGACAGAGGGAGTGCGGGCAGCACCACCGCTTGCCAGGCATGGTACAGGTCCGGCTTGCCACCCCAAATGTTGCTGCTGGGTTGGTTGTGCGGGTCGAGTTCGTGGTGCCAGCTGCCGTGGGTCCTGTCGATAAAGTGGGTCTCGCAGAACTCCCAGAAGCGTCGGTACCACATCTCGTAATGCGCATCAGCGGTACGCTTGAGCAGTGCCTGGGCAGCGGCACTGGCTTCGGCGTGGGTCCAATGCAAGCGTTCGCGTACCACCGGGCGCTGGTTCCAATCCAGGGTGTAGACGATGCCGGGGGCGCCATCCACGGCCCAGGCGTGCTCGCAGGCGCTGGCGAACAGGCCTTGAGCATCGCTCACCAGCCAGTCCGGCGTGACCAGCCCGGCTTGCAGACGCGCAGCCTCCAGGTGCAGCACCAGCCGCGCCCACTCAAAACCGTGACCGGGGGTGATGCCGTAAGGGCGAAAGCCGTCGGCCGGGTTGTCTTCGTTGTAACCGGGCAGCGGTTGCCAAAGAGTGTCGAAATGCTCGATCACCATGAACCGATTAGCCGCCGCATGGGTGTGGATAACCCGCTCGACGATACGCAGCGCCCGGTCCAACCAGCATCGATCACCGGTGACATCGGCCAGGGCCAGGAATGCTTCGGTGGCGTGCATGTTGCTGTTGGCACCGCGATAGGCTTCGACACCGGTCCAGTCCCGGGCAAAGGATTCGAGCATCACGCCCTCCTCCTCGCTCCAGAAGAATTGGTCGATGACATGGATGGCATCGTTCAACAGGTCCTGTGCACCTGGCGCGCCGGCCACCACCGCCGAGCTGGCGGCCAGGGCGACGAAGGCATGCAAATAAGCCGCTTTACCGTGGTTGCCATCGCGGGCATTGGGGGTGGCGAACCAGCCGGCGTGCTCACTGTCGCGCAGTGGCCCTCTGAGCGCCGCGACGCCGTGGGCGACCAGGTCGGCGTAACCCGGCAGCCCCATGACCTGGGCCATGGCGAAACTATGGGTCATGCGCGCGGTGTTCATGGTTTCGGCGTAGGCATCGGCCGGCAGTTGGCCTTTGTCATCGAGATTGCCGAAGCCGTCAGGCAGTCGAGAGGCTTTGGCAAATGCCAACAGGCGCTGCCCTTCGCCGGCAAGCCAGGCGTGATGGGCAGGTGCATTCAGCCAACTGCTGGCAGGCAGTGGTTGGGTGGTCATGGGTGGCCCTTGTTTTTTTTATGGGATGACCGAGTCTAAACAAGGGCGAAAGAGGGGCAAGTAACGAAGCTGATGGTAAATGTCACCAAGCGGTGACATTTACCATCAAGTTTTACTGACCGAGCGGCGTAGCAGCCGCTGGCGCATTGAGACGTTGATTCAAGTTCTGCACCTGGCTCTGCAAGGTGGTGATGTTGCGCGTGGTCTGGATGCGGAACACGTCGAACTCTTTATTGGTTGGTGCGTCGCTGTTGGCGGGCTGGTTTTCCTGTGCGCTCTTGAGTACCAGCAGGTCCTGCTCGATGCGCGCAATGGCCGCGCTCGGATTGCCCTGTTTCTTCAAGGCCGCCACGTCGTTCGCCAGTTCCTTGGTCTCACCCTGCGCCGCCTTGAGGCTGGCGACGGCATCGGTCAACGCCTGGACCTGGCCTTGCAACTTCGCATTGGCATTCGCAAGCTCGGTGGCATTGGTGGTCATTTGCGCCAGGCGCTGGTCCAGTTCGCTCGCCTGACCGGCCACGCCCACTTGTTGCTTGCCCTGCTCCAGCAATTGGGTTTCCAGCTGCTTGATCTGCAACTTCAGCGCTTCACTGCCGTTGTTGACGTTGGCCTCACTGGCCACGACCTTGCCGGAAATATCCTGCAGGCGCCCCGCCGCTTCCTCGCTGATGCGCGCGAAACTCTCCTGGGTGGCGACCAACTGCTGGCCCATCAGGGAAATCTGCTGGAAGCTCCACCAGGCCAGACCGGCAAAGGCGATCAGCAGCGCACCGACCAAGGCCCACAACGGGCCGGTGCTGGCTCTTTTGACATTGACCACCTTGGTGTTGCGCGAGCGCACGGAGGTGGCGGGAGTCGGCACGAAATCATCGTCATCCCCTTGATCGGCCCGCAGGGTGGGAACGTTGTCGAATTCGTCGTTGGCGTCGTTACGCATGAATCTACCTTGAATCAATGAGATGGCTAGCTGGAAGACCGAGCGCCGGGATTATAAACCGCGTTCCCCGCGCACTGGTCGACCCGGAACCACGAATTCGGTTCCCGATGTGTCGCTGCTGGTGAAACTACTTGAGGCCGGGGTCCTGGGCCTTCCACCAAGCGCAGAACTCGTCGAGCGCGGTCCACAGGCTGACCTTGGGCTCGTAGTCCAGATAATGCCTCGCCTGACTGATGTCGAGGGTGAAATCTTTGTTCATCACCTGCATGCCCAGGCGTGACAGCGCCGGCTCCGGACGACCCGGCCACATCGCGCAAAACGCTTCGTTCAACGCCGCCACGCTGTAGGACAAGCCGTAAGACCGATAACGGGTGACCTGCGGCAGGTCCATCTGGCGCATCACGTAGTTCACCACGTCCCACACCGGCACCGGCGTGCCGTTGCTGATGTTGTAGGCCCGGCCCAACGCCGAACCTGGGGCCAGCAAGCTGCTGAGGAGAGCTTCGTTCAGGTTGTGCACGCTGGTGAAGTCGACCTTGTTCAGCCCGTCGCCGACAATGGCCAGGCGATTCTTGCGCTGCATCTTCAGCAAACGCGGGAAGATGCTCATATCGCCGGCGCCGGTCACAAATCGAGGGCGCAAAGCCAGCACTTCCAGGCCGAACTCCTGGGCGCCGAAGACTTTCTGTTCCGCCAGGTATTTGGTGGCGGCATAGGGGTGCTTGAAACGCTTGGGCACCTGTTCTTCGGTCAACCCCAGATGATCGCGCCCGTCAAAGTAGATCGACGGTGACGACAAGTGCACCAGGCGCCCGACCCGTTGCTTGAGGCAGGCTTCAACGACATTTTCGGTGACCAGCACATTACCCTGATGAAAATCCTGGTACTTGCCCCACAGCCCGACAGCGCCGGCGCAGTGCACCACGGCTTCGACGTCGCGGCACAGCTCGCGCACCAGGTCGGCATCATTCAAATCACCCTGGATAAACTCGGCACCGCGCCTGACAAGGTGCTCGACCCCCTCGGCACGTCGCCCGTTGACCCGCACGTCCAGGCCCTGCTCCAGGGCGAAACGCGCAAAACGCCCGCCGATGAAGCCGCTTGCGCCGGTGACCAGAATTTTCATGAAGCCTCCTACGGATGCAGCTGCCAGCGTCAAGCCTCAAGCTACAAGTTAAAAACGATCCGCAAGCTTTTCTTGCAGCTTGCAGCTTGACGCTTGTTACTGCTGATAGGGCACCAACCATTGGCCACAGGCCTGGGCCAGATGGTCGGTCAACAGCCCCAACAACTGCCCGCCACTGCGCCAATGATGCCAGTACAGCGGCACATCGATGGGCTTATCTGGCAACAACTCGACCAGTACGCCTTTCTCCAATTGATCACGCACCTGTAATTCGGGCACCAGGCCCCAGCCCAGGCCGGCCTCTGTCAGGCGAATAAAACCTTCGGACGAGGGGCACAAATGGTGCTCAAAACCACCGTCCACACCGAGGGATGCCAGGTATCGGTGTTGCAGGAAATCATCCGGACCGAACACCAAAGCCGGCGTACGCGCCAGTTGTTCGGCCCGCACGCCCTCGGGAAAGTGCCTGGCAATAAAGGCCGGACTGGCCAGCGCGCGATAACGCATGGCGCCGAGCAACAGGCTGCGCGCTCCCGCCACAGGGCGTTCGCTGGCGCAGATACAGGCCGCCACTTCGCCGGCCCGCATGCGCTTGAGGCCCACGGTCTGGTCCTCCACCACCAAGTCCAGCAACAAATGCTGCTCGGCGCAGAAATCGCTGACCGCCTGCGCCCACCATGTGGCGAGGCTGTCGGCATTCAGGGCGATGCGCAGCCGCTCAGGCATACCTTCCTCGTCCAGTGCGGGCACCTGGCTTTGCAGGTCACGCTCCAGCAACCGCACTTGTTGGACGTGGTTGAGCAGCCGCCGGCCGATATCCGTAGGCGTCGGCGGCGTAGCCCGCACCAGCACCGGTTGGCCGATGCGCGCCTCGAGCAACTTGATACGCTGGGAAATCGCCGACTGCGACAACCCCAACACCTGCGCACCGCGCTCAAAGCCCGCCTGTTCCACCACCGCCGCCAGGGCGGAGAGCAATTTATAGTCGAACATCAGTTTCTCTAATGAGCGATCAGCAATATTGGTTTTTCTTATACAGCCTACCCGATGAAAATGACCAGCATTGCTTCGTCGTATTTCACCTCTTCACGTTCGAAAGGAACCTTCACATGGCTGGCGAAACCGCCCTGGCAACCCTGCTGCGCAGCATGAGCCCGCAGTTGCATGAGGGTGACTACGTGTTCTGCACCCTGCCCGACCGACGTATTCCCGAAGGCTGCGAGATCATCGGCAGCTTTCGCGAGCAGGAAGGCCTGACCCTGATCCTCGAGCGCCAACAAGCGCAACAAGCCGGCTTGGCTTTCGAGTATGTCGCGGCCTGGATCACCTTGAACGTGCATTCGGCCCTGGAAGCCGTGGGCCTGACCGCCGCTTTCGCCAGTGCGCTGGGCAAGGCCGGCATCAGTTGCAACGTGATCGCCGGCTACTACCACGACCACCTGTTTGTCGGCCGCGCCGACGCCGAGCGCGCGCTGGGGGTTTTACGGCAATTGGCAGCGGACGCGGACGCGGACGCGGAGTAAACCCTATGTGGCAAAGTTATGTGAACGGACTGCTGGTGGCGCTTGGCCTGATCATGGCGATCGGCACGCAGAACGCCTTTGTATTGGCGCAAAGCCTGCGCCGTGAGCATCACCTGCCGGTGGCGGCCCTGTGCATCGTGTGCGATGCCATCCTGGTGGCCGCCGGGGTGTTCGGCCTGGCCACGGTGCTGGCCCAGAACCCACTGCTGCTGGCGATTGCCCGCTGGGGCGGCGCGGCGTTCCTGTTGTGGTATGGCACCTCGGCGCTACGTCGGGCGTTTTCAAAGCAAAGCCTGGAACACGGCGACGCCTTCAAGGCGCGTTCACTGCGCGCTGTCTTGCTCAGTGCCTTGGCGGTGACGCTGCTCAACCCCCATGTGTATCTGGACACCGTGCTGTTGATAGGCTCCCTGGGCGCTCAGCAAACCGAACCGGGCGCCTATGTGGCCGGTGCGGCCAGCGCCTCGTTCCTGTGGTTCGCCAGCCTGGCGCTGGGCGCGGCGTGGCTGGCGCCCTGGTTGGCACGCCCGGCAACCTGGCGCCTGCTGGACCTTTTGGTCGCTGTGATGATGTTCAGCGTGGCCTATCAATTGATCAGCGCCTGACGAATATTCCAAAACGCTCTGGAACCTCTATCCCACACAGTTGTTGCGTGGTTTTGCCACACCCCCGGTGCTATGATCCGGACCCTGCGCCGCAAAGAGTTCAAACTCCCCGGCGCTTGTTTGGCCGCCCGTGATCGGCCTTGCGCTCACCGCAACTGACCTGATTAGGAGAATCATCATGGCTTTCGAATTGCCGCCGCTGCCGTACGCACACGATGCCCTGCAGCCGCACATTTCCAAGGAAACCTTGGAATACCACCACGACAAGCACCACAACACCTATGTCGTGAACCTGAACAACCTGGTGCCTGGCACCGAGTTCGAAGGCAAGACCCTGGAAGAGATCGTCAAATCCTCTTCGGGCGGCATCTTCAACAACGCCGCTCAGGTCTGGAACCACACCTTCTACTGGAACTGCCTGGCGCCAAACGCCGGCGGCCAACCGACCGGCGCCCTGGCTGAAGCCATCAACGCTGCGTTCGGTTCGTTCGACAAGTTCAAGGAAGAGTTCACCAAGACTTCCGTCGGCACCTTCGGTTCCGGTTGGGGCTGGCTGGTGAAAAAGGCTGACGGTTCCCTGGCCCTGGCCAGCACCATCGGCGCCGGCAACCCGCTGACCAGCGGCGACACCCCGCTGCTGACCTGCGACGTGTGGGAACACGCTTACTACATCGACTACCGCAACGTGCGTCCAAAGTATGTGGAAGCGTTCTGGAACCTGGTCAACTGGAAGTTCGTGGCTGAGCAGTTCGAAGGCAAGACCTTCACTGCCTAAGCAACACTTGCAGTAGAAAAAGCCCGGCGAATGCCGGGCTTTTTCATGGGCGACGGAACTGAGCGAACCGGCAACGCCACCCAGGCATGCAGAGGAATTCGCCTCTCATACCTGTCGGAGAATTAACTATGTCTATTGGAGCACTCGCCGCGCTGCCCCTCATCGGCGACGTCGCCAAAGCCGCTGGAGATATCACCAGCGCCGTCACCCCGCTTGTCCAACCCTTCGCCGATGTACTGGCCAAGGCGCTGGGCAACGCTCTGGAGCCTCAAAACAAAAACCTGGATTTTTCGAGTCTTCAAGAAACGACAAAGCGTACGTTGACCTTCTGATACCGACTGCGCCCCTTGCAGGCGGATGCAAATCCGCCCTGCACCACCTGATGACCGACTTCAAACCTGCTTTGCCCCAATGTTCCTTTGACTGACACCCCGAGATTGCCAATACTCATGGCATATTGAGGCTACCCGCATGGAACAAGGAATGACCCTTTGAAGCTGGAACTCAAAAACAGCTTGTCGGTGAAGTTGCTACGGGTTGTGCTGTTGTCGGCATTGATCGTGGGCGTGGCGTTGAGCGTGGCGCAGATCGTTTTCGATGCCTACAAGACACACCAGGCCGTGGCGGGCGATGCCCAACGCATTCTCGACATGTTTCGCGACCCCTCGACCCAGGCCGTCTACAGCCTGGATCGCGAGATGGGTATGCAGGTTATCGAGGGTCTGTTTCAGGACGACGCCGTGCGCATGGCCTCCATTGGCCATCCCAACGAAACCATGCTCGCGGAAAAAAGCCGCGCCTTGCAGCAATCGCCCACCCGTTGGCTGACCGATCTGATTCTGGGCCAGGAACGCACCTTTACCACCGCATTGGTCGGCAAAGGCCCCTACAGCGAATATTACGGCGACCTGAGCATCACCCTGGACACGGCCACCTACGGCAAAGGTTTTATTGTCAGCTCGGTGATCATCTTCGTGTCCGGCGTACTGCGCGCCTTGGCCATGGGCCTGGTGCTGTACCTGGTTTATCACTGGCTGCTGACCAAACCGCTGTCGCGGATTATCGAACATCTGACATCAATCAACCCGGACCGGCCCAGCGAACACAAAATCCCCCAACTCAAGGGCCATGAACGCAATGAGCTGGGGTTGTGGATCAACACGGCCAACCAGTTGCTCGAATCCATCGAGCGCAATACCCACCTGCGCCATGAGGCCGAATCCAGCCTGCTGCGCATGGCCCAGTACGACTTTCTCACCGGCCTGCCGAATCGGCAGAAGCTGCAGGAGCAGTTGGACAAGATCCTGACCGACGCCGGCCGCCGACAACGTCGCGTGGCAGTGCTGTGCGTCGGGCTGGATGACTTCAAGAGCGTCAACGAACAGTTTACCTACCAGGCCGGCGACAAATTGCTGCTGGCACTGGCCGACCGTCTGCGTGCCCACAGCGGCCGCCTCGGCGCCCTGGCCCGCCTGGGGGGCGACCAGTTCGCGCTGGTTCAGGCCGATATCGAGCAGCCTTACGAGGCCGCCGAGCTGGCACAAAGCATCCTGGATGACCTGGAGGAGGCCTTCGCCCTCGACCAGGACCAGATCCGCCTGCGCGCTACCATCGGCATCACGCTGTTTCCGGAAGACGGCGACAGCACTGAGAAGCTGCTGCAAAAAGCCGAACAAACGATGACCCTGGCCAAGAGCCGCTCGCGTAACCGCTATCAGTTCTACATCGCCAGCGTCGACAGCGAAATGCGCCGCCGCCGCGAACTGGAAAAAGACCTGCGCGATGCCCTGAGCCGGGACCAATTCCACTTGGTGTACCAACCCCAGATCAGTTACCGCGACCACCGCGTGGTCGGCGTGGAAGCGCTGATCCGCTGGCAGCATCCGGAACACGGCCTGGTACCACCCGACCTGTTTATCCCCCTGGCGGAACAGAACGGTACGATTATTCCGATTGGCGAGTGGGTACTCGACCAGGCATGCCGACAGTTGCGCGAATGGCACGACCTGGGTTTCACCGAGCTGCGCATGGCGGTCAACCTGTCCACCGTGCAGTTGCACCACACCGAATTGCCGCGGGTGGTCAACAACCTGATGCAGATCTACCGCTTGCCGCCCCGTAGCCTGGAGCTGGAAGTCACCGAGACCGGCCTGATGGAAGACATCAGCACCGCCGCCCAGCACTTATTGAGCCTGCGACGCTCCGGCGCGCTGATCGCCATCGATGACTTCGGTACCGGCTATTCGTCGCTGAGCTACCTGAAAAGCCTGCCTCTGGACAAGATGAAGATCGACAAGAGCTTCGTCCAGGACCTGCTCGATGATGACGACGATGCCACCATCGTGCGCGCCATCATCCAGTTGGGCAAAAGCCTGGGCATGCAGGTGATTGCCGAGGGCGTTGAAACTGCCGAGCAAGAGGCCTACATCATCGCCGAGGGCTGCCATGAGGGGCAGGGTTACTACTACAGCAAACCCCTGCCGGCCCGTGAGTTGGCGGTGTACTTGAAACAATCCGAGCGCAATAACGCGGCGATTCTTTGACCGTGCAAAGCAATACCAAATATTTCCCGCGTATAACGCTTTACACAAAATGCAAATCTTTCGCATTATGTCGCAGTTTTGCGCGCCCTCGCGTGCCCCAACCCCAACCGAAGCAGGATGTTCGCCATGATTCGTATGCCCCTGGCCACCGCCAGTCTGCTGGCCCTTGCCATTTCTCTCGCCGGTTGCGGCGAAGGTAAAGACAAGGCGGCCGCGCCTCAAGCACCCGCAGCCGCCAGCAGCACCGCACCTGCGGCGGCTCCGGCTGGCCAGGTCGACGAGGCAGCCGCCAAGGCCGTGGTCGCGCATTACGCCGACATGGTGTTCGCGGTGTACAGCGACGCCGAATCCACCGCGAAAACCCTGCAGACCGCAATCGACACCTTCCTCGCCAACCCGAACGACGAAACCCTGAAAGCCGCCCGCGCCGCTTGGGTTGCCGCCCGTGTGCCGTACCTGCAGAGCGAAGTGTTCCGTTTCGGCAACACCATCATCGACGACTGGGAAGGCCAAGTGAACGCCTGGCCTCTCGATGAAGGACTGATCGACTACGTCGACAAATCCTACGAGCACGCCTTGGGCAACCCGGGCGCCAACGCCAACATCATCGCCAACACCCAGATCCAGGTGGGCGAAGACAAGGTCGACGTGAAGGACATCACCCCGGAAAAACTCGCCAGCCTCAATGAACTGGGGGGGTCCGAAGCCAACGTCGCCACCGGCTATCACGCGATCGAGTTCCTGCTCTGGGGCCAGGACCTCAACGGCACCGGCCCAGGCGCGGGCAACCGCCCGGCGTCGGACTACATGACCGGCGACGGCGCCACCGGCGGCCACAACGAGCGTCGTCGCACCTACCTGCGCGCCGTGACCCAATTGCTGGTCAGCGACCTGGAAGAAATGGTCGGCAACTGGAAGCCCAACGTCGAAGACAATTACCGCGCCACCCTGGAGTCGGAACCTGCCACCGACGGCCTGCGTAAAATGTTGTTCGGCATGGGCAGCCTGTCCCTGGGTGAGCTGGCCGGTGAGCGCATGAAAGTCTCCCTGGAAGCCAACTCGCCGGAAGACGAGCAGGATTGCTTCAGCGACAACACCCACAACTCGCACTTCTACGATGCCAAAGGCATCCGCAACGTCTACCTGGGCGAGTACACCCGCACCGACGGCACCCAAATGACCGGCGCCAGCCTGTCGTCGCTGGTGGCCAAGGTTGACCCGGCGGCCGACGCTGCGCTGAAGGCTGACCTGGCTGCCACTGAAGCGAAGATCCAAGTCATGGTCGACCACGCCAACAACGGTGAGCACTACGACCAACTGATCGCCGCCGGCAATGACAAAGGCAACCAGATCGTGCGTGACGCGATTGCCGCGCTGGTCAAGCAGACCGGCGCGATCGAAACCGCCGCCGGCAAGCTGGGCATCAGCGACCTGAACCCGGATAACGCGGATCACGAGTTCTGATCCGAGCCGCATTGAACAAGGCGACCTTCGGGTCGCCTTTTTCATACGCCCTATCTACCACCACAAATCCCTTGTGGGAGGGGGCTTGCTCCCACATTTTGACCCGGGTCGCCCTGGCCCCCTCGGTTTACAAGACTCGCACCATGGGTAGAATGGCGCCACTCCCACATCCGAGCTTTCTTCATGGCGTTGCCGACCCTACGCATCATCGGTTTCATCATCGGCATCTTCCTGATCACCCTTGCGATCGCCATGGTCGTCCCGATGGCGACCCTGGTGATCTTCGAACGCACCAGCGACCTGCCCTCGTTCCTGTGGGCCAGCCTGATCACATTTCTCGCGGGCCTGGCCCTGGTCATCCCTGGCCGCCCCGAACACGTCCACCTGCGCCCTCGGGACATGTACCTGCTGACGGTCAGCAGCTGGCTGGTGGTGTGCATCTTCGCCGCGTTGCCGTTTCTGCTGACCCAGCACATCAGCTACACCGACTCGTTTTTTGAAAGCATGTCCGGCATCACCGCCACCGGTTCCACCGTGCTGAGCGGCCTGGACAGCATGTCCCCAGGCATATTGATGTGGCGCTCGCTGCTGCACTGGCTGGGCGGCATCGGCTTTATCGGCATGGCGGTGGCGATTCTGCCGCTGCTGCGCATTGGTGGCATGCGCCTGTTCCAGACCGAATCCTCTGACCGCTCGGAGAAGGTCATGCCGCGCTCGCACATGGTGGCGCGGCTCATCGTGGCCACTTACGTCGGGATCACCATCCTCGGCAGCCTGGCGTTCTGGTGGGCGGGAATGGGCTTGTTCGACGCGATCAACCATGCGATGTCGGCGATTTCGACCGGTGGCTTCTCCACCTCCGACGAATCCCTGGCGCACTGGAAACAACCGGCGGTGCACTGGGTTGCCGTGGCGGTAATGATCCTCGGCAGCTTGCCGTTCACCCTGTACGTGGCCACCTTGCGTGGCAACCGGCGAGCGCTGATCAAGGACCAGCAGGTGCAGGGCTTGCTGGCGTTGCTGGTCGTGACATGGCTGGTGCTGGGTACCTGGTATTGGTGGACCACCGATTTACATTGGTTGGATGCACTGCGCCATGTGGCGGTGAACGTCACCTCGGTGGTCACCACCACCGGCTTTGCGTTGGGGGACTACAGCATCTGGGGCAACTTCTCACTGATGTTGTTCTTCTACCTGGGTTTTATCGGCGGCTGCTCGGGCTCCACGGCCGGCGGGATCAAGATCTTCCGTTTCCAGGTCGCCTACATCCTGCTCAAGGCCAACTTGAACCAACTGATTCACCCGCGGGCGGTGATCAAGCAGAAGTACAACGGCCATCGCCTCGACGAAGAAATCGTGCGTTCGATTCTGACGTTCTCGTTTTTCTTCGCCATCACCATCTGTGCCATCGCCCTGGCCCTGTCGCTGCTGGGCCTGGACTGGATGACCGCATTGACCGGCGCGGCGAGCACGGTATCGGGCGTCGGCCCGGGCCTGGGTGAAACCATCGGCCCGGCCGGCAACTTCGCCAGCCTGCCCGATGCGGCCAAGTGGATCCTGTCGTTCGGCATGCTGCTGGGACGGCTGGAGATTATTACGGTGTTTGTATTGTGTATCCCGGCGTTCTGGCGTCACTGACCTGCGACCTCTGTAGCAGACGCATACGATATTCGCCGGGCGTGGCGTCAAACCAGCGCCGGAATGCGCGAAAGAAATTGCTCGGGTCGGCAAACCCCAGCAGGTAGGCAATTTCCAACAGGGTCATGCTGGGCTGCGCCAGGTATTGCTCGGCCAGTTCACGACGGGTGTCGTCGAGCAACGTCTGGAAACTGGTGCCCTCCTCCTGCAGGCGGCGCTGCAAGGTGCGTTGCGAAAGATGCAGAGTCTGGGCCACCGCTTCACGCTTGGGCTCGCCCTGGGGCAACAGGCGGCACAGCACCTGGCGGGCATTATGGGTCACGCGGCTCTCGGAAAACCGCGCCAGGTACTCACCGGCAAACCGATCGTGCAGCAGCGCCATCGCCTCGTTGGCCGTGGGCAACGGTGCATCCATATCGGCACGCTCGAAAATCAGCGCGTCGTAGGGTGCATTGAACTCCAAGGGCGCATGAAACGCTTGCTTGTAGGGCGCCAGGTCCACTGGCTGGTCGCCTTGCAACATGACTTTACGCGGTTGCAGGGTGCGTCCACTCAACCAGCCGCACAGCGCCAACGCACAGGCCAACGAGGCTTCGGCGCTCTGCCGGGTGGGCGGCAGATGATCACCGTGCACGGTCAGAATCAGTGCATAACCTTCGGACAACAGCCGAAAGCTCAGGTCGGCGCTTTCGGCGATGATGCGCTGGTAACGCACCAGGCGCATGAAGCCTTCAGCCAGCGTGTTGCTGGACATCAGCGCATAACCGGCCACATGAAACGACGCCGGGCGCACCACCTTGCCCATATTCAGGCCGATGGCCGGGTTGCCCGACAACTCCACGGCCCGCTGCCAGAGGCGGGTCATGGAGTCTTGCGTAAAGCGTGCATCAGGGTCACTGAGAGCGCTGTAATCCAGGCCCAACTGCTTGAATAACGCACGGCAATCCAGGCCGTCCATTTCCAATGCCTTGACTATACCCATCGCCCAGCTTGCAGAAGTGGTTCGTTCACTCATGGCGTCGTCTTCTAGAAAGCAGGCTTATCCGGCAACCAGCAAGCCAAGGATACTAAAGTGGCATCTATTGTCACTGGCTGTTACCACTGATCACTCTAGACTCAAATAAGCTACCCACCGAACATCTGCCGAGCGGCATCACCGTCAAAGGCCCGACCAGCATGGAAAACGTCAAGCAATTCAACAGCTTTGCCGAGTTTTACCCTTACTACCTGCGCGAGCACGGCAACAGCACCTGCCGTCGCCTGCATTTTATCGGCACCACCCTGGTGATCGGCATTCTGGCCTATGCCATCGGGCGCGGCTCGCTGGGCCTGCTGCTGGCCTTGCCCGTCGCCGGCTACAGCTTTGCGTGGATCGGCCACTTCTTCTTCGAAAAGAACCGCCCGGCAACCTTCCAACACCCGTTTTACAGCCTGTTGGGCGACTTCGTCATGTACCGCGACATGATTCTGGGCAAGGTGCCGTTCTGACCACGCGACCGTCTGGACGATGAAAGTTCATGCATCCAACGACATTAAAATCTTTTTGTCATTTTCAGTGCTGTATCCTGCCAAGGCTTTTTGAGAGCGCGCAATTACCTGCGATTGAAAACAGACCTTGCGAGGAGCGACCCACATGCACGAGATCCCTAATCTCCCCTTCCCAAGCCTGCACCCGACTGAGCAGCCAACACCGCAGCAGGCCGGCAACAAACAGCCTGAGACCCAACAAGCAAAACCAGCCGACAGCAAACGCCAAGGCTGAAGCCGTACCAGACCGTATGGAAAGCGCAACGTTGAAGCGCTTTCCACACGGCCTGCATCACCCGAGATACCCGCTATGACCGATACCCTCCCTGCTTCCCCCGACGCCGCCGTACTCGACGCTGCCTTGCAGATGGTCGAAGTCTGGAACCGCCTCAGCCCCGAAAAACAAGCCGTGCTGCTCAAGCGTTTCGGCACCCAGGAAAACGCCTTGGCGGCCTTGGTGACCACGCAGTTACTGGCGCCCGCTAAATTCTGATGGGGGCTTGATCCAGCCTTTTTGAGATTAGCCGCCCTGCCCGCCCCCAGCGACAGGTATCATTAGCAGCCTATCTTTACCTGCTGCGACAGTGGATCCCTCTCATGCCAGATACCCAGCGCCCCATGGCGGTCACGCTGCAAGTCGTTTCCATCGTGCTGTTCACCTTTATCGGTTACCTGAATATCGGCATCCCCCTGGCCGTGTTGCCGGGCTATGTGCATAGTCAGTTGGGCTATGGCGCGGTCATCGCTGGTTTGGTGATCAGCGTGCAATACCTGGCCACCCTGTTGAGCCGCCCGTACGCCGGCAAGATCATCGACAACCTGGGCAGCAAGCGCGCCGTGCTGATCGGCCTGGTCGGCTGCGGGCTGAGCGGCGTGTTCATGTTGCTGGCCGCCTGGTTCTCCAGCCTGCCGGCCGTGAGCCTGGGCAGCCTGCTGATCGGCCGACTGGTGCTGGGCAGCGCGGAAAGCCTGGTCGGGTCGGGTGCGATCGGCTGGGGCATCGGCCGGGTCGGCGCCGCGAATACGGCCAAGGTCATTTCATGGAATGGCATCGCCAGTTACGGCGCGCTGGCCGTCGGCGCGCCGCTGGGGGTGTTGCTGGTCAGCCAGTTCGGGCTGTGGAGCATGGGTGTCAGCATCGTCTTGCTGGCGGTGCTGGGCGTGCTGCTGGCCTGGAACAAGGAAGCCGCACCGATCGTGGCCGGTGTGCGCCTGCCGTTCATGAATGTGCTGGGCCGCGTGCTGCCCCACGGCTGCGCATTGGCGCTGGGCTCGATCGGCTTTGGCACCATCGCCACCTTTATCACCCTGTATTACACCACCCAGCACTGGGATAACGCGGTGTGGGCCTTGAGCCTGTTCGGCGCCAGCTTTATCGGCGCGCGCCTGCTGTTCGGTAACCTGATCAACCGTATCGGTGGTTTTCGCGTGGCGATTGCCTGCCTGTCGGTGGAGGTCCTCGGCCTGCTGTTGCTGTGGCTCGCACCGAATGCCCACCTGGCCCTGGCGGGAGCGGCGTTGAGCGGCTTCGGCTTTTCCCTGGTGTTTCCGGCGTTGGGTGTGGAGGCTGTCAACCTGGTGCCCGCGTCCAGCCGCGGTGCGGCGGTGGGGGCTTATTCGCTGTTTATCGACTTGTCGCTGGGCATCACCGGCCCGCTCGCCGGGGCGGTGGCATCAGGCTTCGGCTTTGCATCGATCTTCCTGTTCGCCGCCCTCGCAGCCGCAGGTGGCTTGCTGCTGAGTGTGTACCTGTACCGCCAGGCGCCCAAGGCTCGCGAGACACGGGACGCCTAGAAGTCGACCTTGCCGCGCCCGGCCTTGATACTGCCGCGCTTGGTCTTGGATTCCAGCCTGCGCTTCTTGGAGCCCAGCGTAGGCTTGGTCGGACGGCGCTTCTTCTCGACCTTGGCGGCGCTGAGAATCAGCTCCACCAGACGCTCCAGCGCATCCGCGCGGTTCTGTTCCTGAGTCCGGTATTGCTGGGCCTTGAGCACCAGTACACCTTCGTTGGTGATGCGGCTGTCACGCAGCGCCAGCAAGCGCTCCTTGTAAAACTCCGGCAAGGACGAGGCCGGAATATCAAAGCGCAGGTGCACCGCGCTCGACACCTTGTTGACGTTCTGCCCGCCGGCGCCTTGGGCGCGAATGGCAGTCAGCTCGATCTCGGCGTCGGGCAGGTGGACGGTGTTGGAAACCTTCAGCATTGCATTCTCATGATTGCGAAAACTCTCGATCGCCATAAACCCTGTTTGATCATTTGGGTTCAGGCGTTCTTTGATTGTCTCAGTATTTCACTCCACAACGTGTTTTTTCAGGCAAAACGGGAAAGCCGCCCGAACAATTGGCCTGGCGCTTAAACTCTGTTTTGATGTCGACAGCGCCAGACACAGGCGGGCCGTTGGCATCCAAGGAAAACTGGGACGCAAGGAGCATCAATGTGACGCTCCGTGCGAATCAATCAGGGAGACGTATGATCAACATTCGTGAAGCAACTAAAGCCGACCTCGACGCGCTACGGGAAGTCGGCTGTGCGACCTACCGAGAGCATTTTTCAAGCATCTGGTCGCCTGCCGGCATGCAGGACTTTCTCAATCAAGACTTCTCACCGAGCGCACTCGGCCAATCACTCGAATCCGGCGCGAGTCATTTGTGGCTTATTGCCTCAGACGACAGCGGTAAGGTCGTAGGCTTTTCCAAAGTCAACTGGTCAACACCTGCGCCGTTGACTGGCGAGGTGGGCGCAGAACTGCAAAAAATCTACTTCCTCCAATCCGAAGCAGGACGAGGGTATGGGAAACAGCTGCTGAGCTTCATTTGCAACCGAGCGATAGAACGCGGCGCGCGTTTGCTCTGGCTCGACGTACTCAAGACCAACTCGAATGCGCGCCGCTTCTATGAAGGTTCCGGTTTCCAGGAAATCGGTGAAATCCCTTTCAAAACCGATCTGGCTGAAATCGGCATGGTTGTCATGTGCCGTCGTCTGACAAGTCCCACGGTCAGCCTGGGCTAACGCGCTGATTGTCAGTTACCCCCTTAAACAACAAACCCGGCACATGGCCGGGTTTGCTTGATCACACCTTGCGCTTACTTCGCCACGGACACCGATACTGTCGCGTCCAGCGCCTGCTGCGCTCTGCGTTTGTGCTTGAGGGCGTAGCACGCCGCCATGAACGCCACCCATACCGGGATCGCATACACCGACACCTGGATGCCGGGAGTCAGCAACATGATCACCAGGATAAACGCCACGAACGCCAGGCAGAGGTAGTTGCCGTACGGGTACCACAGCGCCTTGAACAATGGCACCTGGCCGGTGCGGTTCATGTGCTGGCGGAACTTGAAGTGGGAGTAGCTGATCATCGCCCAGTTGATCACCAAGGTGGCCACTACCAGGGACATCAGCAGTTCCAGCGCATGTTGCGGGATCAGGTAGTTCATCAGTACCGCCACCAGGGTGATCGCCGATGAAGCGAGGATCGAACGCACCGGCACGCCGCGCTTGTCGATCTTTGCCAAAGCCCGTGGCGCATCGCCCTGCTCGGCCATGCCCAGCAGCATGCGGCTGTTGCAGTAGGTGCCGCTGTTGTACACCGACAGCGCTGCGGTCAACACCACGAAGTTGAGGATGTGCGCGGCGGTATTGCTGCCCAGCATCGAGAAGACTTGCACGAATGGGCTGCCGCTGTAGGCATCGCCGGAAGCATTGAGGGTTGCCAGCAGGCTGTCCCAGGGCGTCAGCGACAACAGCACCACCAAGGCACCGATGTAGAAAATCAGGATGCGATAGATCACCTGGTTGATCGCCTTGGGGATCACCGTGCGTGGTTTGTCGGCTTCGGCGGCGGTAAAGCCGAGCATTTCCAGGCCGCCGAACGAGAACATGATGATCGCCATGGCCATCACCAGGCCGCTCACGCCGCTGGGGAAAAAGCCACCGTGATCCCACAGGTTGCTGACCGAGGCTTGCGGGCCGCCGTTGCCGCTGACCAGCAGGTAGCTGCCCAGGGCGATCATGCCGACAATGGCCACGACCTTGATGATGGCGAACCAGAACTCCGCTTCACCAAAGACTTTGACGTTCGCCAGGTTGATCAGGTTGATCAGCACGAAAAACACCGCCGCCGAGACCCAGGTCGGGATCTCCGGCCACCAGTAGTGCACGTATTTGCCGACGGCGGTCAGCTCCGACATGCCCACCAGAATGTACAGAATCCAGCAGTTCCAGCCCGACAGGAAGCCGGCGAAACCGCCCCAGTACTTGTGGGCGAAGTGGCTGAAGGAGCCGGCAACCGGCTCTTCGACGATCATTTCGCCGAGCTGGCGCATGATCATGAAGGCGATGAAGCCACAGATGGCATAACCCAGGATCATCGACGGGCCGGCGGACTTGAGCACCCCGGCCGAGCCCAGGAACAGGCCGGTGCCGATGGCGCCCCCGAGGGCGATCAACTGGATATGCCGATTTTTCAGGCCGCGTTTCAGCTCGCCTGAAGAGGAATGGGGTCCACTCATGAAAAGGGTCTCACGCAAGGTTTGATGATGTTGAATGCACGTTGCTGTCTTGAATCTCGACTCAAGCAGCGCCGCTCAAACCCCAGCGCAGGCACCAGGAGTACAGCGTCTTTCTAACGGTCATGCGTCACCTGTTTGTTTTTATCTGTGACGAAATCGAACCCGACCGGCTCGTGGCCGGGCGGAGTGATCAGGGGTGATAACCCTGAGGTCTTGGCCTTTGGCGTGGGTACGCAAGGGAGTCACAGTAAAACGCGGCGCATTGTACACCGCTCGACAGCTTGAGGCCGACCTCTGCAAGCGACCGCGACAATCTGTCAGAGATTCCTTACGGCCAGCCCATGCCCCCCAATACCCGGCACAACCTGTAAATATGTCGTTACAACCCGTAAAACCAGCGTTACAGGCAGCTCAATCTGTCATCTAACGGAAAATTGTCGGTAGGAAAAACCTGATCAATCGGTTCAGCCAGCCTGCTGTTTTTTCAGAAAAAAAATCAACGCCAAAAAAACAGAACAAAAAATTCAAATGAGACCGTGTCAATAAATTTTTTGCATTCTGAAACGCTCTCGCCTAGGTTCTTGAACTTGCCCAGCGAAGCCCGCTGGCATGCCCGTTCTCAAACAACGTCCTCTAGGAGATACACCATGCAAGCACTGGAAAACGACCTGGAAACCGAACTGCAACTCGACGATTGGTTTGAAGCGCCGACCCATGAGGCCGCCGTTGAAATGATGCAAGCCGATGCCGTGGTGCCGTTCGGCACCGCGATGTGGCCTTTCTAAGAAACGGCAGGCATCCGGCAGGTGCTGTGCACGGCACCTGCCCCCCTTACCCAAGGCATCAAAGGACGTACGTCATGGACAAGGCCCGCGCCGTCGAACACTTTCTCTACTACCTCGCTCATCATCCGGCCCTGAACGGCCTGAACCGCCCGACCGTGCTACTCGGCCATACCGACCGCTACGACGCCATCGCCCAGGCAATCATCCAAGGCAGCGCCGCGCGCTTCAACTTCCAGGTACAGCGCCTGGACCTGGCGCCCAGCGAAGCCCTGGCCCAAGCCATCGAGGCCTGTGACCTCTACCTGTTTCTCTACGACTCTTCGACTCTGCCTAACCCACGCGCCGAAGGCCCGGACTTTATCCGCGCCCTGCAAGGCGTGATGGCCGAGCACTGGAAGAAATCCCTGTTGTTCAAGGATTATGGCGACTACTTCTACGACACTTTCAGCGTCGAGCCCCAGCGCATCGCCGACCTCAACGCCACGCTGATCCGGCGCATGTCCGATGCCCGCGTGCTGAGCTTTACCGACAAACACGGCTCACGCCTGGAGGCGCCGCTGAGCAGCATCAAGAAGTGGACCAATATCAACGGCGTGGGCAACCACGACCTGGCCCCCGGCGAAATCGCCACCCACAGCGAGGCCATCAATGGCCAGGTGCGCTTTGTCGGCACCTTCCTCAGCACCATCCCCTTTGCGCGCAAATATGGCGTTCTGCAATCGCCGTTGGAGCTATGGATCGAAAACTCGACCGTTTGCAGCGTGGCCAGTGACGTGCCCGGGCTGGCGGATGACTTCAACAAATACCTGAACGCCAACCCGTCCAACCGTCGTGTGGAGGAGCTGGGAATTGGCACCAATGAAGGGGTCAAGGATTTGTATGCGCGCAACGCCGGCTTCGAAGAGCGCCATTGCGGCTTGCACCTGGGCTTGGGCGGCGGGCAGAAAGGCAGCCATCACCTGGATTTGATCTTCGCCAGCGGGGTGCTGGCGCTGGATGACAAGCCGGTGTTTGACGGCGCCTTCGCCTTCTGAACACCGACTTCAACCTCCACAGAGATCAATTGTGGGAGGGGGCTTGCTCCCGATGGCAGTGGGTCAGTTTATGGAGGTGGTGGCTGGCACACCGCTATCGGGAGCAAGCCCCCTCCCACACTTTTTGACCTGATTCCAAAGCAAAAAAAACGCCATCACTTGGATTGGACGGCGCTTTTGCCTTCTGCACACTGACTTCAACCTCCACAGAGATCAACTGTGGGAGGGGGCTTGCTCCCGATGGCAGTGGGTCTGCTTATGAAGATGGTGCCTGGCGCACCGCTATCGGGAGCAAGCCCTCTCCCACACTTTTTGACCTGATTCCAAGGCAAAAAAAACGCCAACCCCTAGGGTTGGCGTTTTTGTGCAGCACTTACCTTACTGCGGCTTCTTGCGACCAAAACCCGGGCGCTGACCCGAACCGGCCGGTGCGCCACGGCGCTTGCCCGACGGCTCGTCGGCAACCAGTTTAGGGCCGGGGCGCTTGTTCGCCGCCGGCTTGGAAGGACGCTTGGTGTTGGCGCCGTCGGCGGGGCGATCCGCTTCACCACGGTTGCTGCGACCACCGGCCGGAGCCGGACGGGGCGCGCGTGGTGCACGTTCACCTTCCTGACGCGATGGCGCGGTTGGGCGACGCTCGCCTTCGATGTGCGGCTCACGGGAAATACGACCACCGGTTGCCGGCGCATTGAGTGCCGGGCGCAAGGTCCGGGCCACGCGTTCGGTACGGGCCACAGGGCGCGACGATTTACGCTGCATGCGCTCGAGCTTGTCTTTGCTCTTGGCGTTCATCTGTGGCATCGCCACTGGCGTCAGGCCGACTTCGGCACTGAGGATATCGACTTCGTACTGGCTCATTTCGCGCCAGCGCCCCATCGGCAGGTCGGAGTTCAAGAACACCGGGCCGAAACGCACGCGCTTCAGGCGGCTGACCACCAGGCCCTGGGATTCCCACAGGCGACGCACTTCACGGTTACGACCTTCCATCACCACGCAGTGGTACCAGTGGTTGAAACCTTCGCCACCTGGCGCCTGCTTGATGTCGGTGAACTTGGCCGGGCCGTCTTCCAGCACCACGCCCGCCTTGAGACGTTCGATCATCTCGTCATCGACTTCACCGCGTACACGCACCGCGTATTCACGATCCATCTCGTAGGACGGGTGCATCAGGCGGTTGGCCAGCTCACCGTCGGTGGTGAACATCAGCAAACCGGTGGTGTTGATGTCCAGGCGACCGATGTTGATCCAACGGCCTTCCTTCGGCTTGGGCATCTTGTCGAACACGGTCGGACGGCCTTCCGGGTCGTCACGGGTGCAGATCTCGCCATCGGGCTTGTTGTACATGATCACGCGGCGCACCGACTCGGCGGCCTCTTCACGCTTGATGACCTTGCCATCAATGGTGATTGCATCGTGCAGGTCGACGCGCTGGCCGAGAGTGGCCTCGACGCCGTTGACCTTGATGCGCTTCTGGGTGATCCAGGCTTCGACGTCGCGGCGCGAGCCCACGCCGATACGCGCCAGCACCTTTTGCAGTTTTTCGCCTGCTGGGCCGATTTCCTGGCTGTCGTTCTGGTCTTTGTCGTTCATCTTAAGCACCTCCCGGTGGGTCGATTCAGGCGTGGCCTGAAGAGTGTTGAAAGCGGGGCTTTGGCCGAATAGGTCGGCAAAGGGTCGCGAATCATACGCGCATGGCGCGTGTTGCGCACCACAGAGTAGTCGATTAGCGCCAAGTCATTCACTTTTCCGCCGACCGGTGAGGATTGTGGGAGGGGGCTTGCTCCCGATTGCGATGTGTCAGTCTCAATCTCCTTGACTGAGCCACCGCTATCGGGAGCAAGCCCCCTCTCACATAAGGTCCTTGAGTCAGTCTTCGAACTGGCGTCGCTCGGCCTCGATGGCTTCGGCCAGGGCTCGGGCTTCGTCCTCTTCGTCGCTCAGCGGCGGTTGTTCGAGGGCAGCGACGGCGGCCAGGAGCTTTTCCCGGGCCTGGGCAACGCCGAGGATGTCTTCCTCTGACTCTGGCTCTGGTTCTAGCTCTGGCTCAACCTGTTCCTGGGGTTGCGCCTGCACAGTATCCTCGCGCAGCAAATCGTCGAAGTCCGTCTTGATGCCCTGTTCCATGTCGTCCAGTTCCAGCAACAACGTATGGAAACTGGTTTCGTCCTTCGGCTCTTCCGGCTCGGCCGTGGCGTCCGCCAACTCCTGCAGGCCGGGGGGAACCGGGGCATCGTCGAAGTCGAGCACCGGCTCGGCCTCCATCTCGCGCAGTTCGGCCAAGGGCGGCAAGTCGTCGAGATTTTTCAGGTTGAAGTGGTCGAGAAACATCTTGGTGGTCGCGAACATCGCCGGCTTACCGGGTACGTCCCGGTAACCGACGATGCGAATCCACTCGCGCTCAAGCAACGTCTTGACGATATGGCTGTTGACCGCCACGCCCCGCACATCCTCGATCTCGCCCCGCGTGATCGGCTGGCGATAGGCGATCAGCGCCATGGTCTCCAGCATAGCCCGCGAATACCGCTGCGGGCGTTCCTCCCACAAGCGGCCGACCCATGGGGAAAATTTCTCACGGATCTGCAGGCGATAACCCGAAGCCACTTCCAGCAGCTCAAAGGCACGGCCCTCGCAGGACTTGCGCAGAATCTCCAGCGCCTTCTTGAACACCGGCGGCTCGGGGCGCTCGGCTTCTTCAAACAGTTCGAACAGGCGCTCCAGGGATTGCGGCTTGCCCGAGGCCAGGAGAAAAGCTTCCAGCAACGGCGCCAGTTCGCGGGGTTCAGTCAGATTCATCGATTCAGCTCTTTATTCGGCTCGCGCCCGCACGTGGATAGCCGCAAAAGGCTCATTCTGGACCAGCTCGACCAACGATTCCTTGACCAGTTCGAGGATCGCCATAAAGGTCACCACGACTCCCAGGCGCCCTTCTTCAGCGGTGAACAGTTCGACAAAGGGCACAAAACCACCGCCTTTCAGACGTTCAAGCACATCGCTCATGCGTTCGCGCGTCGACAGCGCCTCGCGACTGACCTGATGGCTTTCAAACATGTCGCCACGGCGCAGGACCTCGGCCATGGACATCAATAGCTCTTCCAGACTCACGTCCGGCAACAGCTTGCGCGCCCGTGCCTGCGGGGCATCCAGCTTGGGGACCACCACATCACGACCGACCCGGCTCAAGCCATCAATGCCTTCGGCGGCGGCCTTGAAGCGTTCGTACTCTTGCAGACGGCGGATCAGCTCGGCACGCGGGTCGTCCTCTTCGGCCTCCACCGTCTCCGAGCGCGGCAACAGCATGCGCGACTTGATCTCGGCGAGCATGGCCGCCATCACCAGGTATTCGGCGGCCAGTTCCAGGCGCACCGACTGCATCAGCTCGACATAGCCCATGTATTGGCGGGTGATTTCCGCCACCGGAATATCGAGGATGTTGATGTTCTGCTTGCGGATCAGGTACAGCAGCAAGTCGAGCGGGCCTTCGAAGGCTTCAAGAAAGACTTCCAAGGCGTCCGGCGGGATGTACAGGTCCAGCGGCATTTCCATGACCGCCTGGCCATACACCATGGCGAACGGCAGTTCCTGCTGGGCGCCCGCCTGGGGGTCAACGGTTTCCACGACTGACATTCAGGCCTCGACCATGAACGGCGCCGGGTCGCCACAGCCCACGCGGACCACTTCGGGCTCGCCGTCGGCCAGGTTGATCACGGTGGAGGCCTTGTTGCCGCCGTAGCCGCCGTCGATGATCAGGTCGACATGTTTTTCCAGCAAACGGCGCATCTCGTAGGGGTCATACAAGGGCTCTTCTTCACCCGGCAGGATCAGCGACACACTCATCAATGGCTCGCCCAGCTCAGCCAACAGCGCCAGGGCAATCGGATGCTCCGGCACCCGCAGGCCGATGGTGCGTTTTTTCGGGTGCAGCAACAGGCGCGGCACTTCGCGGGTGGCGTTGAGGATAAAGGTGTAGGGCCCCGGCGTGTGTGCCTTGAGCAGGCGGAAAGTGCCGGTGTCGACCTTGGCGAACAGCCCCAGTTGGGACAGGTCGCTGCAGATCAGTGCAAAGTTGTGGTTCTTGTCCAGATCCCGCAGGCGTCTGACCCGCTCGACCGCACTTTTGTCACCGATCTGGCAACCGATGGCGTAGGACGAGTCCGTGGGGTAGATCACCACACCGCCGGCGCGAATGATCTCCACGGCCTGTTTTATCAGGCGCGCTTGCGGGTTTTCCGGATGAATCTGGAAGAATTGGCTCACGTGTTCTACCTGTTCAGACGGTGGCAGTAATGGGGTCATGCTTGAATCGCCCCCACAGGAGCGGCAGGTCTTCCGGGACTTGGCGATACTCGCCGATCTCGGACCAGCCGCCTGGGCCATGAAAATCACTGCCGGCGCTGACCAGCAGACCAAATTCGCGGGCAAGGATCGCCAGGCTGCCGACTTGTTCGGCGGGCTGATGCCCATTGACCACTTCGATTGCGTGGCCACCCGCTCCAATATAGTCGCCAATCAGCTTGCGGCGCTTGCTGCGGGTGAAATCGTAATGCCAGGGGTGCGCCAGGCTGACCCAGGCACCGGAGGCGCGCAATGTCTCGACGGTGTCTTCCAGGGTCGGCCAATGCAGCTTCACATCGCCCAGCTTGCCGGCGCCCAGCCATTTGCGGAAGGCCTCGGCACGGTCTTTGACAAACCCTTCACGCACCATCCAGTCGGCAAAATGCGGCCGGGCCGGCGCGTTGCCGCTGTCACCCAGCTCCTGCTGGATGGCGCGGGCACCGTCGAGGGCATTGGGCATGCCTTTGAGGCTGAGTTTGCGGCTTATTTCTTCGGACCGCAGCCAGCGGCCGTCGTGCAATTGGGCGATGGCTTTCACCAATGGCGGGGCTGCCTGGTCGAAACCGTAGCCCAGCACATGAATAGTGGCGCCGCCCCAGGTGCAGGACAATTCCACACCGTTGACCAGTTGCATGCCCAGGGCATGAGCAGCTGCGCGGGCTTCATCCAGCCCCTCGAGGGTGTCGTGGTCGGTCAACGACAAGACTCGCACGCCTTTTTCAAACGCTCGCGCAACCAGTGCCGCGGGCGCCAGGGCGCCGTCGGAGGCTGTGCTGTGGCAGTGCAAATCAACATTCACGGGACTGTGTAACCTCAAGTCAGCTGGCGCTTTCGCTACCAAGGATGTTTGTTATTATGCCGCCACATCCAGCTTCTGGCTCTTACTGTGAAACAATTCATCGACTTCATCCCGCTGTTGCTGTTTTTCATCGTTTACAAACTCGACCCCAGGGTCATCGATCTAGCGGGCCACGAGCTGACCGTCGGAGGCATCTACAGCGCCACTGCCGTGCTGATCATCAGCTCCGTGGTGGTCTACGGCGCGATCTTCATTTCCCAGCGCAAACTGGAAAAAAGCCAATGGCTGACCCTGGTCGCCTGCCTGGTCTTCGGCAGCCTGACCCTGGCCTTCCACAGCGAAACCTTCCTCAAGTGGAAAGCCCCGGCGGTGAACTGGCTGTTCGCCCTGGCGTTCATCGGCAGCCACTACGTCGGCGACCGCCTGTTGATCAAGCGGATCATGGGCCATGCACTGACCCTGCCGGAGCCGGTCTGGACACGCCTGAACGTGGCCTGGATCGTGTTTTTCCTGTTCTGCGGCGCCGCCAACCTGTTCGTGGCCTTTACCTTCCAGGACTATTGGGTGGACTTCAAGGTGTTCGGCAGCCTGGCCATGACCGTGCTGTTCCTGGTCGGCCAGGGTATCTACCTGTCCCGTCACCTGCATGACACCGACCCTACCACGCCGAAAACCGAGGACTGACATGCTCTACGCAATCATTGCCACCGACGTCGCCAACTCCCTGGAAAAACGCCTGAGTGTGCGCCCAGCCCACGTGGAGCGCCTGCATGTGCTGCAAGCCGAAGGCCGCCTGGTGCTGGCAGGCCCGCACCCTGCGGTCGACAGCAACGACCCGGGCGCGGCCGGCTTCATTGGCAGCCTGATCGTCGCCGAGTTTGCGTCCCTGGCCGATGCCCAGGCGTGGGCGAAGGCCGATCCGTATGTCGCGGCCGGCGTCTACGCCGATGTGCTGATCAAGCCGTTCAAGCAAGTCCTGCCGTAATGCAAAGAGCGTCGAACCTAATCGGTTCGGCGTACTCCTAATGGCTCATTATTCCCGGTAACCTGCCGACAACGTTCTGAATATTCGTGTGGAATCAGGAGTTCCGATGCGCTTACGTCAGTTGTGTCTGTTGGCAGTGTTAACGATCGGGGCTACGGCCCACGCTGAAGAAACCTCGAGCACCGGCAGTTCCACGCCCCTGTCCTTGAGTGCCGGCAGCCAGATCACCGAGTTGCAGCAACGCTTGCAAGAAAGCGAACGACAACGGGAAGAACTGAGCAAACAACTGCAAAGCGCGGATGCCGCCCGCGAAAGCGCCCAACTGAATCGCTTGCGCCAGGAGAACCAACGCCTGGCCCAGCAACTCAAAGAAACACAGGGTGGCGCCTTGACGCGCTGGCTGACCGAACAACAACAGTGGTTCGTCACGGGTGCGGCCGTCGCGCTGATCGCCTTGCTGTGCGGGATCTTCGCCAGCGGTGGGCACCGTCGCCGTCGACAATGGCTAAATTGAGTAAGTCATGAGCGAGCTGTTACTGATAGATGATGACCAGGAGCTCTGTGAGCTGCTGAGCAGTTGGCTGAGCCAGGAAGGCTTTCACGTACGCGCCTGCCACGATGGCTTGAGCGCCCGCAAAGCCTTGGCCGACGCCGCCCCGGCGGCGGTGGTGCTTGACGTGATGCTGCCCGACGGCAGCGGCCTGGAATTGCTCAAGCAATTGCGCACCGACCATCCGGAGCTACCGGTACTGATGCTTTCGGCCCGTGGCGAACCGCTGGACCGTATCCTCGGCCTGGAACTGGGCGCCGACGATTACCTGGCCAAACCCTGCGACCCTCGGGAACTCACCGCCCGCCTGCGCGCCGTGCTGCGCCGCAGCCACCCTGCGGCCGTATCCACGCAGATGGAACTGGGTGACCTGTGCTTCAGCCCGGTGCGCGGCGTGGTCAGCATCGATGAACAGGAATTCTCTCTCACCGTCTCCGAAAGCCGTCTGCTGGAAGCCTTGCTGCGCCAGCCCGGCGAACCGCTGGACAAGCAGGAACTGGCGCAGATCGCACTGGGCCGCAAGCTGACGCTCTACGACCGCAGCCTGGATATGCACGTCAGCAACCTGCGCAAGAAGATCGGCCCGCACCCGGACGGTCGGCCACGGATCGTGGCACTGCGTAGCCGCGGTTATTATTACAGCCTTTAAGGCAGTTCTAAGTGGCAAGCTGCAAGCGGCAAGTGAAAAGCGCTGACTTGCCGCTTGCAGCTGACAACTTGCAGCTGCGCCTCTCCCTTACCAAACCTTTACCCTCTCCTGACGGCGCCTGACCTTGATCTCCTTAATCTACCCACATCCGGACTCACCGGAATAGAGACAGGAGAATCACCATGCGCAAGACCCTTATCGCTCTGATGTTCGCCGCTGCCCTGCCGACCGTTGCCATGGCCGCCATGCCGGAAGGCCCAGGCCCAGGCCCGATGGGCGGCCCTGAAGGTCATATGATGGGTGGCCCGGGCCACGGCGGTGAACACGGTCCCCGCGGCAGAGGCGGCCCATTCCGCGAGCTGGACCTGAGCAAGGAACAACGCCAGCAAATCGGTAAGTTGATGGGTGAGCAATGGCACGCTCGCAAAGACTTGGTCAAAAAGTACCTGGACAAACTCCCGGCCGCCGACCAGAAAGCCATGCAGGATGAAATCGAGGCGGGCAAGCTGAAAACCCAGGCCGACATCCGCGCCGTGCTGAAACCCGATCAGCAGAAGAAATTCGACGAGATCGTCAAGAAACAAGCCGAGCGCCGTGCCGAATGGAAGGAATTCCAAGCCTGGAAAGCCCAACAGCCGCAAAAAGCGCAATAATGCTCTAGCTTTACTTCCCCAGCCCAGCGGCGCACCCGCTGGGCTTTTCCTGTTTGAGGGTTTCCTGTGCGCTCATTGTTCTGGCGGATCCTGGCAAGTTTCTGGCTGGCCATCGCCTTGGTTGCCGGGTTATCGATCCTGCTTGGGCACATGCTTAATCAAGATGCCTGGATTCTCAGCCGCCACCCCGGCCTCAACAATCTGGCGCAGGAATGGACCCAGCTCTATGAGGCCCAGGGCGAAGACGCCGCGCAGGACTTGCTGCAGCAGCGCAAACGCCAGTACCACATCGATGTGCAAGTGCTGAACGAAAGCGGCGATCCGGTGGTGCGCGGCACCTTCCCGCGCCGCGCCGCCGCTTTCGAAGCCAGACAGAACGACAGCAAGGACGGCCACCTGCCGTGGCGGCGCCTGACCGCCGAGTACACCAGCGAAAAAACCGGTGACACTTACCTGCTGATCTACCGCATCCCCCACCCGGAACTGGACGCCTGGCATCGGGGCAGCCTGATGTGGCCGCTGAGCGCCTTGGCGATTGCCCTGGTGGTGCTGACCCTGTTCAGCCTGCTGGTGACGTTGTCCATCACCCGCCCGCTCAGCCGTCTGCGCGGGGCTGTGCACGATCTTGGCCAGACCACCTACCAGCAGAACAGCCTGGCGAAACTGGCCAACCGCCGCGATGAGTTCGGCGTACTGGCCAACGACTTCAACCGCATGGGCGCACGCCTGCAAAGCCTGATCGGCAGCCAACGCCAGTTGCTGCGCGATGTGTCCCACGAACTGCGTTCACCGTTGGCCCGCCTGCGCATCGCCCTGGCCCTGGCCGAACGCGCCAGCCCCGAAGAGCGCGAGCGCCTGTGGCCGCGCCTGACCCGCGAATGCGACCGCCTGGAAGCACTGATCAGCGAAATCCTGGTGCTTGCCCGCGTCGATGCCGACAACGCGAGTGCCGAAGAAATGGACCTGGTCCCGCTGCTCAAAACCCTGCAAAAGGACGCCCAGCTCGGTGCACCGGAGCAGGTAGTCGCGCTGAACGCCGACGCCGACCTGCACCTCAAAGGCTGGCCGACCATGATCGAACGGGCGGTGGATAACCTGTTGCGCAATGCCCAACGCTTCAACCCACCGGGGCAGCCTATCGAGTTGCAAGCCCAACGCCAGGGTGAGCGCATTCTGATCAGCGTGCGTGACCATGGCCCCGGCGTCGAAGCCGAGCACCTGAGCCAGCTGGGCGAACCGTTTTACCGCGCCCCCGGCCAGACCGCCCAGGGCCACGGTCTTGGCCTGGCCATTGCGCGCCGCGCCGCCGAACGCCATGGCGGCAGCCTGCTCCTGAGCAACCATCCCGACGGCGGTTTTATCGCCAGTATCGACCTGCCGTTGCAACCTGGGGTTGTCACGCCGGTGTGATGATCTTCTATAGTGGCCCTTCTCTTACGGAGGGCCTTTGATGATTGACTTGCTGACACCCATCCAAGCCGCACTCGATTTACCGCCGACCCCACTGGCCAGAACCTCGGCCGGTGCCCTGCCCTCGACCTTCGCCGTCACCGAACTGGCCGTTGCCAGCATCGGCGCCGCCGGCCAGGCCGTCGCGCAACTGGTCCAGCAACAGACCGGGCGCTTGCCTGCGGTCACGGTGGACCAGCGTCTGGCGTCCTTCTGGTTCTCGTCGTCGATTCGCCCGGTTGGCTGGCAGGTACCGCCGCTGTGGGACCCGGTAGCCGGTGACTATGCCAGTGCCGATGGCTGGATTCGTTTACACACCAACGCACCCCATCACCGCGCGGCCGCCGAAAGCATACTGGGCAAAGTCACCGACCGAACCGACATGGCCGGCAAAGTGGCAACCTGGAACGCCGCAGACCTGGAGCAGGCGATCGTCGATGCGGGCGGTTGCGCCGCGCAGATGCGTAGCTGGCAGGCCTGGCAAACCCATCCCCAAGGGTTGGCGGTGAATGCCGAGGCGTTGGTACAGCGACGTACCTTCGACACGGTGACTGAACAACCCTGGCTCGGCTCCGTCGCGCGCCCACTGGCGGGGATCAAGGTGCTGGACCTCACCCGGGTTTTGGCCGGCCCCGTGGCCAGCCGCTTCCTGGCTGGCCTCGGCGCCGATGTGCTGCGTATCGATTCACCCAGCTGGAACGAACCCGGCGTGGTGCCGGAGATGACCCTGGGCAAACGCTGCGCCCGTCTGGACCTGAAAAGCGCCGAAGGCCGGCAGATCTTCGAGACGCTGCTCAAAGACGCGGACATCCTGTTCCACGGCTATCGCGCCGACGCCCTGGAGCACCTGGGCTACAACGCCGAGGAACTGCAACGACTCGCCCCCGGCCTGATCGACGCGAGTCTCAACGCTTACGGCTGGAGCGGGCCGTGGCGCAATCGGCGGGGTTTCGACAGCCTGGTGCAGATGAGCAGCGGGATTGCCGAAGCCGGCATGGCCTGGCAACAGGCGGACAAACCGGTGCCGCTACCGGTACAGGCGCTGGATCATGCTACCGGGTATCTGCTGGCGGCCGGTGCGATTCAAGCCTTGAGTGAGCGCTTGAAAACCGGGCGTGGCGGTTCGGCGCGGTTGTCATTGGCCCGCACGGCGAAGTTGCTGGTGGACGCCGGGCAAGTGCCCGCGCAACCGGCGCTACGCGCTGAAGGGCCGGATGATCAAGGCTTGGTGGTGGAACCGACGGCCTGGGGCCCGGCGCACCGGTTGCTGGCGCCGTTGAGCATCAGCGGGACGCCATTGCAGTGGGAGTTGCCGGCTGGGGAACTGGGTTCGCATCGACCGCAGTGGTGACCTTAAGACTGCTATCGGGAGCAAGCCCCCTCCCACACTCGACTGCATTGCAAATCAAGTGTGGGAAGGGGCTTGCTCCCGATGAGGCCAGTACTGCCACAATCAATCCCCCCGGTTCAGCGACGTCCACAAATGCTGCGCCGCATAGGCCCTCAAAGGCCGCCATGCCTCGGCTCGGGCCAGCAATTGTCGCGCCGAAACCGGCCCGCCCTCTAACGCTGCCAACGCATTGATCAAGCCGACATCGCCGGAGGCAAACGCATCCGGCTCGCGCATCTGACGCATGGCGATGTAGTGCGCGGTCCAGTCGCCGATGCCCGGCAAGGCCACCAACCGCGCCACGCCTTCCTTGAGAGTGGCCTTGGGCTCGAATACTTGCGGATCGTCCAGCCACGCCTGGGCCACTCCCGACAAGGTCCGTCCCCGCGCCTTGGGCATGCCCAGGCTCGCCAGGTCCGCTGCGGCGAGGACCTGGGCCGTGGGGAACGCATGGGTGATGCCCGGGTGCGGTGTTTGCAGCGGCTGCCCATAGTGCGCCACCAACTTGCCTGCCAGGCGGATAGCCGCAACCACTGTGATCTGCTGCCCCAGCACCGCGCGAATCGCCAGCTCCAGCCCATCCCAAGTGCCTGGAACCCGAAGCCCCGGGCGAGCGGCGACCAATGCGGCCATCAGCGGATCGGCAGCCAATTGCGCGCCGATCAACTCGGGCTGGGCATCCAGATCAAACATCGCCCTCAAGCGTCGCTCGATCTCGGGCAGGGCCTGCGCGTCGGGAAACGCCACCTCAACCTCGAGCCAATCGCCCGACCCCGGCGCCACACAGATCCAACCCAACCGCCCATTCACACTGATGCTGCGCCGATACACGCCGTCGACCAGGGTTTCCAGGCCGGTAATTGCACGCATCGTCAGAAAATCCACCATCGCCGCCCAATCATAGGGCGGCTGATACACCAGTCTCACAACGACAACACCCCGCGGTACAAGCCATACGCCGCCAGGCCTGCGCCGGCGATCACGCCGCTGAAAATGCCTTTTTCCATCAGCGTGAACAAGGGGCGGCCCTGTTCGCGCTTGGCCTGGGCGAACAGAATCACCCCCGGTGCGTAAAGCAGTGCTGACAACAACAGGTATTTCAGGCCCGCGGCGTAGAGCAGCCAGAGGGCATAACCGAGGGCGATCAGCCCGACCAGTAAATCCTGCCGGCGTCGGCGCTGGGCGCCTTCATAGGTTTCGCCGCGCCCACTCAGCAACACGGCATAGGCCGCCGACCAGAGATAGGGCACCAGAATCATCGAAGACGCGAGGTAAATCAGGGTGGTGTAGGTGCTTTGGGAAAACAGCGTCACCACCAGAAAAGCCTGGATCATCACGTTGGTCAGCCACAAGGCGTTGACCGGCACCTGGTTGGCGTTTTCCTTTTTCAGGAAGGCCGGCATGGTCTTGTCCTGCGCCGTGGAGTAGAGGATCTCGGCGCAGAGCAACGCCCACGAGAGCAAGGCTCCCAGCAATGACACCGCCAGGCCGAGGCTGATCAGCATCGCGCCCCACGGGCCAACGATATGTTCCAGCACGCCGGCCAGGGACGGGTTTTGCAATTGTGCCAACTCCGGCCGGCTCATGATGCCCAGGGACAACACATTCACCAGCACCAACAGCGCCAGCACGCCAAGAAAGCCGATCACCGTGGCGCGCCCCACATCCACGCGTTTCTCGGCCCGCGCCGAATACACGCTGGCCCCCTCGATGCCGATAAACACAAACACGGTGACCAGCATCATGTGGCGCACCTGGTCGACCACGCTGCCGATCTTCGGGTTGCCCAGGCCCCAGATATCCCGGGTGAAGATATCCGCCTTGAACGCCACGGCGGCGATCACGATAAACATCAGCAGCGGCACGATCTTCGCCACGGTAGTGATCTGGTTGATGAACGCCGCCTCCTTGATCCCGCGCAGTACCAGAAAATGCACCGCCCACAGCAACAGCGACGCACAGCCGATGGCGACCGGCGTATTCCCCTGGCCGAACACCGGAAAAAAGTAGCCGAGGGTGCTGAACAGCAAGACGAAGTAGCCGACGTTGCCCATCCAGGCACTGATCCAATAGCCCCACGCCGATGAGAAGCCCATGTAGTCGCCAAACCCGGCCTTGGCATAGGCATACACTCCGGAATCCAGCTCGGGCTTGCGATTGGCCAGGGTCTGGAACACGAACGCGAGGGTCAGCATGCCGACGGCGGTGATGGCCCAACCAATCAATACGGCACCCACCTCGGCGCGGGCAGCCATGTTTTGCGGCAGAGAAAAGATCCCGCCGCCAATCATCGATCCCACCACCAAGGCAATCAGGGCACTGAGTCGCAGTTTCTGCGGCGATTGGGACATGAACACTCCTGATGAACAACAACTTGAGCTGAAAACTGTGCACTTCGCTCATTGACTCGGCGAGCGCAACGTTTATTAGAAACCGCGATAAAACTTACTTACTCATAACGTAGCGGCATTTCAACTAATCCGATTCGGGTTTATTTAGAATTTAAATACTGCAATCTATGGCCTATCGCCATCTTTCTGTCAAAAGTTTGCACAATCGAGAATACAGACTAGTTTAAAACATCCATACCGCTGCCCACTGATTAAGCACAAAGAAGAGAGCGCTCTAGAAAGCGTTTCTCCGAGGATTTTCATCGCCCGCGAATCGCCACCCTAAGTCATTAATTCACAATGGAATGTGCCAATGAAGTGATCTGAGTCAGCTGTTTGATTAGCGCACAGAATTATTCTGTGGTCTCTCTTCTCCTGCATTGGAGTCATGCAATGTCTGAAACTCCCGGAAAACTTAGGCTGGGTGCACTGGTTGCACTTGTCGTGGGTTCGATGATTGGCGGCGGGATCTTTTCTTTGCCGCAAAACATGGCCGCCAGCGCCGACGTCGGCGCCGTATTGATTGGCTGGTTCATCACCGCCATCGGCATGCTGACCCTCGCATTTGTGTTTCAGACCCTGGCCAATCGCAAGCCCGACCTCGACGGCGGGGTGTATGCCTACGCCAAAGCCGGGTTCGGCGACTACATGGGCTTCTCATCGGCGTGGGGCTATTGGATCAGCGCCTGGCTGGGCAACGTTGGCTACTTCGTCTTGCTGTTCAGTACCCTCGGTTACTTCTTCCCGATCTTCGGCGAGGGCAACACGCCGGCGGCCGTGATCGGCGCCTCGGTGCTGCTGTGGGCCGTGCATTTCCTGGTGCTGCGTGGCATCAAGGAAGCGGCGTTCATCAACCTGGTGACTACCGTCGCCAAGGTGGTGCCGCTGCTGCTGTTCGTGTTGATCGCCCTGTTCGCGTTCAAGCTGGAGATCTTCACCGCTGACATCTGGGGCGTGAAAAACCCCGACCTGGGCAGCGTGGCGAACCAGGTGCGCAACATGATGCTGGTCACCGTGTGGGTGTTCATCGGCATCGAAGGCGCGAGCATCTTCTCGTCCCGTGCGCAAAAGCGCAGTGACGTGGGCAAGGCCACCGTGATCGGCTTTATCACCGTGCTGCTGTTCTTGATGCTGGTGAACGTGCTGTCCCTGGGGATCATGACCCAGCCGGAACTGGCCAAGCTGCAGAACCCGTCGATGGCCGCCGTGCTGGAACATGTGGTGGGCCACTGGGGCGCGATACTGATCAGCGTCGGCTTGATCATCTCGCTGCTGGGAGCATTGCTGTCGTGGGTGCTGCTGTGTGCGGAGATCATGTTCGCCGCGGCCAAGGACCACACCATGCCGGAGTTTTTGCGCCGCGAAAACGCCAACCACGTGCCGGTCAACGCGCTGTGGTTGACCAACGCGATGGTGCAGCTGTTCCTGGTGATCACGCTGTTTTCCGCCAGCACCTACCTGTCGCTGATCTACCTCGCCACCTCGATGATCCTGGTGCCTTACCTGTGGTCGGCGGCCTACGCCCTGTTGCTGGCGGTACGCGGCGAGACCTACGAAAACGCCCTGCGCGAACGCAGGAAAGACCTGTGCATCGGCGCCATCGCCCTGATCTACGCGATCTGGCTGCTCTACGCCGGCGGCACCAAATATCTGTTGCTCTCCGCCCTGCTCTACGCCCCCGGCGCGATCCTGTTCGCCAAGGCCAAGCATGAACTGGGCAAACCGATTTTCACCAACGTCGAGAAGCTGATTTTCGCCGCTGTGGTCATAGGCGCCCTGCTGGCGGCCTACGGCCTCTACGACGGCTTCCTGACCCTATAGCGCTTTATCCAAAAGAAGTGTTTCTACTGGAGGATCTGTAATGACCACCGAAAAAGTGAAGTACGGCGTACATTCCGAAGCCGGCAAACTGCGCAAAGTCATGGTGTGCTCCCCAGGCTTGGCCCACCAGCGGCTGACCCCCAACAACTGCGATGAACTGCTGTTTGATGACGTACTGTGGGTCGCCCAGGCCAAGCGCGACCATTTTGATTTCGTCACCAAAATGCGCGAGCGGGACGTTGATGTGCTGGAAATGCACAACCTGCTCACCGATATCGTCGCGATCCCTGAAGCCCTGGATTGGATCCTGGAACGCAAGATCACCGCCAATACCGTGGGCCTGGGCCTGGTCGATGAAGTCGGCTCGTGGCTGCGCAGCCTTGAGCCGCGCAAGATCAGCGAATTCCTGATTGGCGGAGTGTCGGCCGATGACCTGCCGAGCAGCTTCGGTGGCAGGACCCTCGAGATGTTCCGCGACTTCCTCGGGCATTCGAGCTTCATCCTGCCGCCGCTGCCCAACACCCAGTTCACCCGCGACACCACCTGCTGGATCTACGGCGGTGTGACGCTGAACCCCATGTACTGGCCGGCGCGACGCCAAGAGACGCTGCTGACCACCGCCATCTACAAATTCCACCCTGAATTCACCAACGCGGACTTCCAGATCTGGTACGGCGACCCCGACCAGGAGCACGGTGCCTCCACCCTGGAAGGCGGCGACGTGATGCCTATCGGCAACGGCGTGGTGTTGATCGGCATGGGCGAGCGTTCGTCCCACCAGGCGATCGGCCAACTGGCGCGCAACCTGTTCAAGAACAAGGCGGTGGAGAAAGTGATCGTTGCCGGCCTGCCGAAATCCCGTGCGGCGATGCACCTGGACACCGTGTTCAGCTTCTGCGACCGCGACCTGGTCACCATCTTCCCCGAAGTGGTCAACCAGATCGTGCCCTTCACCCTGCGCCCTGACGAGAGCAAGCCCCACGGTATCGATATTCACCGGGAGAAAACCAACTTCCTCGACACCGTCGCCGCCGCCCTTGGCCTCAAGGCCCTGCGCGTGGTGGAAACCGGTGGCAACAGCTTCGCCGCCGAACGCGAGCAGTGGGACGACGGCAACAACGTCGTCGCCCTGGAGCCGGGCGTCGTGATCGGCTACGACCGCAACACCTCCACCAACACCCTGCTGCGCAAGGCCGGTGTGGAAGTCATCACCATCAGCGCCGGTGAACTGGGCCGTGGCCGTGGCGGCGGCCACTGCATGACCTGCCCGATCATCCGCGACCCTATCGACTACTAAACGACCATCTTCCCGGCGGCGTCCACCCGAAGCCGACCGGGCCGATTACCGAATCCAAGGAGAATCATCATGGCGTTCAACATCCACAACCGTAACCTGCTCAGCCTGGAACACCACACCCCGCGCGAGCTGCGCTACCTGCTGGACCTGTCCCGCGACCTCAAGCGCGCCAAGTACACCGGCACCGAACAGCAGCACTTGAAAGGCAACAACATTGCGCTGATCTTCGAAAAAACCTCGACACGCACCCGCTGCGCTTTCGAAGTGGCAGCCTATGACCAGGGCGCCAATGTCACCTACATCGACCCGAACTCCTCGCAGATCGGCCACAAAGAGAGCATGAAGGACACCGCCCGCGTGCTCGGGCGCATGTACGACGCCATTGAATACCGCGGTTTCAAGCAGGAAATCGTCGAGGAGCTGGCCAAGTTCGCCGGCGTGCCGGTGTTCAACGGCCTGACCGATGAATACCACCCCACCCAGATGATCGCTGACGTGCTGACCATGCGTGAACACGCTGACAAGCCCATCCACGAGATCAGCTACACCTACCTGGGTGACGCACGCAACAACATGGGCAATTCGCTGTTGCTGGTGGGCGCCAAGCTGGGCATGGACGTACGCATCTGCGCGCCCAAGGCTCTGTGGCCTCACGACGACCTGGTGGGCCGCTGCAAGCAATACGCGCAAGAAAGCGGCGCACGCATCACCCTCACCGATGACCCGAAAGCTGCGGTCAAAGGCGTGGACTTCATCCACACCGACGTATGGGTATCCATGGGCGAGCCCGTGGAAGCCTGGGCAGAGCGTATCGAGCAATTGCTGCCGTACCAGGTCAACAGCGAATTGATGAAAGCCACCGGCAACCCGCGCACCAAGTTCATGCACTGCCTGCCGGCGTTCCATAACAGCGATACCAAGGTCGGCAAGCAGATCGCCGAGCAGTACCCGCACCTGGCCAACGGCATTGAAGTGACCGATGACGTGTTCGAATCGCCAGCCTGCATCGCCTTCGAACAGGCGGAGAACCGCATGCACACCATCAAGGCGATCCTGGTCTCGACCCTGGCTGATTTGTAAACCATTGAAGGAACACGGATAAAACTGTGGGAGGGGGCTTGCTCCCGATGGCGGTGGGTCAGTTAACAAACTTGCTGAATGACACACCGCTATCGGGAGCAAGCCCCCTCCCACACTGTGTTCACAACGCAGAATTACAGAGGGACTTTTGTATGCGTATCGTCGTTGCACTGGGCGGTAACGCCCTGCTCCGCCGTGGCGAACCCATGACAGCGGACAATCAACGCGCCAATATCCGAATCGCCACCGAACAGATCGCCAAGATCCACCCCGGCAACGAGCTGGTGATCGCCCACGGCAATGGCCCGCAGGTTGGCCTGCTGTCGTTGCAGGCGGCGGCCTACACCCAGGTTTCACCGTACCCGCTGGACGTGTTGGGTGCCGAGACCGAAGGCATGATCGGCTACATCATCGAACAGGAACTGGGCAACCTGCTGGACTTCGAAGTGCCGTTCGCCACCCTGCTCACCCAGGTGGAAGTCGACGCCAAGGACCCGGCCTTCCAGAACCCGAGCAAACCCATCGGCCCGGTGTACTCCAAGGCCGAAGCCGAAAAACTGGCGGCCGAAAAAGGCTGGGCCATTGCTCCGGACGGCGACAAGTATCGTCGTGTGGTCGCCAGCCCACGCCCCAAACGTATCTTCGAAATCCGCCCGATCAAGTGGCTGCTGGAAAAAAGCAGCATCGTGATCTGCGCCGGCGGCGGCGGTATCCCGACGATGTACGGCGAAGACGGCAAGCTGCGCGGCATTGAGGCAGTGATCGACAAAGACCTGTGTTCCTCGCTGCTGGCCTCGCAACTGGACGCCGATTTGCTGGTGATCGCCACCGACGTCAACGCTGCCTTTATCGATTACGGCAAGCCGACCCAGAAAGCGATCGTCCAGGCCCATCCGGACGACATCGAAAAACTCGGCTTCGCCGCCGGCTCCATGGGCCCCAAGGTCCAGGCGGCCTGCGAGTTCGCCCGCCGAACTGGCAAAACCGCAGTCATCGGTTCACTCTCGGACATCGAAGCCATTGTCCAGGGCCACGCCGGTACACGCATCAGCACGGCAAAACCTGGCATCACCTATCAGTGAAGTAGAGGAGAGACGCCTATGGCTACCTTTGAACCCGGTCACTTGCACGTTGAACGTCACGCACTCAACAAGGATGACTACAGCTACAACCTGTGCATCGACTATGAAGTCAGCCAGGATCCAAAGGAAGGCAAAGGAATGCTGTTCAAGCTGCACGGTTCGGTGCAGGGCAAGGAACTCAAGGAAGAGTTCTACCTGCCCAAGGACCAGGCTTTCGACTTTGCGCGCCATGCGATGAACATTGCGCAAAAGTACGGGATGCCGAAGATCGCCGTACTCAATGGCTCGATGCACAAGCAATACGACTTGATGTTCGAGGATGTACGGCATCAGTTGGATGTGAAGTCCGGCGATCCGGTCAAACCAGAGCACCTGGCCTGACCGCCACGACCAAGCTCTTGTAGTGAGCGGGCTTGCCCCGCTCACTACAAGAGCGCCCTCCCACAGTTTGAACTCGATCGTCTGCAAGGCATACTGGCCACCTTCCGCATCACAGAACCCAACACCACCCCATGCGTATCCACGTCAGCTTCATCGACCGCGTCGGCATTACCCAGGAAGTCCTGGCCCTGCTCGGTGGGCGCAATCTCAACCTGGATGCGGTGGAAATGGTACCGCCCAACGTCTACATCGACGCACCGACCCTCAGCGCCGAGGTGCTGGAAGAGCTGCGCGATGCGCTGTTCAGCGTGCAGGGGGTGCAAGCGGTGACGGTGGTGGACATCCTCCCGGGCCAGCGTCGCCACCTGCAGCTCGACGCCCTGCTGGCCGCCATGACCGACCCGGTATTGGCCCTGGACAGTGCCGGCAAGATCCTGCTGGCCAACCCGGCACTGATCGCCTTGTATGGTCGCGAACCCGCCGGGGAAAGCATCAGCGAGCTGTTCAACGACCCGGCACTGCTGGAGACCTTGCTGGAACAGGGCTTTCGTTTGCCCTTGCGCGAGATCAGCGTCAACGGCCAGACCCTGCTGCTGGACGCTACGCCGATCACCGACGCCGGCGCCCTGCTGACCCTCTACCCACCCAACCGCATCGGTGAACAGCTGTCGGCCTTGCACCACGACCATGCCGAAGGTTTTGATGCGCTGCTGGGCGAGTCTGCGGTGATCCGCACCCTCAAGGCGCGCGCGCAGCGGGTGGCCGCCCTGGATGCACCGCTGTTGATCCAGGGCGAAACCGGCACCGGCAAAGAGTTGGTGGCGCGGGCCTGCCATGCGAGCAGTGCGCGACACAGTGCGCCGTTTTTGGCCCTGAACTGCGCGGCATTGCCGGAGAACCTCGCCGAGAGTGAGTTGTTCGGCTACGCCCCGGGCGCCTTCACCGGTGCCCAGCGCGGCGGCAAGCCGGGGCTGATGGAACTGGCCAACCAGGGCACGGTGTTCCTGGATGAGATCGGCGAGATGTCGCCGTATTTGCAGGCCAAGTTGCTGCGGTTTCTCAACGATGGCAGTTTCCGTCGTGTGGGCGGCGACCGTGAAGTGCGGGTCAACGTGCGCATCCTCAGCGCCACCCACCGTGACCTGGAGAAGATGGTCAGCGAAGGCACCTTTCGCGAAGACCTGTTTTATCGACTCAATGTGCTCAACGTCGAAGTGCCGCCATTGCGCGAACGCGGCCAGGACATCCTGCTGCTCGCCCGCTATTTCATGCAGCAGGCTTGCGCGCAGATCCAGCGCCCGGTGTGCCGCCTGGCGCCCGGCACCTACCCGGCGCTGCTCGGCAACCGCTGGCCGGGCAATGTGCGCCAACTGCAAAACGTGATCTTCCGCGCCGCCGCCATCTGCGAAAGCAGCCTGGTGGACATCGGCGACCTGGACATCGCCGGCACGTCGGTAGCACGCCAGAGCGACGGCGAAGTCGACAGCCTGGAACAGGCCGTGGAAGACTTCGAGCGCAACCTGCTGGAGACGCTCTACACCAGCTACCCCTCGACCCGCCAACTGGCGAGCCGCCTGCAAACCTCCCACACGGCCATCGCCCATCGCCTGCGTAAATACGGCATCCCCAACAAACCCTGACTGAACAGCGATCCAATTGTGGGAGGGGGCTTGCTCCCGATGGCGGCAAATCAGACACCTCATGTGTTGGCTGATACACCGCTATCGGGAGCAAGCCCCCTCCCACAGGTGAGCGCACTGCAAATTAGGTCCAGGAACGACATCGGCTGTACTGAAAGCGCTACAGCGTAACGATATCGCTACAACCCTGTTTTTTGCGCGCCATGCAAGGCTTTGATCCGCATAGGCTTTTTTTCGCAGGTCGCGCTGTAGCGAAATCGCTACAGCCAAAACGCATAACCCTATAACCAGTTTTCTTAACAGACTGATTTATAACGGTTTTATAAGATTGGCCGCAATATTGCTAAGCAACTCCCCATTATTCCAATCCCGTCCACCAGACGAATCTGGCCCTGAGGAGTTTCCATGAGCGAGTTGCGTTTCACTGAAGATCACGAATGGCTGCGCGCCGAAGCTGACGGCAGCGTCACCGTGGGTATCACCGCTTTTGCGCAGAATGCGCTGGGTGACGTGGTTTTCGTGCAACTGCCGGAGTTGCAGAGCTACGACAAGGGTGCCGAAGCGTCCACCGTGGAATCGGTAAAAGCCGCCAGCGGTGTGTACATGCCGCTGACCGGCGAAGTGCTGGCAGTGAACGAAGCCTTGAGCGACAGCCCGGAACTGGTCAACGAAGACCCGATGGGCGAAGGCTGGTTCTTCCGCTTCAAACCGGCTGATGCCGGTGCACTGGCTAAGCTGTTGGATCAGGATGCGTACGACCGCCTGATCAAAGCCAACGCTGACGCTTGAGGAGCCCGCCATGACGATCAATCTCAGCACCGCCAACGAATTCATTGCCCGCCACATCGGCCCGCGCCAGGCGGATGAGCAGCAAATGCTCGCCAGCTTGGGTTTCGATTCCCTGGAAGCCCTGAGCGCCAGCGTAATCCCGGAAAGCATCAAGGGCACCAGCGTGCTCGGCCTGGAAGATGGCCTGAGCGAGGCCGAGGCCCTGGCCAAGATCAAGGCCATCGCCGGCAAGAACCAGCTGTTCAAGACCTACATCGGCCAGGGTTACTACAACTGCCACACCCCCTCGCCGATCCTGCGCAACCTTCTGGAAAACCCGGCCTGGTACACCGCCTACACCCCCTACCAGCCGGAAATTTCCCAAGGCCGCCTGGAAGCACTGCTGAACTTCCAGACCTTGATCAGCGACCTCACCGGCCTGCCGATCGCCAACGCTTCCCTGCTCGACGAAGCCACCGCTGCCGCCGAAGCCATGACCTTCTGCAAGCGCCTGAGCAAGAACAAGGGCAGCAATGCCTTCTTTGCCTCGGTGCACAGCCATCCACAAACCCTCGACGTCCTGCGTACGCGTGCCGAGCCGCTGGGCATTGACGTGGTGGTGGGCGATGAGCGCGAACTGACCGACGTCAGCCCGTTCTTCGGCGCCCTGCTGCAATACCCGGCCAGTAACGGTGACGTGTTCGACTACCGTGAGCTGACCGAGCGTTTCCACGCCGCCAACGCCCTGGTGGCCGTGGCGGCTGACCTGCTGGCCCTGACGCTGCTGACCCCACCGGGTGAGTTCGGCGCAGACGTGGCGATCGGCAGCGCACAGCGCTTCGGCGTCCCCCTGGGCTTTGGTGGCCCGCACGCGGCGTACTTCTCCACCAAGGATGCGTTCAAGCGCGATATGCCGGGGCGTCTGGTCGGCGTGTCCGTGGACCGTTTCGGCAAGCCGGCCCTGCGCCTGGCCATGCAAACCCGCGAGCAACACATCCGCCGCGAAAAGGCCACCAGCAACATCTGCACCGCCCAAGTGCTGCTGGCCAACATCGCCAGCATGTACGCCGTGTACCACGGTCCAAAAGGCCTGACCCAGATCGCGCAGCGCGTTCACCAGTTGACCGCGATCCTGGCCAAGGGCCTGACCGCCCTGGGCCAACAGGTCGAACAAGCGAATTTCTTCGACACCCTGACCCTCAACACCGGCGCCAACACCGCAGCCCTGCACGACAAGGCCCGCGCCCAGCGCATCAACCTGCGTGTGGTGGATGCCGAGCGTCTGGGAGTCTCGGTGGATGAAACCACCACCCAGGCCGATATCGAAACCCTGTGGGCGATCTTCGCCGACGGCAAAGCCTTGCCGGACTTCAACGCCAGCGTTGAAAGCAGCCTGCCGGCCGCCCTGCTGCGCCAGTCGCCGATCCTCAGCCACCCGGTGTTCAACCGCTATCACTCGGAAACCGAGCTGATGCGCTACCTGCGCAAGCTGGCCGACAAGGACCTGGCACTGGATCGCACCATGATCCCGCTGGGCTCGTGCACCATGAAGCTCAATGCCGCCAGCGAAATGATCCCGGTGACCTGGGCCGAATTCGGTGCCTTGCACCCCTTCGCCCCGGCCGAACAAAGCGCCGGCTACCAGCAACTGACGTCCGAGCTGGAAGCCATGCTCTGCGCAGCCACCGGCTACGACGCGATTTCGCTGCAACCGAACGCCGGTTCCCAGGGTGAATACGCTGGCCTGCTGGCCATCCGTGCCTATCACCAAAGCCGTGGCGAAGAGCGCCGCGACATCTGCCTGATCCCCTCGTCGGCCCACGGCACCAACCCCGCGACCGCCAACATGGCCGGCATGCGCGTGGTCGTCACCGCGTGCGACGCGCGTGGCAACGTGGATATCGAAGACCTGCGGGCCAAGGCCATCGAGCATCGCGACCACCTCGCCGCGCTGATGATCACCTACCCGTCTACCCACGGCGTGTTCGAAGAAGGCATCCGCGAGATCTGCGGCATCATTCATGACAACGGCGGCCAGGTGTACATCGACGGCGCCAACATGAATGCCATGGTCGGGCTGTGCGCGCCGGGCAAGTTCGGCGGCGACGTGTCCCACCTGAACCTGCATAAAACCTTCTGCATCCCCCATGGCGGTGGCGGCCCGGGCGTTGGCCCAATTGGCGTGAAATCCCACCTGACGCCATTCCTGCCGGGCCATGCGGCCATGGAACGCAAGGAAGGTGCGGTGTGCGCGGCGCCGTTCGGCAGCGCGAGCATTTTGCCGATCACCTGGATGTACATCAGCATGATGGGCGGCGCGGGCCTCAAGCGCGCTTCGCAGTTGGCGATCCTCAACGCCAACTACATTTCCCGTCGCCTGGAAGAGCACTACCCAGTGCTGTACACCGGCAGCAACGGCCTGGTCGCGCACGAATGCATCCTGGATCTGCGCCCGCTGAAAGACAGCAGCGGCATCAGCGTGGACGACGTGGCCAAGCGCCTGATCGACTTCGGCTTCCACGCGCCGACCATGTCGTTCCCGGTCGCCGGGACCTTGATGATCGAGCCGACCGAAAGTGAATCCAAGGAAGAACTGGATCGCTTCTGCAACGCGATGATCGCCATCCGTGAAGAAATCCGCGCGGTGGAAAACGGTACCCTCGACAAGGACGACAACCCGCTCAAGAACGCGCCGCACACCGCGGCGGAACTGGTGGGTGAATGGTCGCATCCGTACAGCCGTGAACAAGCGGTGTACCCGGTGGCGTCGTTGATCGAAGGCAAGTACTGGCCACCGGTGGGTCGTGTGGACAACGTGTTTGGCGACCGTAACCTGGTGTGTGCGTGCCCTTCGATCGAGAGCTACGCATAACCGAAAGGTCAACTCGGTCCCCTGTGGGAGGGGGCTTGCTCCCGATAGCGGTGGGTCAGCTACAGATAAGCTGGCTGAACCACTGCAATCGGGAGCAAGCCCCCTCCCACACTGACCCAGCCAAATAATAAGAAACCGGAGAACAACCATGTCCCTCAGCGTGTTCGACCTGTTCAAGATTGGCATCGGCCCCTCCAGTTCCCACACCGTCGGCCCGATGCGCGCCGCCGCTCGTTTTGTCGAGGGGCTCAAGCGTGACAACCTGCTGAGTGCCACCGCCTGCGTCAAGGTGGAACTCTATGGCTCCCTCGGCGCCACCGGCAAAGGCCACGGCAGCGACAAGGCCGTGCTGCTGGGCCTGGAAGGCGAACACCCGGATACCGTGAATACCGACACCGTGGCTGCCCGCCTGGCCCACATGCGCCAAGATGGCCGCCTGAATCTGCTCGGTGAACACAGCATTGTGTTCAACGAGAAAGAACACTTGGCGATGATTCGCAAACCCCTCGCCTACCACCCCAACGGCATGATCTTTCGCGCCTTCGACGCCGCCGGCATCCAGATCCGCAGCCGCGAGTACTACTCGGTCGGTGGTGGTTTCGTGGTGGATGAAGACGCGGCCGGCGCCGACCGGATTGTCGAAGACGCCACGGCCCTGACCTTCCCGTTCAAGAACGCCAAGGAGTTGCTGGGCCATTGCACCACCTATGGGTTGTCCATCAGCCAGGTGATGTTGACCAACGAAAGTGCCTGGCGGCCCGAAGTGCAAACCCGCCTCGGCCTGCTGAAGATCTGGCAAGTGATGCAGGACTGCGTGGACGCCGGTTGTCGCAACGAAGGGATTTTGCCCGGTGGCTTGAAGGTCAAGCGCCGTGCGGCCGCCCTGCACCGGCAGTTGTGCAAGAACCCGGAGTCCTCGCTGCGCGACCCACTGTCGGTGCTCGACTGGGTCAACCTCTACGCCTTGGCGGTCAACGAAGAAAACGCCAACGGCGGGCGCGTGGTCACGGCGCCCACCAATGGTGCAGCCGGGATCGTGCCGGCGGTGCTGCATTACTACATGCGCTTTATTCCGGGCGCGAATGAAGATGGCGTGGTGCGCTTTCTGCTCACCGCCGCCGCCATCGGCATTTTGTACAAGGAAAACGCCTCGATCTCAGGCGCCGAAGTTGGTTGCCAGGGCGAGGTCGGCGTGGCCTGTTCCATGGCGGCCGGTGCGTTGTGCGAGGTATTGGGCGGCACGGTATCCCAGGTAGAAAACGCCGCCGAGATCGGGATGGAGCACAACCTCGGCCTGACCTGCGACCCGATCGGCGGGCTGGTGCAGGTGCCCTGTATCGAGCGCAACGCGATGGGCTCGGTCAAGGCGATCAATGCCGTGCGCATGGCCTTGCGTGGCGATGGGCAGCACTTTGTGTCCCTCGACAAGGTGATCCGCACCATGCGCCAGACCGGCGCCGACATGAAAAGCAAATACAAGGAAACCGCCCGTGGCGGTTTAGCCGTCAACATTATCGAGTGCTGACGCCCCACGGCGCGCCGGCACGTTTTTCAGGAGCTGAATATGTCCACCGAAACCCTGTTGAAAACCCCACTGCATGCGCTGCACATCGAACTCGGCGCACGCATGGTGCCCTTCGCCGGCTACGACATGCCGGTACAGTACCCGTTGGGCGTGATGAAGGAGCACCTGCACACCCGTGAACAGGCCGGGTTGTTCGACGTGTCCCACATGGGCCAGATCCGCCTCACCGGCGCCAATGCCGCCAAAGCCCTGGAAACCCTGGTACCGGTCGACATCATCGACCTGCCGGTCGGCATGCAACGCTACGCGATGTTCACCAATGAGCAAGGCGGCATCCTCGACGACCTGATGGTGGCCAACCTGGGTAACGACGAACTGTTCCTGGTGGTCAACGCCGCCTGCAAGGACCAGGACCTGGCGCACCTGCGCAAGCATATCGGCGAGCAGTGCAGCATCGAGCCGCTGTTCGAAGAACGCGCCCTGCTGGCCCTGCAAGGCCCGGCGGCAGTGAAGGTGTTGGCGCGCCTGGCGCCGCAGGTCACCCAGATGACTTTCATGCAGTTCGCCAGCCTGCGCCTGCTGGGCGTGGACTGCTATGTCAGTCGCTCCGGCTACACCGGTGAAGACGGCTTCGAAATCTCGGTGCCGGCCGCCAACGCTGAAAGCCTGGCCCGCAGCCTGCTGGCCGAAACCGAAGTACAGCCCATCGGCCTGGGTGCCCGCGACTCGCTGCGCCTGGAAGCCGGCCTGTGCCTGTATGGCCATGACATGAACACTGACACCACGCCGATCGAAGCGAGCCTGTTGTGGGCGATCTCCAAGGCTCGTCGGGCCGACGGCGCACGTGCCGGTGGGTTCCCCGGCGCAGATCGCATCTTCACCCAGCAGCAAACCGGCGTGAGCCGCAAGCGCGTTGGCCTGCTGCCCCAGGAGCGCACACCGGTGCGTGAAGGTGCGGAAATCGTCGACGCCCACGGCACCGTGATCGGCAGCGTGTGCAGCGGTGGCTTTGGTCCAAGTTTGGGCGGCCCACTGGCCATGGGTTACCTGGACAGCACACACACCGCACTGGACACCGAAGTCTCTGCGTTGGTGCGTGGGAAAAAGGTGCCACTTCGTGTAAGTAAAATGCCATTTGTGCCACAACGTTACTATCGTGGCTGAGTGACTGTTCCTATAAGTAACGCGATTGCGTTAACGTGCACTAAACTGTAACGCAACCGCCATAAAACAGTGCATTGACGATAGTCAATGCACTAGAAGTAAACCTATAACAAGTGATCCTTTCTATCGAATAAGCCAACCGGGCACTGTTGACCAAAGTGTCATGAAGCCAAGCAAAACCTGGGCTTTTGGCGGGGCTTGTATTTTCTGTCTTAGTTGGCGTAGAGTTTGGTTACTGTGTTTGCATGGGTCGCTTTGAACCTGGACCTGGGCAGTAGCCAAAGTTTGCTACAACCCGTTCGACGTCTCTTACTTTCCTGCAACTCAGCCCAGTACTCTTTCATGTGAAAGGGGCTGTCATTAATTTTTAGCGTCAAAGGAAAGAAGAAAATGTCAGATCGTCAGAGCGGCACCGTCAAGTGGTTTAACGACGAAAAAGGGTTTGGTTTTATCACTCCAGAAAGCGGTCCGGATCTGTTCGTGCATTTCCGCGCTATCCAGGGCAACGGCTTCAAGAGCCTGAAAGAAGGCCAGAAAGTCACCTTCAAAGCCGTGCAGGGCCAAAAAGGCATGCAGGCTGATGAAGTACAAGCAGAAGGCTGATCCTTCCTGCGACAAAAAGCCCCTGATGGTGACATCAGGGGCTTTTTTATGCGCGTTTGTTCGTAGAATGGCTTTTTTATCTTGAGAGCCCTGCCATGTCCAAACCCCTGCTGAGTCCCCAAGGCGAATTCCCCGCCGTTGGCCTGGGCCGTCGACTGGCAGCAATGTTCTATGACTTCCTGCTGTGCACCGCCTTGCTGATCGTTACGGCGTTTATCTACAAGCTGGTGTGGATCGCCTTTATCGGCGAAGCCAGGATGCGCACCCTCACCGAGTCCGGGGCACTGGACGGTGACCCGTTGCTGTCGACCCTTCTGTTCTTTGTGCTGTTTGGGTTCTTCGCCAAGTTCTGGACCCATTCGGGGCAAACCCTGGGCATGCAGGTATGGGGCGTGCGCGTACAGAACGCCGACGGCTCACGCATCAGCCTGTGGCAGGCGCTGCTGCGCTTTGTGGTCGCGATTGCGTCGTGGTTGTGCGTGGGGCTGGGGTTTGTCTGGTCGCTGTTCGACAAGCGTAAACGCAGCTGGCATGACATCTATTCGGATACGCAGTTGGTGCGAATCCCGAAGCAAAAGAAATAATCCCAGGGACACCTATCAACTGTGGGAGGGGCAAGTCCCCTCCCACAGTTTGACCTGACTCAAGTCAGGCGTTACCGGCCAGTTTGAGACGCGCCGCCTGGGTGAACTCCAGCATGCGCTTGAGCGGCCGCACGGCCTGCGGGATCACCGAAGGCTCGACGAAGATCTCATTGCGGCCCTCACGCAGGCATTGCAGCGTGCGTTCCAGCGTGTTCATCGCCATCCAGGGGCAGTGTGCGCAACTACGGCACGCGGCACCGTTGCCGGCGGTAGGCGCTTCGACAAAGACCTTGTCCGGGCACAGCTGCTGCATCTTGTAGAAGATGCCGCGGTCGGTGGCGACGATAAAGGTCTTGTTCGGCAAACGCTGGGCAGCGGCAATCAGTTGGCTGGTCGACCCCACGGCGTCGGCCAGTTCGATCACCGACGTCGGCGACTCCGGGTGCACCAGGATGGCGGCATCCGGGTACAACGCCTTCATGTCCTCCAATTGCTTGGACTTGAACTCTTCGTGGACGATGCAGGCACCGTCCCACAGCAGCATGTCGGCCCCGGTCTGGCGCTGGATGTAGGTGCCCAGGTGCTTGTCCGGCCCCCAGATGATCGTCTCGCCGTTGTCCATCAGGCTCTCGACGATTTCCAGCGCGCAACTTGAAGTCACGACCCAGTCCGCCCGGGCCTTGACCGCCGCCGAGGTGTTGGCATACACCACCACGGTGCGTTCGGGATGCTGATCGCAGAACGCCGAAAACTCATCCACCGGGCAGCCCAGGTCCAGGGAGCACGTGGCTTCCAGGGTCGGCATGAGAATGCGCTTTTCAGGGGTGAGGATTTTCGCGGTCTCACCCATGAAACGCACACCGGCGACCAGTACGGTCTTGGCCGGGTGAGCGGCGCCGAAGCGGGCCATTTCCAGGGAATCGGAAACGCAGCCACCGGTTTCTTCGGCCAGGGCCTGAATCACCGGGTCACAATAGAAGTGGGCAACCAGTACCGCGTCTTGAGCTTTAAGCTCAGCGGCGATGGCGGTTCGCAGGCTCGCCTCTTCATCGGCGCTAAGGGCCTTGGGCTGCTTGGCGTCGAGGTGGGCTTGAACCAGTAGGCGTTCGGAAATTTGCGTCATGTTCGCAAGACCTGCAGGCGCAGTTGCGCGAAAGTCGAGTGTACCACCGGCTCTGGAGCCCTTCGGGCACCGCCGGACGAAGTGATTGTATTCATCAAGCACGGGTGAAGCTGCGCAAGGCTACAGAATATCCAATGGATTCAAAAGCCTAATCTGGCTTTCTAAAGGCGCGCCTGTCGGGCAATAACGGCGGGTCCGTCCTGCAGCAGAATCGAGTCTTGCAGACTGGCCGGGATTTCCTGGGATTTTTTGCCGGCCCGGGCCGCATGCTCAAGCAGCGCCAGGTAATCGCGCCTGGATGAACCTCCGAAATTGACAGCGCGGGGCGGCAACATTGACGCAAAAGAGCCATGTCCAAACTGGCTGATTGCCGTAGCCCCTGCTCAGAAGCGGCAAGCAGTGGGTCAGCACACTGCCGATAAACGCGGCGATTAAGATGATTCAACGCAACAATCAAAACCACCCCGCAAGCTACTTCCCGCCAGACTCTCCCGAGAACAAAGACCAAAAAGGCATAAACCCAGCCTGAGCGCACCAAAACTGTGCGATTTTTTACTAAATAACGCGGCATTCCTCACGTTTTTTGCAATAAATCCTACAACCCATGTAACAATTCGTTTAATGATGGCTCAAGTATGGCAAGTCCCCCGGCTTCACGATTTGGCTCAGGGGCATCGTTTGTGTGATTACGTTAAGGAAGTCGAGTGCCGAGTCAGCCCTCAACCGAACGCCTGTGGGGTATCCAGAAACTGGGCATCGCCCTGCTCTGCCTGTGCGCGCTACCGGCAGGTGCCGCCGATGGGCCGCAGCCCGATCTGGAAGCCCTGCGTTTGCAGCAACAACAACAGCGCGATCTGCAGCAATTACAACTGGAGCAGCGCCAGCGCCAACTGCAACGCGGCAGTTTCGCTCCCGCCGTGGCCACGCCGGCCTTGCCTGCGACCGCCAAAGATGAGCGTTGCTGGCCCCTGAGCGGCACGCGCCTGGCTGGTGTCACCTTGTTCAGCAAGGCGCAGTTGAACAAACGCATCGAACCCTACGTGGCCCCCTGCATGGGCGTCGCCCAGATCAACCGCCTGTTGGCCGAGATTACCCGCCTGTATGTCGACGCCGGCTACATCGCCAGTCGTCCGTACCTGGTCAGTAAGCCGACCGCCGGCCAGCCGCTGGCTATTCACGTCGAAGAAGGCTACCTCGAAGCCATCGAGCTGGCTGACCAGAGCCTGCCGGTGTCGCTGGGCGGAGCGTTCCCCGGCATGCTGGGCAAGCCGCTGAACCTGCGCGACCTGGAACAGGGCCTGGACCAACTCAACCGCCTGCGCTCGGTCGACCTCACCGCCGACATCGCACCAGGCGGCGCGCCCGGCGCCTCGCGCATCCTCCTGCGCCCACGCAGCAGCGCCTCGCGCTGGGCGCTGGGGCTTGGGCTGGATAACCTCGGCAGCGCCGGCACCGGGCGCGATCGCAACGCCGTCAACCTGAACCTGGACAGCCCACTGGAGCTCAACGACTCGCTCAACCTGAGCTTCAGCGACACCCTCAACCATGGCCCGCGCTACAGCCGCAGTCACAGTCTGTTTTATTCGATCCCCTACGGGTACTGGACCTACAGCCTGTTCGCCAGCCATGTCGAATACCGCTCGCCCTATACCGTCGGCCGCACGACGCTCTACAACGGCGGGCGCACCGATCAGGTCAGTCTGCGCAGCGACCGGGTGTTGTGGCGCGACCAAGGCCATCAACTCAGCGCCAACCTGCAATTGGCCTACAAGGACGTCGACAGCTACCTGCAAAAAGCCCACCTGGAGATTCAGAGCCCCACGCTGACCGTAGCCCAGGCCGGGGTGAACCTGTTCTGGCTCAACAGTGCCGTGTGGAACCTCGACGTCAATTACGCCCAGGGCCTGACCTGGTTCGGCGCTGATCGTGACGCTGACTCAACACAGAAGAATCTGCCCAAGGCGCAATTTCACAAGTACCGCGCCAACCTGACTCAATGGCGCAACGGCCAATGGGTCGGGCAACCGTGGCAGTGGCAGAGCCAGTTGTCCGCGCAATACAGCCCCGACGCGTTGCCCGCTATTGAACAACTGCTGGGCACCGACGATTCGGCGGTACGTGGCTATCGCGAAAACAGTGCGTCCGGCGCCATCGGCGCGCTGTGGCGCAACACCCTGAGCCTGCCGCTCAACAACAATCTTCCAGTGAAGATCACCCCACGACTTGGCCTCGACAACGGCTGGGTCAAGCGTGAACACGGTGCCCCGGGACAACGCCTGAGCGGTGCCAGTGCCGGGCTCAACCTGAGCTGGAAGAACGTACAGCTCGACTTCGATTACCAACGCAGCCTCAACACACCCGCAGGTTTCGGCCAGGAGCCCGAAGTCTGGCTGACACGCCTCAGCCTGCAGATTTAACCCGGATCAGCCTGAAACAACCGCTGCACCTGACCACCACAGTGACGTTGCAACGAACAACGCACGTTGCGGATCAGCCAACACAGAGCGAAATCTTATATGCCCAATGACACCCCCACGTTTCACCTCTCTCCCCAGGGCAAACTGCGCTGGGCCATCGCCAGCCTGTTCCTGCTGCCCCAACTGGTACTGGCCGGTGGCGTGATCGTCGCCGAAGGGCCCGGCGGTACGCCGCAGCTGCAAAACCAGGGCGGCGTGCCGATCGTCAACATCGTCGCGCCGAATGCCGGCGGCCTGTCGCATAACCAGTTCCTGGACTACAACGTCGACCGCCAGGGCCTGGTGTTGAACAATGCCTTGCAGGCCGGCCAATCCCAGCTCGCCGGGCAGTTGGCGGCCAACCCGCAGTTCCAGGGCCAGGCGGCCAGTGTGATCCTCAATGAAGTGATCAGCCGCAACGCCTCGAACCTCAACGGCGCCCAGGAGATTTTCGGCCACGCCGCCGATTACGTGCTTGCCAACCCGAACGGTATTTCCGTGAATGGCGGCAGTTTCATCAACACCCCGAATGCCAATCTGGTGGTGGGCCACCCAGAACTCAACGACGGCAAACTGCAAGCCTTGAGCACCCGCGACGCCCACGGCCAACTGACGGTGCACGGCCAGGGCCTGCAAAACCGCGAAGGCTCGATCAACCTGATCGCGCCGCGCATTGACAGCGACGGTCGCCTCAGCGCCCGTGACCAATTGAACCTGACGGTCGGCCGCAACCAGGTCGACTTCGCCAGTGGGCAAGTCCGCCAGGTGGACCCGGCCGGCAAGGCCCAGGACCAGCGTATCGACGCCAGCCTGTTCGGTGCGATGCAAGCCGGGCGCATCAACATCATCAGCACCGCCGAAGGCGCGGGCGTGCGGGTGGGTGCGGTGCAAGTGCAAGGCCGCGACGGGGTGAAGATCAGCTCGGCCGGCGACCTCGATATCAGCGGGCAGGTCCACGCCAACAGCCTCGACGCTACCCGTGCCGGCGTGCAGAGTCATCAGGGCGATGTGGACGTGCAGGCGACCCGGGACTTGAGCCTGGCCGCCGCCGATGTCGGCGGGCGTAATGTCAAACTCGATGCCGGACGCAACCTGACCCTCAGCAGCCTGGAAAGCCGCAAGCTCCAGCAAAAGCGTGAGCAGTGGAACAACAGCAACTTCCTGTTCACCTACGAAACCTACGACCGCACCACCACCGACAACGACTCGCGCCAGCACGGCAATAACGTCGTCGCCCAGCAGGATGCTGCACTGTCGTCCGGCGCCACCACCCAGATCAACGCCAGCCATGTGAACGCGGGGGCGGACTTGCGCGTCAACAGCGGCGCCGACCTGCAGGTGAATGCCGCCACCGAAACCCATGAAACCACCGATCAAGGCAAGCATCGCAAGCACCTGTGGACAGCCAACTGGGACAAGTCCACCCGCGAACAACGCAGCGTCACCAGCAACCTCAAGGCCGGCAATGCGCTGGAACTGAACAGCCAACAGACCCTGCAATTGCAAGGCGCCGAGCTGAAAACCCCTGGCGACATTCAATTGGCCGCCCGCCACGTGGCTATCACCAGCGCCGCCCGCACTCAGAGCAGCAGCGACAATGCGTACTCCGGCGACCTGGTCGGCGGCAGCTTCTTCGGCCAGAACGGCGATGGCAACCAAGGCAAGACCTTGAACACCGCGAGCCAGGTGAATGCCGACGGCAAGTTGATCGTCAAGGCGGACGACGTCCGCATCAGTGGCAGCCAGGCGCGGGGCGGCAAACAGGCCAGTGTCATCAGTGACAAGGGCTCGCTGGTGATCGACGGCGTACAGAACACCTCCCACGACAATCGCTACAGCAACGACAGCAAGTTCTTCGGTATCTCCAAAGATGAAAGCCGCAAGAACCTCAAGGACAGCACGGTCGTCGCCAGCCACCTGCGCTCGGACAGCAACCTGAAGCTGCAAAGCGCCAAGGACATCGAAGTCAGCGGCTCAAAAGTCTCGGCCGCCGCTGAACTGCAGGCCGATGCCAAGGGTGATATCAAGATCGCGTCGGCTGAAAATACCGCCCACGACACTACCGAAACGCACACGCGCGGTTTTGCTGCTTACGCCAAGGAAACGGCCCCTGGCACCCGCCAGTACCGGGCGGGCGTGAACTATGCAGACCAGCAGCAAACCCGCAAGACCGACACCACCCGGCAGCAGGCGTCCAGCCTCAGCGGCGACAGCCTGGTCGTGACGGCCGGGGGCGATGTGAGCATCAAGGGTTCCGACCTCAAGGCCACCGGTGGCGATGCGACCTTGAGCGGTAAAAATGTCGAACTGTTGGCGACCGACGACACCGTCCACAGCGACACGGACAAGACCACCCTCGGCGGTGGCGTCTACTACACCGGCGGCCTGGACAGAGCCGGTAACGGCGCACAGTTCAGCCATCAAAGCAGCCATGACACCCGCAGCACGACCACGGCGCAAACCAGCAGCCTGGCGGCGACGGGCAAACTGACCGTCAACGCCGGCAACACCCTCACCAGCCAGGGCGCACAGGTCAAGGCCGGTTCCGAGTTGCAGGTCAACGCGAATCAGGTCGATAACCAGGCGGCGCACAACAGCCAGACCAGTACCCACAAGGAGAATGGCTGGACGGCCGACATCGGCGCCAATCTCGAATACCGAGGCCTCACCCGGCCAATCGAAAAAGCCGTCGAAGGGGTAGCCCAGGCCAAATTCCATCAGCCTGGCCTGCTGGATGCGCTCGAACAACCCAACGTCGGGCTGGATGTGGAAGTCGGCCATACCCACAAGACCGGCACACAGCAGGACAGCACAGCGGTGGTCAGCCAGTTCAGTGGCGGTGCGGTGCAGGTCAACGTCGCGGGTAAATTGCAGGATGAAGGTACTCAATACCAGGCCACCCAGGGCGCGCTGAAGATCCAGGCTGACGAGCATGTCGCCACGGCGGCGACCAATACCCACAGCAATAGCGAGCAGGGTGTAGACGCCAAGGTTGGCGTACGGGTCTATACCACCACCGGTGAAGACCTGAACGTGCGTGGCAGCGGCAGTGGCGGCAGCAGCGATGTGCGCGAATCGCGCAGCACAGCGGTGGTTGGCAGCTACGTCGCCACTCAAGGCGTGAACATCGAGGCCAAGGGCGACGCGCGGTATACAGGCAGTCAATTCGATGGCGGCCAGGCGGGCGTCAACCTCAAGACGGGCGGTGAGTTGGCGCTGAATCAGGCCAACGACAGCCAAAGTACCGCCAGCAACAGCCTGCGCGGCAGTGGTTCGCTGACGGTCGGCACGGCGCCAGGCACCAGCGGTACCAACGTCAACCTCGGTGCCGGCGTGCAATTGGACCACAAACAGCTGGACACGCAAGACAGCCAGGCCCGGGTTGCGACGATTCAGGGCAGCGGTCCGATCCAACTCAGCAGCGGCGGCGACATGACCCTGCAAGGCACCCGGATCGGTAGCAGCACCGATAAAACCGGCGACATCAGCCTCAGTGCCGGCGGCAAGCTGGACCTGCAAGCTGCCACCCACTCCCATCTGAGCCATGGCAGCAACCTGGGCGGCGGCCTGACCGTCGGCGCCGGCAAGACCAGCAGCGCCGAAAGCAGCAGCACGACCGGCAGCCTGAGCGCCAATTTCAACCTGGGCAAGGTGGCGGAAAATGATAGCGGCGTGAGCGTCGGGCAGTTGCACAGCAACGGCAATATCGCCCTGCACAGTGGCGCCGACGCAACCAATGCCATCCACTTGCAAGGCACTCAGGTGACGGCGGCCAGCATCAATCTCACTGCGCAAAACGGCGGCATCCTGCAAGAGTCGGCGCAATCCACGCAGGCCCACAACAGTTGGGGCGTGACCCTGGGCGCGGGCGGCAGTGGCGGAACAACCACCTTGGCCGATGCCGGTGAGCACGACACCCCCAAGACCCAGCACGGCATCAATGCGCGGGCCAAGGTCGACGTAGATCACCTGCAAGGCACTACGCAACACAACAGCCTGGTCAAGGCGGCTAACGTGGTCATCGACAGTGCCGGTGATACCCGCCTGGCAGGGGCACGTATCGAAGCCGATCAGGTGAGTGGCAACGTGGGCGGCGACCTCATCGTCGAGAGCCGCAAGGACCAGGTCAACAGCACCCAGGTCAATGTCGACGCCAAGCTCGATGTCGAGAAGAACCAGCCCGGCGTGGTCAACAAGCTGGCCAAGGCCACCGGCCCGCTCAAGGACAAGGTGCAGGCCAAGGCGGAAGGTGCGTTCGACAAGCACCGGGAGAAGCTCGAAAACGCAGTCGACAAAGGCGTCGACCACCTGGCGTCGGCCAAGGACAGCGTGGTCAACGCCAAGGAACGCTTGGCTGAAAAACTCACGCGCAGCGGCAGTTACGACGTCAACCCTGAGCCCCGCGGAGCCTTCGGCACTCGCGTGGACCAAGCCAAGGCCTATCTCGCCGACAAGAAGGATGCGTTGGGGACTCGCCTGTCCAGCTTCAAAGACAAGGTTTGGCCAAAAACCAGTGACAGCTACACCGTCAGCGGCAAGAACACCACCGGCAGCTCGGTGGCTGATACCACGCAAAACGTGCTGTTCGGTGACAAGAGCGGCAACACCAACTACACCCCAACGCTGAATCTGGACGTCAGCCATGTGGTCAAGGACAGCGTCGCTCAGGCATCGGGCATTCTCGGTACCCACGGCGTCAGCTTGCAGGTGAATGGCGATACTCGCCTCACAGGCAGCCGGATCAGCGCGCAGAACGGCATGGTCGATCTGGGGTGGTCCACGGTCACGGCGACAACCTTGGCAGGTAGCGACTATCGCGCCGATCTCGGGCTGAATCTGTCGAAGTCACCGGTCAACCTGCTGTTGGGTGCCAAGGACGAACTGACGCAGAAACTGGACGACGCCACGCGCAAGGATCAGGCATTCAATCTGGGGCCGCTGCGGGTCGGCGGGCACAGTGATAGCCAGGCGTTGCAGGCCGGGATCGATCAGGGCATCAACTAAGTAGCACTGCTTCGGTGGAAATGGGCAAGCCTGGCTCCACCGAAGCAAACATTTCTAAATGTTTCTTCATAAAGCCAATGGGTCATTAAACAGACATATATCAGGAATTAAATCGTCACGTCTTAGACAGGTGGACCCTTCCACTTACCCCTTCCCACGAGGTGTTGTCGTGATGTTGCCGACTAAAAAAAGTCTGTCTGTTTTGTTGACCGCCCTGTGCCTGAGCGGCGTGGCCCACGCCACTGACGTGACCGGTGCCGGCTCCAGCTTCGTCTACCCGGTGCTGTCCAAGTGGTCCCAGGACTACAGCAAAACCTCCAGCAACCGTATCAACTATCAATCGATTGGCTCCGGTGGCGGCATTGCCCAGATCAAGGCAGCGACCGTCGACTTCGGTGCTTCCGACGCCCCGCTGTCGGCCGAAGATCTCAAAACCGCCGGCCTGGGCCAGTTCCCCAGCGTGATCGGCGGTATTGTCCCGGTCATGAACGTCGAAGGCCTGACGGCAGGTCAGCTTAAGCTCGACGGCGATACCCTGGCGAAAATTTTCCTCGGTGATATCAAGGCCTGGAACGACCCGGCCATCGCAGCGCTTAACCCCGGCGTGAAACTGCCAAGCGCAAACATCACCGTCGTGCACCGTTCCGACGGCTCCGGCACGTCGTACAACTTCACCAACTACCTGGCCAAAGTCAGCGACAGCTGGAAAACCAAAGTGGGTTTCGGCACCACCGTACCCTGGCCGGTCGGCGTTGGCGGCAAGGGCAACGAAGGCGTTTCGGCCTACGTGAAGCAGATCAAGAACTCGATCGGCTTTGTGGAATACGCCTACGCCCTGCAGAACAAGATGGCCTACGCCTCGCTGAAGAATGCTTCAGGCAAGTTCGTCGAACCTGACGCCAAGGCGTTCCAGGCCGCAGCCGATACCGCCGACTGGGCCGGCGCCAAGGACTTCAACCTGATCATGACCAACGCGCCGGGCGAAGGCGCGTGGCCGATCACGGCCACCACCTGGATCATCATGTACAAGCAGCCCAAGAATGCCGAACAAAGCCAGGCAGCCTTCAACTTCTTCAAATGGTCCCTGGAAAAAGGCCAGCAACAGGCCGCAGCGCTGGATTACGTAGCACTGCCGTCCTCCCTGGTGACGCGAATCGAAGATTACTGGAAGTCTGACTTCACTCACTGATTCGCCCTGCAACCCCTTCCTCCTTCACTTGCGGTGATCGAGGAAGGCGGTGAGTACATCTGATATGAACGACACGGTCCAACCCCTGGTTATGCCTACTCACGCGAGCGACACACGGGGCGACAGCCGCGCCGCCCGCGATCAACGCCACGACCTTTGGTTCAAGCGCTCGATGTTTGGCGCAGCCATGCTGGTGTTGGTGTTGCTGGGCGCCATTGCAGCCTCCACGCTCTGGGGCGGAGGCTTGGCGTTCAAGACCTTCGGTTTCGATTTCCTTACCAGCACCGAGTGGGATGCCGTCAATAACCACTTTGGTGCCGTGGTGCCGATTTACGGCACGCTGGTCACCTCGTTCCTGGCTTTGCTGATCGCTGTTCCGGTGAGTTTCGGCATTGCGATTTTTCTCACAGAGGTCGCGCCGCCCTGGCTGAAGATGCCGGTGGCATCGGCCATCGAATTACTGGCGGGTATTCCTTCGATCATCTATGGCATGTGGGGCCTGTTCGTGTTCGGGCCCTTTATGGCCGAACATCTCTCGCCGCTGATCAACGACTACCTAGGTGCCCTGCCCTTTGTCGGATCGCTGTTCCAGGGCCCGCCACTGGGGATCGGCATGCTGACCGCCGGCATCGTGCTGGCGGTGATGATCATGCCGTTTATCACGTCGGTGATGCATGAAGTGTTTCGCAGCGTGCCCACGCAATTGAAAGAATCGGCCTACGCCTTGGGCAGCACCACTTGGGAAGTGGTGTGGGACATCGTCCTGCCCTATACGCGCTCGGCAGTGGTCGGCGGCATCTTCCTCGGCCTGGGCCGCGCCCTTGGCGAGACCATGGCCGTCACCTTCGTACTGGGCAACGCGCAACAGTTTTCCGCCTCACTGTTGATGCCCAGCAGTTCGATTGCGTCGGTGATCGCCAATGAATTCAGCGAGGCCTACACCGACCTGCACCGTTCCGCGCTGATCGCCCTGGGCTTCCTGCTGTTTATCGTGACCTTCGTCGTGCTGGCGGCGGCGCGCTTGCTGCTGATGCGCCTGTCACGCAAGGAGGGCCTATGAAGAGCAACGAACGCCTGTATCGCAGACGTGCGCTGAAAAACGGCGTGGCCATGTTCCTCAGCTGCGGCGCGACAGCCTTCGGTTTGCTGTGGCTGGCGTGGATTCTGCTGACCACCGTCATCAATGGCTTCCAGGCCCTCAACCTGCGCCTGTTTACCCAGATGACGCCACCACCCGGTACCGAAGGTGGCTTGGCCAACGCGTTTTACGGCAGTGCGCTGATGTCCGGGATTGCCTTGCTGATCGGCACGCCCATCGGGTTGATGGCCGGCATCTGGCTGGCGGAATTCGCACGGCATTCGCGCCTGGGCACCACGGTGCGCTTTATCAACGACATCCTGCTGTCAGCCCCGTCGATCGTGCTGGGGTTGTTTGTCTATACCGCCGTTATTCTGCCGCTGAACCAACTGAGCCATCACCAGCTGGGGTTTTCCGCGATCGCCGGTGCCTTGGCCCTGGCGCTGCTGGTGATTCCAGTGGTGGTACGCACCACCGATGAAATGCTTCAGTTGCAACCCTCGACCCTGCGCGAAGCGGCCCTGGCGCTCGGTGTGCCGCAGTGGAAGTTGACACTGCAGATCGTGCTGCGAGCGGCCAAGGCCGGTGTCGTCACCGGCATCCTGCTCGCCCTGGCCCGGATCACCGGGGAAACCGCGCCCCTGCTTTTCACCGCCTTCGGCAACCAGTTCTGGAGCAGCAACCTGCTCAAGCCGATCGCCAGCGTCCCGGTGGTTATCTTCCAGTACGCCATGAGCCCATTCGACGACTGGCACTCACTCGCCTGGGCCGGCGCCCTGGTCCTGACGCTGTTCGTGCTGGTACTCAGCCTGATATCTCGCCTGATTCTTTTACGCAATAGGTCCCACTGATGGACACCACCCGTATCGAACCCGAAAAAACCAAAATCCAAGTCCGTGGGCTGGAGTTTTTCTACAACCAGCAACGCTCCCTGAAATCCATCGACATGGATATCCCGGAAAAACGCATCACCGCCATTATCGGTCCTTCGGGCTGCGGCAAATCCACGCTGTTGCGCGTGTTCAACCGCATCTACTCGATGTACCCCAAGCAGGAGGCCCGTGGCGAAGTGTTGCTCAATAACGAGAACATCCTCGCCCCCGGCTACTCGATGAACCGCCTGCGCAGTCACGTCGGCATGGTGTTCCAGAAACCCGTGCCCTTTCCGATGTCGATCTACGACAACATTGCCTACGCCGTACGCCACCACGAAAAGCTCTCACGGCGGGAAATGGACGAACGCGTCGAGCAGGCCCTGCGCGGCGGTGCCCTGTGGGATGAAGTGAAGGACAAACTCAACCAGAGCGCACAAAGCCTCTCCGGCGGCCAGCAACAGCGGTTGTGCATCGCCCGCACCATCGCGCTGCGCCCGCAGGTATTGCTGCTGGACGAGCCCACTTCGGCACTCGACCCGATCTCCACCGGGCGCATCGAGCAACTGATCACCGAACTGAAGACCCAATACACAGTGATCATCGTGACCCACAACATGCAGCAAGCGGCGCGGGTATCGGACAACACCGCGTTCATGTTCATGGGGGAACTGATTGAGTATGGCAATACCGATGAAATCTTCACCAAGCCCAGGATGAAGCAGACGGAGGACTATATTACCGGGCGGTTTGGCTGAAACCCTGCGCGCCGCCCATTGCAGGCGGCGCTTATTCACAAGGCAAAAAAAAACCCGGAAATCCTCACTTTCGTGGGCCTTCCGGATTTTCTAAACCGCCAAATATGGTGGGTCGTGTGGGATTCGAACCTACGACCAATTGGTTAAAAGCCAACTGCTCTACCAACTGAGCTAACGACCCGCTGTGTGGTGGCGCGTATAATACTGATTTTTAAGGACTATTCAACACTTTATTTAAAATAAATCAGAAATAATGCGTTGGGTGCGTAATTCCGGCCATTTTGACGCCTTCCGCACGCCGTCGGCAGGCGTTCTATTCCCACAAGCATGGCCGGCATCATCAGGCCGGTAGCAGGATGACCGCGCCCTTTTTGTTAAGCAGAGCGACCGACCCTGTCAGCGACCTGGTTCGTCGTTCCACAGGTATTTATGCAACTGCAACTGCAGGCGCACCGGCAGGTTATCGGCCACGACCCAGTCAGCCAGATCACGGGCGTTCAAGTCATGGTGGCTTGGCGAAAACAGCACCTCGCCCGCCCGTCGCTCCAGGCCGTATTGAATCAGCTTGGACGTCGCCCAGTCATAATCCTCACGGGAGCAGATCACGAACTTGACTTGATCGTTAGGCGTCAGCAGGTCCATGTTCGCGTACAGGTTGCGGTGCGCCTCCTTGGAGCCTGGGGTCTTGAGATCGACCACGCGGCTTACACGCGGGTCAACGGCCGAGATATCCAGGGCGCCACTGGTCTCCAGCGAGACCTCGTAACCGGCATCACATAGCTGCTTGAGCAAAGGGATAGCATTGGGTTGAGCCAGGGGTTCGCCACCCGTCACACAGACGTAGCGCGGCTTGAAACCCGCAACCTGCTCCAGGATGTCGTCCAGGGTGCGCACCGTGCCGCCACTGAAGGCGTAGGCGCTGTCGCAGTATTGGCAACGCAAAGGGCAGCCGGTCAACCGTACAAATACGGTGGGCAGGCCAGCGGTTCGCGTTTCACCCTGCAAAGAGTAAAAAACTTCGGTAATGCGTAATGTGTCTTGCATAGTCGCCACGGGCGTAACAGCTGAACAGGCTGTCCGCCTCCGTCAGGCACTTCAAGGGATCGCGACAACGCGTCAACCCCAGGAAGCGTGTTTCAATAAAAGGGCGTGGATTCTAACGAAAAAACCCGCGTCAGGCGCGGGTTTCTTCTAAACGGCTGCGTGGCTTACAAGCGTTGCAGATCCCGTTGAGCCAACTGTGCGGCGGAAGTGCCCGGATATTGGGCAACCACCTGCTGCAGAATGCCCTTGACCTTGTCGGCATGACCCAGGCGGCGTTCTACGTCAGCCAGCTTGTACAGCGAATCCGGCACCTTGGCATGCTTGGGGTACAGCTGGCTGACCTTGGCAAACGCCTGGCCCGCTGCTTGTAAATCACCCTTGGCCAGGTTGACCTCGCCCAGCCAGTATTGAGCATTGCCCGCGTATTGGCTGTTCGGATATTTGCGCAGGAATGCGGTAAAAGCCTGGCTGGCCTTATCGAAATCCTTGGCCTTGATCAGGTCGAAGGCTGCATCGTAATACAGCTTTTCCTTCGCCGGATCACCCGGTTCACTGCTGGCGGCAGGGGCTTGGCTGGCAGCCGCGGCCCCTGCTGCTGCACCACCGGCGGCAGCGCTTGGCGCGCCACCGGTAGAAGAATTATCAGGAGTAGCGGCTGGTGTAGCGCCGGCTCCAATGCGTCGATCAAGATCCTGGTAACGCTCCAGGCCTTCTTGCTTCAGCTGGTTCACTTGGTTTTGCAGTACTTCAATGGCGCCTTGTTGCTGCGCAATTTGATCCTGCATACGTTGCAGCTGGTTGAACAGTTCGCCCTGTGCCGAGGGGGCGGACGTAGCCGCTCCCCCAGCATAGGCGCCGTTCGTGCCATAACCTGCCGGCGGATAACTGCTCCCGCTATTGTTATAGCCAGAGTTGCTATCTTCCACAGGAACCGCAGCCCACACCGCAAGCGGCGCGAGGCTGAGAGCCAATACAGTCAGAGCACGACGGCACGTTCGCATGACGAATTACTTACGCAGTTCGACGCGACGGTTTTGAGCCCAGGACTGCTCGTCGTGGCCAGTAGCAACTGGACGCTCTTTACCGTAGGAAACCAGTTCCAGTTGGCCTGGAGCAACACCTTGCAGTACCAGGTAGCGCTGAACGGCTTTCGCACGACGCTCGCCCAGTGCCATGTTGTACTCACGAGTACCACGTTCGTCAGTGTTACCTTCCAGAACAACGCGAGCGCCGTTAGCTTTCAGGTCCTTGGCGTGAACGTCCAGAGCGCGCATGGCTTCTGGCTTCAGGTCAGAACTGTCGTATTCGAAGTAGAAAGTGGTGATAGCGCGCAGAGCAGCTTCTTCGCTCAGGGAGCCGTCAACTGCACCAGTGTTAGCGCCGTAACCAGCGTTTGGATCAACAGCTGCGCCTTCACCGGCATTGTCGCCGCCTTTAGACGAGCAACCAACGGCTACGGACAGAGCCAGAGCCAGAGCAGCAAACTTACCAAACTTCAGCATTTCCATCGTGAAACTCCTAATGAACCCCAGTGTGTTAAGCAAATCTTTTTGTAGCGCCGCGTCAGTTCAGGTAAGGGGACCAGGATGGTTCTCTGACTTCGCCTTGTGCGGTAGGAAGCGGGAGCCTTACACGTCCATTAATGGACACGAGCATCAAGACTCCCCGGCCCTGCTGGCGGGTGGCGTAGATTACCATGGTGCCGTTGGGCGCAACAGTGGCTGACTCATCAAGGTTGGTATCTGTAAGGATTTTTACGGTTCCGCGCTGCAAATCCTGGGCCGCAACCCGGAAATTAGTGAAACCATCCTGACGGTGAATCATCACCAACGTCTTTTCATCGGCCGAAAGCTTAGGGTTGGCGTTGTAGTTACCGATAAAAGTAACGCGCTCTGCGCCCCCGCCATTCACGTTCGCCTTATAGACCTGTGGCTTGCCGCCACGGTCGGAGGTGAAGTAGATGGTCGAACCATCCTTGCCCCAGAACGGTTCGGTGTTGATGCCAGGGCCTGCGGTCACGCGATTGATCTGGCGCGAAGCCATGTTCATCACGTAGATGTCCGGGTTACCGTCCTTGGACAGTACGAACGCCAGGCGCGAACCATCCGGAGACCAGGCCGGGGCACCGTTGAGGCCTTCAAAGTTGGTGATCTGCTCACGACGGCCAGTATCGATGTGCTGGACGAAGATACGTGGACGTTTCTGTTCAAACGACACATAGGCAATACGCTTGCCGTCCGGCGCAAAACGCGGCGACAGGATTGGCTCACGCGATTGCAGCAAAGTCACGGCGCGAGCACCGTCGTAGTCCGAACGCTGCAAGGTATAACGGGTGTTGTCTACCGAGAAACGCTCAGCGGTTACGTACAGCAGGCGTGTCGAGAAAGCACCTTTGATACCGGTGAGCTTTTCAAACGACTGGTCCGAGATGTAGTGAGCCATGTCACGCAGTTGTTCGGCGGTGCCCGAAACGCTGCCGGTCAGGACCTGCTGCTCGGTGGCCACGTTGAACAATGCGTACTGGATCTGCAGGCGACCGCCGGCCGGCGTGATGCTGCCGACCATCAGGTACTGGGCGCCCACGGCCTTCCAGTCGCGGAAGATGACTTCGCTGGCCTGGGTCGGCTGGCTGATCATGTTGCCTTTCGGAATCGGCGCGTAGTAACCGGAGTTGCGCAGGTCGTCGCTGACGATCTGGGCCATGTCGTCCGGCAATACGCTGCCGCCCTGCCAGCCAAACGGTACCACCGCGATCGGAGTGGCCCGATCGCTGCCGCTGGTGACCAGGATGTTCTTTTCATCCGCCGCCGCTATCCCTGCCATACAGCAAATAACGACAAGCATTCCTCGAAGAAGGTTTCTCACAAGGCTAGATCCTCAGGTGTGAATGTCATCTTGAATGAACGATAGGGAGCGAAGTCGCTTGGTTTCATTCCCTGCATCTCGGTCAACCGGCCAATATTCTTGACTGCGGCAACCGCTGAACTGTCGAACGAACCGTCACCACTGGACTTGGCCACGCTGACCGAAGTCACCGTACCGTCCGGCAACATGCCGATCTGCAGCACTACTGTCATGCCTTTGCGTGCCGAAGGTGGACGTGTCCAGCCTTCTGCTGCCCGTGCCCGAATCAGGTCGTCGAAACTGCCCGCGACTTCATCACCACGTTCATCGGCCAGGGCTTGCTGACGTTGAGGCGTGTCGGAAAGCAAATCTGCCAAGGCCTGGGCCTTTTTCTCTTCGGCGGATTTACGTGCTGCTTCCTGGGCCTTTTTCTTCTGGGCGTCGGCGGCAGCTTTCTTCTTCGCTTCGTCGGCGACTTTCTTCTTCGCCTCGTCTGCTTCAGCTTTTTTCTTGGCGTCTTCGGCGGCTTTCTTCTTCGCGTCTTCGACTATCTTTTTCTTGGCCTCTTCAGCGGCCTTTTTCTTGGCCTCTTCTTCGGCAGCCTTTTTGGCTTCTTCTTCAGATTTCTTCTTGGCTATATCAGCCAATTGTTTCTCTTCGGCCTTTTTCGCTTCGGCAGCTTTCTCGGCTTTCTTGGCTTCATCAGCCTTTTTCGCCTCGTCCGCTTTCTTGGCTTCGTCAGCCTTTTTCGATTCCTCGGCCTTTTGAGCCGCCTCTTCTTTCTTTTGTTCCGCAGCAGCCTTCACCGCTTCCTGCTCGACCTTCTTCTGTTCCATCTGCTCGACTTCAGTCTGGCGCGCAGCCGACTTCTGGGCTTCACCCGCAATCTTCTGATTGGTCTGGGTGGTGGCCTGACTTTTCGATTTCAGCTGATACAGGGTCGCCTGCACGATCGGCTTGGCTGGCGGCAGGTCCGGGGTCATGGCAAAGCTGACGAACAGCATGCCAAACACCAGGACGTGCAGGGCGATTGCCCAGACGCTAGGCCAGAAGTAGCTTTCCGAGGCGGACGGCTCTCGCTGTTGCTGCATCAGGGCGCCTCGGTAATCAAGCCAACGTTACCGACGCCGGCCTTCTGCAGCCCGCCCATGGCACCCATGACGGAGCCGTAGTCGACCGCCTTGTCACCGCGGATGAAGACCTGGGTGTGCTTGCCGCCTTCGTTGCCAGCGCGAATGATCTTGGTCACCGCATCGGTCATCGCCGGCAAGGTCATCGCCTTGTCCTGCTGCTTCTGCGTGTCGACTTCGCTGCCAAGGTTCCAGTAATAGGTCTTGTCGGACTTGATCGAAATGGTCAGCACCTGGGTGTTGTTGTCCTGGGGCAAGGCTTCGCTGGAAACCTTGGGCAGGTCAACCTTCACACCCTGGTTGAGCATCGGCGCGGTCACCATGAAGATCACCAGCAGCACCAGCATCACGTCGATGTAAGGCACCACGTTCATCTCGGCGACCGGCTTGCGCTTGGTTCGAGCTCGAGTGATTAAAGCCATCGGGAAGTACCTGCTTATTCTTCGCTGGTGTGCACTTTACGGTGCAGGATCGCCTGGAACTCGTCGGCGAAGGTGTAGTAACGGCCAATCAGGTTTTCGCCGCGAGCGGCAAAACGGTTGTAGGCGATTACTGCGGGGATGGCAGCGAACAGGCCGATCGCGGTGGCGACCAGGGCTTCGGCGATACCCGGGGCCACGGTGGCCAGGGTCGCTTGCTGCGCCTGGGCCAGGCCACGGAAGGAGTTCATGATCCCCCATACGGTACCGAACAGGCCGATGTACGGGCTGACCGAACCTACGGTGGCGAGGAACGGCAGGCTTTGCTCCAGCTTCTCTTCTTCGCGGGAGATAGCGACGCGCATGGCACGGGCCACGCCTTCCATCACCGCTTCCGGGTCAACACCTGGCTGCTGGCGCAGACGGGAGAACTCCTTGAAACCGGCGCGGAAGATCTGCTCGACGCCGGAGTCCGGGTCCGGGTTGCTGCCGGCCTGGCGGTACAGTTTGGACAGGTCGATACCCGACCAGAAGCGCTCTTCAAAGCTCTCCAGGGCACGTCGACCGGCACGCAGCAGGTTGCTGCGCTGAAAAATCATGACCCAAGAGGTAACCGATGCGGCTACCAGGGTCAGCATGACCAGTTGAACCACGACACTGGCATTGCTGACCAGGCTCCACATGGAGGAATGGTCGACGACGGTAGGTTCCACGCTAAATCTCCTGCTTTGATTGTTTACCCGCGCCGCTTACGCCGGCAAAGGCCGCACGCAGAGCTTCGGGAATGGCCCGGGGTTTCAAACTATTGGTGCGCACACAGGCCACCAGGAACTGCCCCTCACAGAGCAGCGTTGCATCCGTAGCCCGCCTGACCTGCTGCTTGAAACGCAGGCTGACACGGTTCAATTCGATTACTTCAGCGCTTACCAGCAGCTCATCGTCCAACCGCGCCGGCGCGTGATAGCGCGCCTCGCTGGAATGCACGACAAACAACAGGTCCTCTCCCGCCAGCTCGGATTGGGCAAAGCCCAGCTCTCGTAGCCGCTCGGTGCGGGCCCGCTCCATGAACTTGAGGTAATTGACGTAATACACGATGCCGCCGGCATCGGTGTCTTCGTAATAAACGCGACAGCGATGTACGAACGACTGATCCCCGTTTTGCGCGCGCATACTCTAGTGCTTACTCCTCAGGTTGCCAATCCGGCTGGGCAACTGTTTTTTCGTTGTCTGAAACATTTCTACTGACTGAATGACGACACCAGCCACTAGGACAGCACAAACCTCGGATAAATCGTCTGGCGTGAAGCTTTTAATCGTCCACTGCATCGAGAAATTCGTCTACTACAGGCATCTCGCCCAATCGTGACGGAATGTTTAGCCCAAAGTGCAAATAGGCATGCCGCGTCACCACTCGCCCTCTTGGCGTACGCATGATGTAACCCTGTTGGATCAGGTACGGCTCGAGTACGTCCTCGATGGTATGACGTTCTTCACTGATCGCAGCCGCCAGGCTGTCCACACCGACCGGGCCACCGTCGAACTTCTCGATCAGGGTCAAGAGTAGACGCCGATCCTGGTGATCGAAGCCATGTTCATCCACATCCAGCAGGTTCAAGGCCAGGTCCGCGACGGCCTTGGTGATATGCCCCTTGGCCCGCACCTCGGCAAAGTCGCGAACCCGGCGCAGCAAGCGGTTGGCAATCCGTGGCGTGCCCCGGGCCCGACGGGCAATTTCAAACGCACCGTCCGGGTCCAGCGGCAAGCCGAGAATGCTCGCCGAACGGCTGACAATGGTCGCCAGATCGGCAGTGCTATAGAACTCCAGACGTTGAACAATGCCGAAACGGTCTCGCAACGGGTTGGTCAGCATGCCGGCGCGCGTGGTCGCCCCCACGAGGGTAAAGGGCGGCAGGTCGAGCTTGATCGAACGTGCGGCCGGGCCTTCGCCGATCATGATATCCAGCTGGAAATCTTCCATGGCCGGGTACAGCACTTCCTCGACAATCGGCGACAACCGATGGATTTCGTCGATAAACAGCACGTCGTGGGGTTCAAGATTGGTCAGCAAGGCCGCCAAGTCACCCGGACGCTCCAGCACGGGCCCCGAGGTCGACTTGATCGACACGCCCATTTCCTGGGCGATGATATTGGCCAATGTGGTTTTACCCAGCCCCGGTGGCCCGAAGATCAGCGTGTGGTCCAGGGACTCAGTGCGCCCGCGTGCAGCCTGGATGAACAGCTCCATTTGCTCGCGCACGGTCGGCTGGCCGATGTATTCGGCCAGGCTCAGGGGGCGAATAGCCCGGTCTTGGACTTCTTCACGGTCACGCGGGCCGGTGGCCGCGATCAGACGATCAGCTTCAATCACTTAAATCATTCCCTTCAGGGCTCGGCGGATCATGTCTTCGGCGCTCAGGTTCTTGTCCTTGATGGCCGACACCGCCTTGCTCGCTTCCTGGGGCTTGTAGCCCAGGGAAATCAGCGCATTGACGGCATCGCTTTCTGCACTGGCGACCTGGGCCGCCGGCATATCCGGCTGGTTCGGCACGAGCGCGAACATGCTCGGTACGACCTCCCAGGCTTTGAAACGATCCTTGAGTTCCACCAGCAGGCGTTCCGCAGTTTTCTTACCGACACCCGGCACCTTGGTCAAGGCCGAGGTGTCCTGGGCCGAAACCGCACGGACCAACTCGTCCACCTCCAGGCTGGACATCAAGGCCAAGGCAAGTTTGGGCCCCACGCCATTCAGGCGGATCAGCTCGCGGAAGAAGTCGCGGTCGCGCTTGCCGATGAAACCATAGAGTAATTGCGCGTCCTCACGAACCACCAGGTGAGTGTGCAACGTAATCGGCTCGCCGACCGACGGCAGGCGATAGAGGGTGGTCATGGGCACTTCCAGCTCATACCCCAGCCCATTGACGTCCAGAATCAGGTTCGGCGGCTGTTTCTCAGCCAGGGTGCCGCGCAAGCGTCCAATCACGGTTCAGATCCTTAAAGCTTGGGGTCAGATCAAAGCCTGACCGTAAATAACGATTGCGCTGATGCTATCAGAGACGCAGCCGCCCGCCACGACTGCGTGCGGTGCCGAGACCATGGGGCAGCAGACTGGAACGGGTGTGCGCATGGCAAATGGCAATGGCCAGGGCGTCGGAGGCGTCGATTTGCGGTTTGGCGGTGAGCTTGAGCATGTGCATGACCATCATTTGTACTTGCTCTTTATTGGCCGCGCCGGTGCCGACCACGGCCTGCTTGACCTGGGTCGCGGTGTATTCGGCGATCTCCATACCCTCCTCGGCACCGGCGACGATGGCGGCGCCACGGGCCTGGCCGAGTTTCAGGGCTGAGTCGGCATTTTTTGCCATGAACACTTTTTCGATGCCCATCGTCACCGGGCCATAGGTCTGGATGACCTCACGCACGCCGCGATAAACGATCTGCAGGCGCTCGGCCAACTCGCCCGCACCGGTGCGGATACAACCCGAGGCCACATACACGCAGCCACGCGGGGTCTGCTGCACCACGCCAAAACCGGTGATGCGTGAACCGGGGTCGATACCTAGGATTAAAGTCATAACGCCTGCAGGTTAAATAAAACAAATGTTGATACATCAACGTGCCAATGTGGGAGGGGGCTTGCTGCCGATAGCGGGGTGTCAGTTATCCATAAGTCGACTGAACCACCGTTATCGGGAGCAAGCCCCCTCCCACATGGACCTACATCGCTTTTCAGCCTAGCTGTTCGGCGACGGATTCCGGGATGTCCGCGTTGGAATACACGTTCTGCACATCATCCAGGTCTTCAAGCATATCCAGCATCTTCAGCACTTTCTGCGCGCCGTCCAGGTCCAGCTCGGCGCTGGTGGTCGGCAGCATCACGATTTCCGCGTCGGTGCCTTTGAAACCAGCGGCGTCCAAGGCGTTGCGCACAGCGTAGAAACTGGCGAACGAGGTGAACACGTCGATGGAGCCATCTTCGTTGGTCACCACATCGTCGGCGTCCGCCTCCATCGCGGCCTCCATCAGCGCATCTTCGTCCGTTCCCGGTGCGAAGCTGATCTGCCCCTTGCGCTCGAACAGGTAAGCCACCGAACCGTCGGTACCGAGGTTGCCGCCGCACTTGCTGAATGCGTGGCGCACGGCCGCGGCGGTGCGGTTGCGGTTGTCGGTCATGCACTCGACCATTACCGCCACACCGCCCGGGCCGTAGCCTTCGTAGCTCAGTTCGACCATGTCGTCTGTGTCGGCGGCGCCGGCGCCACGGGCCACGGCGCGGTCAATGATGTCACGGCTCATGTTCGCGCCTAGGGCCTTGTCGAGCGCCAAACGCAAGCGCGGGTTGGAACCCGGATCACCACCGCCCTGACGGGCCGCGACGGTCAGTTCACGAATCCACTTGGTGAAGATCTTGCCCTTCTTGGCATCCTGACGCTCTTTGCGGTGCTTGATGTTCGCCCACTTGGAATGGCCAGCCATAACACAACTCCGAAATTCTGTAGAAACCTTATCAACCCCGCCCCAGGGCGGACTTTTCTTTTTAAAGTGCAGCCCTTGTAACGCAAAGGCGCATCCGAAGATGCGCCTTTTTAGACTGCGTAAACCTCAGTGCGCTTTCACGCAGCGGCCTTACTCAGCTTTCGGCGTCTCACGCAGGCGAATGTGCAGCTCGCGCAGTGCCTTGGCATCCACCACACCCGGCGCCTGGGTCATGACGTCCGCAGCGCTCTGGGTTTTCGGGAAGGCAATCACTTCACGGATCGACTGGGCGCCGGTCATCAGCATCACCAGGCGGTCCAGACCGAACGCCAGGCCACCATGGGGCGGCGCGCCGTACTTCAGGGCGTCGAGCAGGAAGCCGAACTTCTCTTCCTGTTCCGCTTCGTTGATGCCCAACAGGCGGAACACCGCTTGCTGCATCTCTTTACGGTGGATACGGATCGAACCGCCGCCCAACTCCGTGCCGTTGAGCACCATGTCGTAGGCACGGGACAGAGCGCCCGCCGGGTTGGCTTCCAGCTCGGCCGGCGAGCACTTCGGCGCGGTGAACGGGTGGTGCAAGGCGCTGAAGCTGCCGTCGTCGTTCTCTTCGAACATCGGGAAGTCAACGACCCACATCGGGGCCCACTCACAGGTCAGCAGGTTCAGGTCATGACCGAGCTTGATACGCAGTGCGCCCAAGGCTTCGCTGACGATCTTGGCCTTGTCGGCACCGAAGAACACGATGTCGCCGTCGACTGCACCGACGCGATCGAGGATCGCGTTCAGGTTCTCCAGCGGAATGTTTTTCACGATCGGCGATTGCAGGCCATCAACACCGTTGGCGCGCTCGTTGACCTTGATGTACGCCAGGCCCTTGGCACCGTAGATGCCGACGAACTTAGTGTAGTCGTCGATCTGCTTGCGCGGCATGCTCGCGCCGCCAGGCACGCGCAGGGCGGCAATACGGCATTTCGGATCGTTGGCCGGGCCACTGAACACCTTGAAATCAACTTCTTTGAGTTGATCGGCCACGTCCACCAGTTCCAGCGGGTTACGCAGGTCTGGCTTGTCGGAACCGTAGCGGCGCATGGCTTCTTCGAAGGTCATGTGCGGGAACTCGCCGAACTCCAGGCCCAGCACTTCCTTGAACAGGTTGCGGATCATTTGTTCGGTCAGGCCCATGATCTCTTTTTCATCGAGGAAGCTGGTCTCGATGTCGATCTGGGTGAATTCGGGCTGGCGGTCGGCGCGCAGGTCTTCGTCGCGGAAGCACTTGGCGATCTGGTAGTAACGGTCGAAGCCGGCCACCATCAGCAGTTGCTTGAACAACTGCGGCGATTGCGGCAGGGCGAAGAACGACCCCGCGTGGGTACGGCTAGGCACCAGGTAGTCACGTGCGCCTTCCGGCGTGGCACGGGTCAGGATCGGTGTTTCAACGTCGAGGAAGCCGTTCTCGTCGAGGAAGCGACGGATGCTGGTGGTCATGCGCGAACGCAGGCGCAGCTTCTCAGCCATTTCCGGGCGACGCAGGTCCAGGAAGCGGTAGCGCAGGCGGGTTTCTTCGCCCACGTCGGAGTATTCGTTGAGTGGGAACGGCGGGGTTTCCGCCTCGTTCAACACTTCCAGCTCATAGCCCAGCACTTCAATACCGCCGGACGCCATGTTCTTGTTCACGGCACCAGCCGGACGCAGGCGCACCTTGCCGGTGATCTTCACGACGTATTCGCTGCGCACACGGTCGGCGGCGGCGAAGCTCTCGGCGCGGTCCGGGTCGAACACCACCTGGGCCAGACCATCACGATCACGGATATCGAGGAAGATCACCCCGCCGTGGTCGCGACGACGGTGAACCCATCCGCAAAGGGTGATTTCCTGACCTTCCAGGGTCTCGTTCAGTTGGCCGCAATAGTGGCTGCGCATCATGGTAGTGGTTTCACTTCTCGTAATTCGAAATTCGGTGGAGGCCCGCCTCGTCACCGTACATTAAAGCAGGGGACGGATAATGCAGGAGCCTGCGCGTAGAGTTCAACTCAGTCTGCTTTGTCGCCGCCCGCCAGGTTCTTCTTCGAACCGGTCTTGAAGTCGGTTTCGTACCAGCCGCTGCCACTCAGGCGAAAGCCCGGCATCGACAACATCTTCTTCAGCTCAGGCGCCTGGCAGGCAGGGCAATCGACCAGCGGTGCTGCGCTGATCTTTTGAATGGCTTCCAACTGATGACCACAGGAAGCACATTGATAGTCGTACATGGGCATGGAGATGTCTCGGCGATCAGATCGTTACGGCGCCACGCCTGCTCACTGCTCCTTGGAGCACGAAGAAAGCCGGCATGCGCGGCAAAGCGCGGGATTATATCTGGTAAATCGGCACAGCGCAGCCGCCTTTCTGCCCGAAGCCCGGCCCGCCTTGACAGTGGGCCGGCTTCGCTACCGCCGGGCTAATCGGGGGGCATGAGGGCAACGCGGCCTTTTAACAGGTGAACCACGCATACCACCCTGACCAGCCCGCTGAAGTTTTTCACCCCCCCATACCGCAAGTGCACTTCCCGATCGACATAGGACAACAATGCACTGACCGAGCAGGCATTGATCCTGGCTATTTCCGTGAGGATATTCCAATAGATCTGTTCAAGCCGCAGGCAGGTGGAAAACCCATTGAGCCTCACCGACCGCGACAGCGGCTTGGCCAGCCCCATGTCGAACCCCTTGGCGAAGGGGTCGACCTTTATCTTGTGAAAACCGCAGGTCTCCATCACTCCCTTACCCATTCCGCGTGACATACACCTGACACTCCATTGCCAAACAGCAGCCCATGGGCTTGTCCCATTGGGCAGTGGGCCTATAAAACAGCAGGACGCGAGGAGCAGCCAGAAGACACGGCGTTGATAATCGTAGGACAACGCCAGGAAGTGCACGGAAACAAGCGGGCAGCGCCAGGAAGGCGCCACCCGGGAATTAACCCTTACTGGTTTTCAAGCAGGGAGCGCAACATCCATGCGGTTTTCTCGTGGACCTGCATGCGCTGGGTCAACAAGTCCGCCGTCGGCTCGTCGCTGACCTTGTCGAGCAATGGGAAGATGCCCCGCGCGGTGCGCGTTACCGCTTCCTGGCCGGCGACCAGTTGCTTGATCATCTCTTCGGCGCTCGGCACACCCTCCTCCTCCTTGATGGAAGAAAGACGGGCGTAGATCGAATAAGCACCCGGTGCCGGGAACCCCAGGGCACGGATGCGCTCGGCAATGGAGTCCACCGCCAGCGCCAGTTCGTTGTACTGCTCTTCAAACATCAAGTGCAGCGTACGGAACATGGGGCCGGTGACGTTCCAATGGAAATTGTGGGTTTTCAGATACAACACATAGGTATCGGACAGCAGCCGTGAAAGTCCGTCGACGATGGATTTACGATCTTCTTCACTGATACCAATATCGATTGCCATGTTTTTCCCCTTCAATTGACGAGCATTCATTGATCAGGTGCAGGACCACTCTAGCAAGAGTGCCGGCGGCGTGCAGCCCGCCCTCCCGAGGTGGAGTGCGGCAAATCGTCCCTGTGCGGCTTGTCGGCCCGCGACCGGCAAGCCTTCAGGGAGTAGGAAAATGCCGAAAATGCCGCTCAAAAAACCCGCACCTGTCTAGGACAAGCGTTTGACGCAGAAATGTCCAAGCAGCCGCAACACCCCGAAATGCTTGATTTGAGTAGGCACAGCCTTTGCTGTTAAATAGGTGACGTGGGGCGGCCGTTCATTTCTGCGGCACATCCCATAGGCTGATACCCGCGCACGTGCTCAACGCCTCCCATTGTTCAGAAGCGAACCGTGCCGGTCAGCTCTTCCTTAGTGTTCCGTCTTAACGTGAGTTAATCAAAATGTTGAAAATCGTCCACCTGCTAACGGGCGTTGCAGCTTTGCTGCTGTCGTTTATCCCGAGCCTGCAGCCTGAAAGCCTGCCCTATCTGGAACAACACGATGCCCTGTACCTGGCCTTGTTCGGCCTTCTCAACCTGGCGCTCGCACCGGTAATTCCTTACTGGAACAAAGGCACGCGTCATCAACTGCAAAACCTGGTCAGCGCGCTGCTGGTACTGACCGTTGTCGTTCAAACCCTCACCCTCCTGGCACCGATGCCTGAAGTGGGCGGCCATCCGGCCATCCTGCTCAGCCTGGTGATTGCTGTGGTCGCCATCGTTCTTCACCTGGCCATCAGCTTCTACCGCTCGTCCCCTGCGGCCGCGTCGCAAAACTACGACATGACCAACCGGGATACCGGTACCGTCAAGTGGTTCAACACGTCCAAAGGCTTCGGCTTTATTTCCCGCGACTCGGGCGACGATATTTTCGTCCACTTCCGGGCTATCCGTGGCGAAGGCCATCGCGTCCTGGTCGAAGGCCAGCGCGTGGAGTTCTCTGTCATGAACCGTGACAAAGGCCTGCAAGCCGAAGATGTCATCGCTGCACTGCCGCGTCGCTGACCCCAGCCTGCGCAGCAAAAAAAACCGCGACCCAGCCTGCTGGATCGCGGTTTTTTTATTCGCGCCGATTGATCAATAGTGCGGCGGCGGCGCTTCTTCTTCAGACGTCTCGAACTGGCCACCCATTTCTTCCTGGCGCTTGAGCAGCGCGGTCATCTGCAGTTGCAGGCGCTCGACGGCCCGCTGCTGGGTAACCAGAATGTCATTGAGGGTTTCGATGGTGTCGTCCTGGAAGGCCAGGCGGCTTTCCAGGTCAGTGACGCGGTCTTGCAGGTCCATGGTTCAATCCTGGGTAAAAATGAAGCTGGCAGGCAATAGCTCGCGCAATCGACTGCGGATAGCCGCCACTTGCTCTTCAGTGTAAGGCTGCGCCGGATGCTTGCCCCAGACCGGTGCAGGCCAGGCGGCGTCATCGCGTTTACGCACGATCACATGCACGTGCAACTGGCTGACCACATTGCCCAATGCACCAATGTTCATCTTATCGGCCGCCAGCCCTTCATTGAGCAGCTGCGCCAGGGCGGTGGTTTCCTGCCACAGGGTCTGCTGATCGGCAACATCCAGTTGAAACACTTCACTGATACCTTCAATACGCGGAACCAGGATGAACCAGGGGTAATGGGCATCGTTGGACAGCAGCAGGCGGCAAAGCGGGAAATCCCCTATGACCTTCGTGTCTTGTTGCAGGCGTTGATCCAAGGCGAACACGTGAGTACTCCGTTGCGCAGGTCGATTTCAGGCGCCCAGCATACCTTCGATTGCAGGTGGCTTCACGGCGAATGCGCTGGGCCTTGAGTCAACCGACGAAAATTCATGCCCTGTTTCGATGCAAGCAAATAGTTGAGCTACGCTGATCCTGGTCGCTAGCAGTTGCACCAAAATGACCCACTTGTGCCTCAAAGAGATCCGCCGATTACCCACCAAGGAGTGTGAACCGGTAACGTTTTGCTCTGGCACAGGATTCATGGACCACCGAAGGGGTAAACGGCACGTGCGTCAAGCCCAAACCAAACGGCGTAAAAAGCCCGTGCTTATGCGGTTTTTACAGGGCCGTAATGTTTTTCACGAAAAAATGACATTCGGTTACCCCTTTGTGCACGCTTGTTGCATTCACACCCACATCGTCGGCAACGACACTCGCCTGGAAGCCGGTGTTTCGCGATAAAAAACAGCAGCGTTTCAATGCACGCCAAGGATGAGTTCAAACTTCGAAGGGTGGTTTGAAAGAGTATTGAAGTTGTCAGCCCAGTTACAGTCGGGCTGTGAATTTGCGACATGGAGCTAGCGATTTACGACAGCCTCGTAAAGAAGCTGAAAGGATAGATGGGTAAGTATCGTCAATAACGTCTGCGTGATATAACTTTGCGCCGACACAAAAAAGAAAGAGCCGCCCAGATAAAAATACAGGTGGGACGGCAGTACTCTTCCTAAAACCAAAGGAGCAAATCACGATGCGCGTGATGAAGTGGAGCATGATCGCCCTGGCTGTTTCAGCAGGCACCTCGCAGTTCGCAATGGCGTCCGCCCAGGACGACTCCAAGGGCTTTATCGAGGACAGTACAGCCAGCATTCTGACTCGTACTCTGTACTTCAGCCGTGACTTCCGTAACAACGCGCCAGGCACCCAGAGCCGCCGCGAAGAAACGGGTCTTGGCTTCCACGGTCTGTTCAGCTCGGGCTACACCCAAGGCACCATCGGGGTCGGTGTCGATGCCATCGGCTTGCTGGGCCTCAAACTCGACAGCGGCAAGGGCCGCGCCGGTACCGGCCTGTTCCCTAACGGCTCCGACGGCCGTGCGCAGGACGACTATTCCAAGGGTGGCGCAGCCATCAAGTTCCGTATTTCCGATACGGTCCTGAAAGTGGGCGACCAATACACCACCGCTCCGGTATTCGCATCCGACGACAGCCGCCTGCTGCCAGAGCTGCCGCAAGGTATCTCGATCACCAGCAACGAGATCAAGGGCCTGAAACTGGAAGCCGGTCACTTCACCTCGATCGTTGCCCAGGACCACACCTACAAGGACAGTATCGCCAGCGCCGAGCCAGGCACCGGTACCGGCCTGCGCGATGCCAACTTCGTCGGCGGCGTGTACTCCTGGACGCCTGAGTTCACCACCAGCCTCTACTACTCGAAAGTAGAAGACTACTGGAAGAAGCTCTACGCCAACGTGAACTGGACTCACGCGCTCGACAAAGATCAGTCGGTAGCCGTTGACTTCAACATCTACAGCACCAAAAGCGACGGTGCCGGCCTGCAACGCGCAGAAAAAGACGGCACCACCAAACTGGATAACCGTGCCTACAGCTTGCAAGGCGCGTATACCTACCAGGCTCACACATTCACCTTGGCCTACCAGAAGGTCAGCGGTGACGGTGACTACGGCTATGGCGTAGACGGTGGCGGCACGATTTTCCTGGCCAACTCCGTCGCCCGTTCCGACTTCAACGCTGAAGACGAGAAATCCTGGCAAGCTCGCTATGACCTGAACATGGCCACCTTCGGCGTGCCAGGCCTGAGCTTCATGACTCGTTACGTCAGCGGTAGCGGCGCCAACACCGGCACCACGTCGAACGGTAAAGAGTGGGAACGCGACATCGAAGCCAAATACGTGATCCAGAGCGGCCCGGCCAAAGACCTGAGCCTGCGCGTACGTCAAGCGACCTATCGTTCGTCTGACGGCGTGTACTACGGTTCGGCGTCCATCGACGAACTGCGTCTGATCGCGCAATACCCGCTGAACATCTTGTAATTAGCCGCTTGATTACAATGATGACCTAAGGCATCCGCCTTAACTAAAAAGCCGCTCCCCTGTTCACAAGGGAGCGGCTTTTTTATTGCAGTTATATTTCACTGGAAAAATAGCAAGCTAACTAACCAGACAAAAACCCGCACACCTGACCTGACCGCTCAGCCAAGTTTTGCAGCATCACACTTAGTTACTTCGTAGCACTTTCCTGCATTACACGAATAACCCGCTGCGGAAACGGAATATCAATACCTGCCGCTTTCAAACGATCACGCGCCAGTTCATTGAGCATGAACATCACATCCCAATAATCCGCCGTCTTGGTCCAGCAGCGCAGCGAAACGGTGATCGAACTGTCGCCCAAGGTCGACACCACGGCTACCGCCGCCGGGTCGGCCAGTACGCGAGGGTCCTTGGCCAGTTCCAGCAGCACTTCACGGGCTTTCTGCAGATCAGCGTCATAGTCCACACCCACATCAAACACCACCTTGCGGGTCGGCTGACGGTTGGTGTTGGTGATGATGCCGTTGGACAGGCTGCCATTCGGGATGATCACCGTCTTGTTGTCGCCGGTGCGCAACACGGTGTGGAAGATCTGGATACTGTCGACGGTACCCGAGGTGCCCTGGGCTTCGATCCAGTCACCAATGCGGAACGGGCGGAACAACAGAATCAGCACGCCACCGGCAAAGTTCGCCAGGCTGCCTTGCAATGCCAAGCCAATGGCCAAGGTCGCGGCACCAATCGCCGCCACGAACGAGGTGGTTGCCACGCCGATCATGGAGGCCACGTTGACCACCAGCATCACCTTGAGCGCGATGTTCGCAAGGCTGGTGATGAAGTGCTGCAGCGCCAGGTCCGCATTGCGCAGCGCCAGCAAACGCCCGACCCGATGGGTCAAGACGTTGATCAGCCACCAGCCGATGGCCAGGGTGACCACCGCCAGTAAAAACCGGCTGCCGTATTCCATGATCATCGGGACCCACGACTGCGAGGTCTTGATCAACTGATCCACTTCTGCGTTTAAATCCATGTAGCTTCTCCTGTTGGGCGGTGTGCGGCTTTATCAACTGCCTGAAAACGCAAATGAGCCCCTTGGGGCTCAATGGCAGGCGCAGGTTCCGGGGCGTGGGACGTCAAAAACGCCGACGGGTTCCCCGCAGAGCCATCAGTCGCGGAAGTTATTGAACTGCAGCGGCATGTCGAAGGACTTGGCGCGCAGCGCTGCGATCGCTTCTTGCAGGTCATCACGTTTCTTGCCCGTGACCCGCACCTGCTCACCCTGGATGGCAGCCTGCACTTTGAGCTTGGCATCCTTGATGTGGGCGACGATTTTCTTGGCCAGCTCTTTGTCGATGCCTTCCTTGAGGACGGCTTCCTGCTTCATCAGCTTGCCCGAAGCGTAGGCGTCCTTGATTTCAAGGCATTGCGCGTCGATCTTGCGTTTAACCAGGGACAGCTTGAGGATCTCGATCATCGCTTCCAGCTGGAAATCGGCTTCAGCGGTCAGGTTGACGGTCAGTTCCTTTTCCTTGAATTCGAAGCTGCCCTTGCCTTTCAAGTCATAGCGACGGTCCAGCTCCTTGACGGCGTTCTCGACGGCGTTGGTGACTTCGTGTTTGTCCAGTTCGGATACCACGTCGAACGAAGGCATGTCATTTCTCCAATATAAGGGGCGGGCTCAGTAGAGATGGAGCGCGCCCGAGCTAAAATGCCGGGGCATTATAGCGGTTCTTTCGCCGCGTTCACTGCGAGCAGCCCTACGGAGTAAAAACTGATGTCGACCACCTGGCATATTCTCGGCGCCGGCAGCCTGGGCACCCTCTGGGCTGCGCGCCTGGCACGCGCTGGCCTGCCCGTACGGCTGATCCTGCGCGATGATGCACGCCTGGCCAGCTATCGGGCGGGGCCGGGGTTGACGCTGGTCGAACAAGGCATAGCGCACACCTATCCGGTAATCGGCGAAACGCCTGACAGCCCGGAACCGATTCATCGCCTGCTGGTGGCGTGCAAAGCCTACGACGCGCAAAGCGCAGTAGCCCAGTTGCAACATCGATTGGTACCGGACGCCGAACTGGTCCTGCTGCAAAACGGCCTCGGCAGCCAGGACGCCGTCGCCGCCCAACTGCCCCAGGCCCGCTGCATCTTTGCCTCCAGCACCGAAGGCGCATTCCGCGACGGCGACTGGCGCGTGGTATTTGCCGGCCATGGCTATACGTGGCTGGGCGATGCCGCCCACCCCACGCCACCGCTGTGGCTGGATGACCTGCACGCCGCGGGCATCCCCCACGAGTGGAGCACCGCGATTCTCACGCGTCTATGGCGCAAGCTGGCCCTCAACTGTGCGATCAATCCTTTGACCGTGCTGTACCAGTGCCGCAACGGTGGCCTGCAAAGCCATCAATGTGAAGTGGCGACCCTGTGCGCCGAGCTGACCGAGTTACTCGAATGCAGCGGCCAGCCGGCCGCTGCCGAGCATTTGCACAGTGAAGTGGAACGGGTGATCCAGGCCACCGCCGCCAACTACTCGTCCATGTACCAGGATGTAGCCAACCGCCGCCGTACCGAAATCAGCTACCTGCTGGGCTACGCCTGCGAAGCCGCTGCCCGCCATCAATTGGCCCTGCCGCACCTGCAACAGGTACAGGCGCGCCTGGTCGAGCACTTGCGTGCACACGGATTGGCCAGCGACTGAGGCACGCGCTACCCTGCCTACCTGTCTATCACCTGGGAAAACCCTGATGCCACTGCGCCAGCGTCTTGAAAATCTACCGGTAGGGCAGAAACTGCTGGCCGCCTTGCTGGTGTTGTTGACCACCGTATTGTTGGTGGCCAACCTGACGTTCATCAGCGCGGCTTACTGGATCTCCCAGGAAAGCATGGCGCCCCAGGCGCTGCAGGCCATCGGGCGGTTGGTGTCCAACCCGTCACTGGCCGCTGAAGCCCTCGAATCGCCTACCAAGGCCGAAGCCCTGCTCAATGAACTGACCAGCTATTCACCGCTGCGCGCCGCTGCGTTGTATGACGGCGAAGGCACTCGCCTGGCGCAGATGCAGCACGCCAATCGCCTGCACCTGCCGGATAATTACCGGCATATCGAGGCTTGGCGCCTCACTGAGTTTCGCAGCAACCAGGTCATCACCCTGCCCCGTCCCGGCCAGCCTCCCGGGCATCTGCTGCTGGTGGCCAGCAGCGAACTGCCAATGGCGTTTTATACCGGCACGCTGACGGCCAGCCTGGGCATCCTGATTTTCAGCGTGCTGCTGTGGCTGGTCATTGCCCGACAGATCAAGCGCCTGATCACTCGCCCCATCCACGAACTGGAAGAGCTGTCGCGTCAGGTGACTCGCGAAGAGAACTATTCCTTGCGCGCCGGGCGCGGCAACCATGACGAGATCGGCAGCCTGGCGGAAGCCTTCAACACGATGCTGTCGCGCATCGAAGCCCGCGAGCAGCAGCTCAAACGCGCCCGTGATGACTCCCAAGCCGCTTACGACCAAGCCCAGGGCCTGGCCGAGGAGACCCGTCATACCAACCGCAAACTCGAGCTGGAAGTACAGGTTCGCAGCAAGATCGAGAAAAAACTCACCGGTTTCCAGAACTACCTGAACAGCATCATCGACTCGATGCCGTCGGCGCTGATCGCCTTGGACGAACAACTCTACGTCACCCAGTGGAACCAGGAAGCCAGCGCCCTTTCCGGGACACGCCTGGATGAGGCGCTGAATCAACCGATCTTTCTCGCCTTCCAGCCGCTCAAACCCTACCTGAGGCAACTCAAGGCCGCGGTCGAGCAGCACAGCGTGGAACGCATCGAGCGCGTCACCTGGGTCAAGGATGACGAGCCCAAGCATTACGCCCTGACGTTTTACCCGTTGATGGGCGGTGCCGGGCGCGGCGTGGTAATCCGGATCGACGACATCACCCAGCGCCTGTCGCTGGAGGAAATGATGGTGCAGTCGGAAAAAATGCTCTCCGTCGGCGGGCTTGCCGCAGGCATGGCCCATGAGATCAACAACCCGCTGGGAGCCATCCTGCACAATGTCCAGAACATTCGCCGCCGCCTGTCTCCCGACCTGCCCAAGAACCTGGAACACGCCGAACAGGCAGGCATCGAGCTGGACACCGTCAACCGCTACCTGCAAAGCCGCGAAGTGCCGCAGTTGCTCGACGGCATCCAACAAGCCGGCGCTCGGGCTGCGAAGATCGTCACCCACATGCTCAGTTTCAGCCGCCGCAGCAATCGGCAGATGGCGCCCTGCGATCTGCCGGCGCTGATCGACCAGGCAGTGGAAATTGCCGGTAACGACTTTGACCTGACCATCGGCTTCGACTTCAAGGGCCAGGCGATCATCCGCCAATTCGATCCACTGCTAGGCCCGGTACCGGGCACCGCCAACGAGCTGGAACAGGTGTTGCTCAACTTGCTGAAAAACGCCGCCCAGGCCATTCACCTGCGTGAAGACGACAGCGAGCCGGGGCGCATTATCTTGCGCACCCGCCTCAACCCGCCGTGGGCCGAAATCCAGGTGGAAGACAATGGCATCGGCATGAGCGAAAGCGTGCGCAAACGCACCTTCGAACCGTTCTTCACCACCAAGGAAATCGGCCAGGGCACCGGGCTTGGGCTGTCGGTCTCGTACTTCATCATCACCAACAACCACAAGGGCCAGATGGAAGTACAGTCGACCCTCGGCCAAGGTACCTGCTTCACGCTGCGCCTGCCCTTGGCGGGCAGCCAATTGCCACCCTACGAACTCACGCAACCGGAGCAATGACCATGGGCTTTCGCCTGTCGAAGATCTACACCCGTACCGGCGACCAAGGCGAGACCGGCCTCGGCGACGGCCGTCGCGTGCCCAAGGACCATCCGCGGGTGGAGGCCATTGGCGAGGTCGACACCTTGAACAGTCAATTGGGCCTGCTGCTGGCCAATCTTGAGGAACAGAGCGGCAAGCACCCTGAACTCAAGGATGTGATCGAGGTGCTGACGCCTTGTCAGCATCGGTTGTTCGACCTGGGCGGTGAACTGGCAATGCCGGTGTACAAAGCCTTGAATGCAGCCGAAGTGGATCGGCTGGAAGCGGCGATTGACCGCTGGAATGAAGAAGTCGGGCCGCTGGAGAACTTCATCCTGCCGGGTGGTTCGGCGCTGATCGCGCAAGCTCATGTATGTCGCAGCCTGGCGCGCAGTGCAGAACGGCGCTGTCAGCAGTTGAATGCGCTTGAGCCGCTGGAAGGCGTGGGGCTTGCGTATATCAATCGGTTATCGGATCTGTTGTTTGTGGCGGCGCGGGTGATTGCCAGGCGCCAGGGTGTTTCGGAGGTTCTGTGGCAGGCGGCGGCTAAACCACACTGAGGGTTGTGTAGTGACTGATCGGGCCCTATCGGGAGCAAGCCCCCTCCCACAAAAGCAACTTGTTCAACTGTGGGAGGGGGCTTGCTCCCGATGAGGCATCAATGGCTGATCAGACTTCCGGCCAGAACGCCCGGATCCCTGCCACACCCTGAGCCCCGGCTTCCCAGGCCTGCTCTCGCTCGGCGGGCCCAAGCCCACCCAACAGAAACACCGGCTTGCTGAACCCACTGATCAACTGCGCCGCCTGCTCCCAGCCCAACGGCTGTGCATCTGGATGGGTCAGGGTCGGCTGCACCGGCGACAGCGTGACGAAATCCACATCCATCATTTGCGCCAGAGCCAGTTCTTCGGCGTTGTGGCACGAGGCCGCCAGCCAGCGGTCCTTCGGCAACGGTCGCCCCTTGCTCGCGTATTTACGCAGTTGCGCCGAAGTCATGTGCCAACCGGCCGAAGGAAAGTCCCCCAGCCACTCGAACGGCCCCTTGAGCATCAACTGGGCCTTGCCGGCACACAGGCCAACCGCATCCACCGCCAGGTCACGATACTTGGGGTCGTAACCGTTGGGCGCACGCAGTTGAACCAGCTTGATACCACCGGCAATGGCTTTCTGAAGGCCGCGCAGCAGCGTGGGAGTTTCCAGCTCACCCGGGGTGATCAGGTACTCGGCAGGCAAGCGCGCAGCGGCAACGATCGGTGCATTGGCCGCCGGGAACTCATAGTTGATCAAGTCCCGAGGCGCTACCCATTCCAGCGGTTGCCCTTCGGCACCATGAGGCTCGCCGGTGAACGCCGAGACCTCCCAGACATCCAGTAACACCTGCTTGTCCGGGTAGTCGTGTTGCACCTTGATCAGCGGCCGGGCCGTGGTGACCCGGATGCCCAGCTCTTCGTGCAGCTCGCGCGACAAGGCGGTTGCCACCGACTCATCGGCCTCCACCTTGCCCCCAGGAAACTCCCAGAGGCCGCCCTGATGCTGGGTATCGGCACGGCGCGCCAGCAGAATCCTGCCGTCGGCACCGCGGATCACCGCTGCTGCTACATGCACTCGTTTCACCGCGTTTATCCTCTTGGCTATCAGGTACGGTATTCCGCGTTGATCTTCACGTACTCGTGGGACAGGTCGGTGGTCCAGATGGTTTCGCTGCACTCGCCACGACCCAGCTCGATACGGATGGTGATTTCTTCCTGCTGCATCACCGCCGAGCCCTGGGCTTCGGTGTAGGTTTCAGCACGGGCACCGCGGCTGGCAATGCACACATCGCCCAGGAACACGTCGATCTTGCTCACGTCCAGGTCCGGCACGCCGGCACGGCCAACGGCCGCCAGGATGCGCCCCCAGTTCGGGTCTGAGGCGAACAGTGCGGTCTTGATCAGCGGTGAGTGGGCCACGGTATAGCCCACATCCAGGCATTCCTGGTGGTTGCCGCCGCCGTTGACTTCAACGGTGACGAACTTGGTAGCGCCCTCGCCGTCGCGCACGATGGCCTGGGCCACGTCCATGCACACTTCAAACACCGCCTTTTTCAGCGCGTCGAACAGGGGGCCTTCGGTGGTGGTGATTTCCGGCAGGTTGGCCTTGCCGGTTGCGATCAACATGCAGCAATCGTTGGTGGAGGTGTCACCGTCGATGGTGATGCGGTTGAACGACTTGTTGGCGCCATCCAGCATCAGCTTGTGCAGCACCTCGCGGGAAACCTTGGCATCGGTGGCGATGTAGCCGAGCATTGTGGCCATGTTCGGACGGATCATGCCGGCGCCCTTGCTGATGCCGGTCACCGTGACGGTCACGCCTTCGTGCACGAACTGACGGCTCGCGCCCTTGGGCAGAGTGTCGGTGGTCATGATGCCGGTGGCGGCGGCAGCCCAGTTATCCACAGACAGGTCGTCCAGGGCAGCTTGCAAGGCGCCTTCGATTTTTTCCACCGGCAGTGGCTCACCGATCACGCCGGTGGAGTACGGCAGCACTTGGCTGGCGTCTACGCCCGCCAATTGGGCCAGCTTGGCGCACGTGCGCGCAGCGGCAACCAGGCCTGGCTCGCCGGTACCGGCGTTGGCATTGCCGGTGTTGGTCAGCAGATAACGAATCGAACCGGCAACGCGCTGCTTGGCCAGGATCACCGGTGCCGCGCAGAACGCGTTGAGGGTGAACACGCCCGCGACGGTCGAGCCTTCGGCACAGCGCATCACCACCACATCCTTGCGCCCCGGACGCTTGATGCCGGCCGAAGCGATACCGAGTTCGAAACCGGCAACCGGGTGCAATGTGGGCAAAGGACCAAGACCAACAGCCATGAATGCGCTCCTCAAAAATAGGGGGTGTCTGTGCCGTCGTAAGCGACGGTGAAATTAATGGCAAAACGCCGCGACGGCAAAAGCCGGTCGCGGCGCGGAGTATTGCAGCGTCGGGCGAAAATCTTATTCGATCTGGCCGTGGCAGTGTTTGAATTTCTTGCCCGAACCGCAGTAGCACAGTTCGTTGCGGCCCAGCTTCTGATCGTTGCGAACCGGCGTTTGAGCCAGTGCCACATCCACCTCTTCGCCCAAGACTTCAGGCGCTTCCAGGCCCGGTGCCTCGTCATGCTGGAACTGCATGCGGGCGGCCAGCGCTTCGGCTTCCTGACGCAGGCGAGCTTCTTCCTCGGCCGGATCTTCGCGACGCACCTGAACGTGGGACAGCACGCGAATCGAATCGCGCTTGATCGAGTCCAGCAGTTCGGAGAACAGCGTGAACGACTCGCGCTTGTACTCCTGCTTCGGGTTCTTCTGGGCGTAGCCACGCAAGTGGATGCCGTGACGCAGGTGATCCATGGTCGACAGGTGGTCTTTCCACAGGTCGTCCAGCACGCGCAGTACGATTTGTTTTTCGAAGGTGCGCAGTGCTTCGGCACTCGCCTGCTCTTCTTTTTCGTTGTACGCGGCCAGCAGCTCGGTCATCAGCTTCTCGCGCAGCGTCTCTTCGTACAGGTGATCGTCTTCGTCCAGCCACTGCTGAACCGGCAGGTCAACACCGAAGTCGCTCTTCAAGGCCGCTTCCAGGCCGGCGACATCCCACTGCTCAGGCAGGGACTGTGGCGGGATATGGGCGCTGACGGTGGCGTTGAGCACGTCCTGACGGAAATCGGCGATGGTCTCGCCAATGTTGTCGGCGGCCAGCAACGTGTTACGCATGTGATAGATCACTTTACGCTGTTCGTTGTTGACGTCGTCGAACTCGAGCAGTTGCTTACGAATGTCGAAGTTGCGGCCTTCGACCTTGCGCTGCGCCTTCTCGATGGCGTTGGTCACCATGCGGTGCTCGATCGCCTCGCCGGACTGCATCCCCAGGGCTTTCATGAAGTTCTTCACCCGGTCCGAGGCGAAGATACGCATCAGGCTATCTTCCAGGGACAGGTAGAAACGGCTGGAACCGGCGTCACCCTGGCGACCGGCACGGCCACGCAGCTGGTTGTCGATACGACGCGATTCATGACGCTCGGACGCAATCACCTGCAAGCCACCGGATTCCAGCACGGCCTGATGGCGTTTCTGCCAGTCGGCCTTGATCTGGGCGATCTGCTCGGGGCTCGGGTTTTCCAGTGCCGCGACTTCCACTTCCCAGTTACCGCCCAACAGGATGTCGGTACCACGACCGGCCATGTTGGTGGCAATGGTCAGCGCGCCTGGGCGACCGGCCTGGGCGATGATCTCGGCTTCTTTTTCGTGGAACTTGGCGTTGAGGACCTTGTGCTCGATACCTTCCTTGTTGAGCAGGTTGGACACGTGCTCGGAAGTCTCGATGGTAGCGGTACCCACCAGGATCGGGCGGCCTTTGGCCATGCCGTCCTTGATATCGTTGATGATTGCCGCGTATTTCTCTTCGGCAGTCAGGAATACCAGGTCGTTGAAATCCTTACGCGCCAGCGGCTTGTTCGGTGGAATCACCATCACGGCCAGGTTGTAGATCTGGTGGAACTCGAACGCTTCGGTGTCGGCCGTACCGGTCATGCCGGACAGCTTGTTGTACAGACGGAAGTAGTTCTGGAAGGTCGTCGACGCCAACGTCTGGCTTTCAGCCTGGATGTTGAGGTTTTCCTTGGCTTCGATGGCCTGGTGCAGGCCTTCGGACAGACGGCGACCCGGCATGGTACGCCCGGTGTGTTCGTCGACCAGCACGACCTGGCCGTCCTGCACGATGTATTCAATGTTGCGATGGAACAGCTTGTGGGCACGCAGGCCGGCGTAAACGTGGGTCAACAGGCCCAGGTTGTGTGCCGAGTACAGGCTTTCGCCCTCAGCCAGCAGGCCGATCTGGGTCAGCATGTCTTCGACGAACTGGTGACCGGCTTCGTTGAGTTCGACCTGACGGGTCTTCTCGTCGATCGTGAAGTGACCTTCTTTGGTCACGACGCCTTCCACTTCTTCGATGTGCTGGGTCAGACGCGGAATCAGTTTGTTGATTTCGGTGTACAGGCGCGAGCTGTCTTCGGCCTGGCCGGAGATGATCAGCGGAGTACGGGCTTCGTCGATCAGGATGGAGTCGACTTCGTCGATCACGGCAAAGTTGAGTTCACGCTGGAATTTTTCTTCCATGCTGAACGCCATGTTGTCGCGCAGATAGTCGAAACCGAATTCGTTGTTGGTACCGTAGGTGATATCGGCAGCGTAGGCGGCGCGCTTCTCTTCCGGCGGCTGGAACGGCGTTACCACGCCGACGGTCAGGCCGAGGAATTCATAGAGCGGGCGCATCCAGTTGGCGTCCCGGCGAGCCAGGTAGTCGTTCACCGTCACCACGTGCACGCCCTTGCCGGACAGTGCGTTGAGGTAAACGCCCAGGGTTGCCACCAGGGTCTTGCCTTCACCGGTACGCATTTCGGCAATCATGCCTTCATGCAAGGTCATGCCGCCGATCAACTGAACGTCGAAGTGGCGCATGCCCATGACACGCTTACCGGCTTCACGGGCGACCGCAAAGGCTTCGGGAAGCAGTTTGTCGAGGGTTTCACCTTTGGCTATGCGGGCCTTGAACTCTTGGGTCTTGGCGCGCAATTGGTCGTCCGAAAGGGCAACCATCTGCTCTTCGAGGGCATTGACCAGTTGCACCGTCTTGAGCATGCGTTTGACTTCGCGCTCATTCTTGCTTCCAAAAAGTTTCTTTAACAAAGGCGCAAACATATCGGCAGGTTCTTCCACACATAGGGATGGAGGGCGCACCGTGAGTGGCCCGAGCAGCCCTCACGGCCGCATGCGAACGCGCATTCTACCCGGAATCGTGGGTGAGGAAAGTGGCGTTATTGCACGAGGCAGGCATGGCACTGTGAGAGGCCCTTTTTAAAATAAGGGCTTTTACTGGAACTTCAACCCATGGAAGGCAGAAGTTACCGATTGATTTTACGGGAAAACTACGCGGACGCATGGCCAGGGGGCTTACGGGCGCTTTCTGTTAAGATGACCACTCTGTTACTTCAGGTGTCTAGATATGGCGTTACGCCATCAACCAGCCCGCGCGCCCGGCGCGTTGCTTCGCGAAGCCAAGCCGTTGAAAGCCATCTTTGGCCATGCGCAACGCCTGGGCCTGCTGCAACGCCTGCTCGAAAGCCAGTTGCAACCGGCCGTGCGTGAACATTGTCATGTAGCGTCGTGGCGAGAAGGCCATTTGCTGCTGATTGTCACCGATGGCCATTGGGCCACCCGGTTGCGCTATCAACAAAAACGCCTGCAACGACAACTGATGGCCTTTGACGAGTTTGCCGGCCTGACGCGCATCCAGTTCAAAGTGCAGCCCCCAGCCGTGCAGCCACGCGCAGTGGGGCATACGGTGGACCTCTCGGAAAACGCGGCCGAAACCATTCAGGCTACGGCCGATGAGATCAGTGATCCGGGCCTGCGCGCGGCGCTGGAGCGGCTGGCCGCCCACGCCAGACGCAAACCCTGACCGCTATTTGCGCTTGCCGCCGCCCAACAGCGACCCCAACAACCCACGCACCAACTGGCGGCCCATCTGATTGGCGGCCTGCTGCATCGCTGATTTCAGCGCCTTGCCTGCCGTCGTGCCCAGAAACGCGCCGGCCTTGTCGGTAAAGCTCGGCTCTTCGGCCGCCGGCTTGCTTGGTTCCTCGGGCCCCAGGTCCTTGCGAGCCATCAGCACTTCATAGGCCGACTCACGATCTATCGGTTTGTCGTAGCGCCCGAGCAAAGATGAACGGGCGATCAACGCAGCCCGTTCGGTCTCAGTGAGCGGCCCGATCCGCGATTGTGGTGGCGCGACCAGTACCCGCTGGACAACTTCCGGTGTGCCTTTTTCCTGCAAGGTGCCCACCAGCGCCTCGCCGGTGCCCAGTTCGGTCAGCACCGCCAAGGTATCGAACGCCGGGTTGGGGCGAAAACCCTCGGCCACCGCCCGCAGGGATTTCTGTTCCTTGGTGGTGAAGGCTCGCAAACCGTGTTGTATGCGCAGCCCCAGTTGTGCGAGCACCGTGTCAGGCAAGTCACCCGGGGATTGCGTGACAAAGTACACGCCCACCCCTTTGGAGCGAATCAGGCGCACCACTTGCTCCAAACGGTCCTGCAGGGCCTTGGGCGTGTCCGCGAACAACAAATGCGCTTCGTCGAAAAACAACGCCAAGAGCGGCTTGTCGGCATCGCCACGCTCAGGCATCTGCTCGAACAACTCAGCCAGAAGCCACAACAGGAAGGTCGCGTAGACCTTCGGCGCCTCATGTACCAGGCGGCTGGCGTCCAGCAGGTGGATCCGCCCACGCCCGTCGCCGTCGGGCTGCAAAATATCTTCGAGCTGCAGGGCCGGCTCGCCAAACAAGGCTTCGGCACCCTGCTGCTCCAGCACCGCCAGGCGCCGCAACAGCGCCTGGCTGGAGCCGGTGGTCATCAACGCCGCATCGTCGCCCAGCAGTTCCGGGTGATAGCGCAGGTGGTTGAGCAGGGCCTTGAGGTCCTTGAGATCCAACAGCAGCAAGCCCTCACGATCCGCTACCTTGAAAGTGGCATAGAGCGCCGACTGTTGGCTGTCAGTGAGTTCCAGCAGGCTGCCGAGCAACAACGGCCCCATTTCGCTGATGGTCGTACGCAACGGATGGCCGGATTGCCCGTGGATATCCCACAGCGTGACCGGGTAAGCCTGCGCGGTGTAATTGAGGAAAGGCATGCCTGCAATGCGCTCGGCGACCTTACCCTGGGGGAAGGCTGCGGCACCCAGGCCACAGAGGTCACCCTTGATGTCGGCGGCGAATACCGCCACGCCCGCATCGCTGAAGGCTTCCGCGAGGCGCTGCAGGGTGACGGTCTTGCCCGTGCCCGTGGCACCGGCAATCAGGCCATGGCGGTTGGCCAGGCGCATGGCCTGAGCAATGGGCTGGCCGTCAGGGCCGGCACCGATAAGAAGTTGCGTGGAGTCAGGCATTTCGTCACCTATGGTTAATCTTTAGTGCAGCCAAGCCGATACAGGCCAATGTGAGACCCACAAAGTCTAAAAATAGGTCGGAGGGTTCCTACAAAAACCCACAGAGCTATCACCAGAAGTACCACACCTTTTTTGACGCTGCCATTTTGCGCCTCCCAAAAGGACGCGCTTTGGATATTTAAGACCTTAGCGGACCCTACAAGCCATGAATAAAAACCTGCGCTTCAGCCACAAAATCCTGCTTGCAGCCGCCCTTATCGTCATCGCCGCCTTCGCGCTGTTTACCCTCTATAACGACTACCTGCAACGCAACGCGATCCGCGACGACCTGAATAACTACCTGCATGAAATGGGCGGTGTCACCGCCAGCAACATTCAAACCTGGCTTGCCGGGCGTATTGTGCTGGTGGAAAACGCCGCACAAAACATCGCCATCAATCCCGAACCGTCCGCCGTCGCCAACTTGCTGGAACAGAAAGCGCTGACCTCTTCCTTTATGGCGACCTACGTCGGCGACAGTAAAGGGGCCTTTACCATCCGCCCCGATGCCAAGATGCCGGACGGCTTCGATCCGCGCGTCCGCCCCTGGTACAAAGGCGCCCAGAGCAGCAACGGTTCGACCCTGACCGAACCCTATATCGATGCGGCCACCGGGCAGTTGATCATTTCCATCGCCACCCCCAGCGCCAAGGGCGGCCAGAGTATTGGTGTGGTGGGCGGCGACCTGAGCCTGCAAACCCTGGTGGATAACATCAGCGCGCTGAACTTCGGCGGCATGGGCTACGCGTTCCTGGTCAGTGCCGACGGTAAAGTGCTGGTGCACCCGGACAAAAACCTGGTCATGAAGACTCTGGCAGAGGTGTACCCGAAGAACACCCCCAAGATCAGCGCCGACTTCAGCGAAGTCGAGGCCAACGGCAAAACCAATATCGTGACCTTTACACCGATCAAGGGTTTGCCATCGGTGAACTGGTACCTGGGCGTTTCGGTAGATAAAGACAAATCCTTCGCGATGCTCAGCCAGTTCCGCACGTCGGCGGTGATCGCCACGATCATCGCCGTGGTGATCATCATCGCCCTTCTGGGCATGCTGATCCGCGTCTTGCTGCAACCGTTGAATGTGATGACCCGGGCCATGCAGGACATCGCCGATGGCGAGGGCGACCTGACCCGACGCCTGACCATCCAGAACCATGACGAATTCGGCACCCTGGGCGAGGCGTTCAACCGGTTCGTGGAGCGTATCCATACTTCAATTCGCGAAGTGTCCTCGGCCACCGAACAGGTCAACGAAGTGGCCTTGCGGGTGGTCAGTGCCTCCAACTCGTCGATGGTCAACTCGGACGAACAGGCTAATCGCACCAACAGCGTCGCCGCCGCCATCAACCAACTGGGCGCCGCCGCCCAGGAAATCGCGCGCAACGCGGCACAGGCTTCGCAGCAAGCCAGTGACGCGCGGAGTTTGGCCGAAGACGGTCAGCAAGTGGTGGAAAGCAACATCAAGGCGATGAACCAACTGTCCGAGATGATCAGCGCTTCTGGCAACAATATCGAAGCGCTTAACAGCAAGACGGTCAATATCGGTCAGATCCTCGAGGTGATCACCAGCATCTCCCAGCAGACCAACCTGTTGGCGCTCAACGCCGCCATCGAAGCGGCGCGGGCCGGTGAGGCCGGCCGAGGATTTGCGGTCGTGGCCGACGAAGTGCGCAACCTGGCTCATCGCACCCAGGAATCGGCGCAACAAGTGCAGAAAATGATTGAGGAGCTTCAGATCGGCGCTCGGGACTCCGTCAGCACCATGAGTGAAAGCCAGCGCCACAGCCAGGACAGCGTGGAGATCGCCAACCTGGCCGGCGAACGGTTGAGCAGCGTGACCCAGCGCATTGGCGAGATAGACGGTATGAACCAGTCAGTCGCTACCGCCACCGAAGAGCAGACCTCCGTGGTGGAGTCGATCAACATGGACATCACCGAAATCAACACCCTCAACCAGGAAGGTGTGGAAAACCTGCAATCAACCCTGCGCGCCTGTACCGACCTGGAGCAACAGGCATCGCGCTTGAAGCAACTGGTGGGCAGTTTCCGGATCTGACGCCCAGGCCCGTCGCTGATACAGCGGCGGGCCGCTATTTTGTCGGGGGCTCGTCTTTACGCCGCTCCTGTTCCCACAACTCGGCGGCGCCAGGAAACTCGGTGCCGTCTTCTGCGTCCAGCGCGTCCGGGTCATACCGGCTCAAACAGCCTTCCCCCAATGTTGCCGGGGCTTTTGATGTGGCTTTATCCAGCGGGTCGCTCATCACTCAGTCCTGCGCAGATGTAAAAAGGGCCTGGGTCGATTTAACGCCCAAGCCCTTCTGACTTCAATCACAACGCTGGATCAGAACACGACGGTCTTGTTGCCGTGTACCAGTACGCGATCTTCCAGGTGATAACGCAGGCCACGCGCCAGCACCATCTTCTCGACGTCACGGCCGAAACGCACCATGTCTTCAATACTGTCACTGTGGCTGACACGCACCACGTCCTGCTCGATGATCGGACCTGCGTCCAGCTCTTCGGTAACGTAGTGGCAAGTTGCGCCAATCAACTTCACGCCGCGCAGGGATGCCTGGTGATACGGCTTGGCCCCGACGAACGACGGCAGGAAACTGTGGTGAATGTTGATCACCTTGCCGGCGTATTCGCGGCACAGTTCCGGCGGCAGGATCTGCATGTAGCGCGCCAGCACCACCACGTCGGCCTCGTGCTGCTTGACCAGACGCGAGACCTCGGCGAACGCGGGCTCCTTGTCCTGCGGATTGACCGGTACGTGGTAGTACGGGATGCCGTGCCATTCGACCATGCTGCGCAGGTCGTCATGGTTGGAGATCACACAGGCGATCTCGCAATCGAGCTCATCGCTGTGCCAGCGGTGCAGCAGGTCGGCGAGGCAGTGGGACTCACGACTGGCCATCAGCACGACACGCTTTTTCTGTTCGGTGTCGGTGATGTGCCAGGTCATCGAGAACTCTTCGGCGATCGGCGCAAACGCCTCGCGGAAGGCCTCAAGACCAAAGGGCAGCGTGTCGGCACGGATTTCGTGCCGCATGAAAAACCAACCGCTGAGATCGTCCGAGTGATGGCTCGCTTCGGTGATCCAGCCATTATGGGAGGCCAGAAAGTTACTGACTTTGGCAACGATGCCAACCCGGTCCGGGCAAGCAATCACCAGCCGAAAAGTGCGCATTAGGGGGAAACTCCAGAACTTCGCAAAGGCCGCCATTCTAGCGATTGCGCAGAAAAACTGCAGTATTCCTTGCACCTTATTCTGAATCCAGACCGAGAGGACACCCCTTAATAGCGTAAGGTTTTACCTCGTCTATATGACCGTACAACGGCCAGCGCAAGGAATTATCAAAAAACAAACAGGATTATCTTTAGGCCGGCGACCGACTAATTAACTCGACTGCGCAGCTTTACCACAAACATTCAAAGTAATTCACATAAATGCCTGCTTAAATGTTTACTTGATGAAATTGCCTGACTATTATTGGCTCACTGTCCCTGTCAATCAGCGCTCTACATAAGGTAGTCCCCATGTCACTGATCAACGAATACCGCGCCACCGAAGAAGCTATCAAAGAGCTGCAAGCGCGTTTGAAAAACCTGTCCCAAGACGACAAGCTGAAAACCGAGCTGGAATTCGAAGGCAAACTGCGCACTCTGATGGGCGAATACTCCAAGTCCTTGCGCGACATCATCGCGCTGCTGGATCCAGAGTCGAAAGTTAAAGCACCGCGTGGCGCCGTGAAAACCACCGGTACCAAGCGTGCGCGCAAGGTCAAGCAATACAAGAACCCGCACAACGGCGAAGTGATTGAAACCAAAGGCGGCAACCACAAGACGCTGAAAGAGTGGAAAGCCAAGTGGGGCGGCGACGTGGTTGAAGGCTGGGCTACTCTGCTGGGCTAAGCCGAGTCGGGCTCTCGCCTGATACGCGATACATAAAAAAACGCCAGCTTGCTGGCGTTTTTTTATGTCTGAATATTCTGCAATTTCTGACTACGAGTTCAAACGCGCTGCCAGCGAATCGGCATACTCCTGCCATTGGCCCAGTACCTGGCACTGAAACGGTGTAGCACTAACAGCCAACTCCTCGCACGCCTGTTTAAATGCCAGCAGAGTATTCGGTGCCCCCCATTGCGGATTTGACAAACGCTGCTGACAGAAAAGTTTCCAACGTTGTTGCTCGTCCTTGTCCAGGGTTTCAGGAAAGTTACGGGCACGGTAGCGAAATAATAATTCCGGCAAGCGATGATCATCGAAAGGCCACTGCTGGCGTGCTAGTTGTGCAGGCTCTGCCGCACGGACTTGTTCACATAAGCGGCGATCGCGGTCGCCAATAAAACCATCGTAGAGCTGCTGCTCCGGGTCGGCACTCGGTGCAAAATCCTCCTCGCTGTAAATGGCGGCCAACTTGTCACGCCAAACTTCCTGTGCGTCAGTTAGTCGCAGCGCCCGCGCCTGACAGGTGTCCATATCCAACTGAAGCCGCTCACGATCCTGCGCCCGCAATACATTCAGTGGGGCAACGACCGGGCAACGGTTGATATGCAACAACTTGAGCGGAATCGGTAGCTCACCTTCCTTCAAGTCATCACGGCGCGTATAGAGGCGCTGACGCAACACATCGGCATCCAGGTCCAGCAAGGCCTGGGGGTCGAGCCCAAGGTCACAGACGATCAATGCATTGCGATTGCGCGGGTGCCAGGCCAGCGGCAGCACCACCCCCACGTAGTGGCGCTCGGCGGAAAAGCGCCCGGAGATATGCACCATCGGTTGCAACAGACGCACCTGGTCCATCACCCGCTGCTTACTGCGCAATTGAAACAGCCATTCGTACAGCTTGGGCTGTTTTTCTCGCACCAACCGCGCCAAGGCGATGGTCGCACGCACGTCGGACAATGCATCATGGGCCTGCCCGTGATCGATACCATTGGCCTGGGTCAGCCGCTCAAGCTTGAGGGTGACCCGCCCATCCTGCTCCGGCCAGACAATCCCCTCGGGACGCAGGGCGTAGGCGGTGCGAACCACATCAATCAGATCCCAGCGACTGTTACCCCCCTGCCACTCGCGCGCGTAAGGGTCGAAAAAATTTCGATACAAGCTGTAGCGCGTCATTTCATCGTCGAACCGCAGGGTGTTATAGCCGGCACCGCACGTACCGGGCGCAGCCAGCTCGGTATGCACCCGCGTCATGAAATCGGCTTCGGCCAAGCCCTTCTCCGCCAGTACGCCCGGAGTAATACCCGTGATCGCGCATGCCGCCGGATGGGGCAGGATATCGTCGCTGGGCTGACAATAAAGATTGAGCGGCGGGCCGATCTCGTTGAGTTCGAGGTCGGTACGAATGCCGGCCACCTGGAGCGGACGATCGCTGCGCGGGTTGATGCCGGTGGTTTCATAGTCGTACCAGAAAATGGAGGTCACGGGCTATTCCTGTACTGAAGATCGACAAAGTCTAGGCGCAGCGAGGCGTCCGGGGCCAGCGATACATGCACTGTACAAACATCCAGCAAAACCTTGAATGGTTGCTTCCGGCGTCGACACTGCTAGCATCCGTGTCTCTGAACCGCTCAGCACTGCCAAGGATCGCAATGTCATCAGCCCCGCTGGACACCCGCTACCAGATCGAGACCCCGGAGGGTATCGACCTGCCCTTGCGCCCCGCCGGCTTGCTGGTACGTGTATTAGCCTTTGCTTTTGACCTGGGTTTGCGTGGGCTGCTCATGGGCCTCCTGCTCGTGCCACTGGCGTTGCTCGGCAACATCGGCATCGGCCTGGGCTCGTTGCTGCTGTTCCTGGTCAGTTGGTGGTACATGGTGCTGTTTGAAGTCCTCAACCAAGGAAGCTCCCCAGGCAAGCAGGTCATGGGCCTGCGTGTCGTACAGGACGACGGTACTCCCATCGGCTGGTCGTCCTCCCTGATCCGCAACCTGTTGCGCTTTGTCGACATGCTGCCTTTCGGCTACTTCCTCGGCGCCATCAGTTGCCTGCAACATCCCCATTTCAAACGGCTCGGCGACCTGGCCGCCGGGACGCTGGTGGTCTATCGCGAGCAGCCGCTGGTTCGGCCCCGCATACCTCAAGCCGCCCCCCTGCGCCTGCCCTTTGCACTGGACCTGAACGAACAACGTGCAATCCTAGCTTTCGCCGAACGCCAGGGCGAACTGTCGGCCGAGCGCGTGCATGAACTGGCCGCAATCCTTGCCGTGCCCCTGCACGTGTCCCCGGCTCGTGCTGCCGAACAACTCAATGGCGTGGCCCGTGGCCTGTTGGGGCCGACATGAAGCAGAGCCAATTTGAAAGCCGCCACCAGCAGCAATGGCAAGCCTTCGCCAAACAACTGGAGCAGTTGGAACAAGGTAAAGCCAAGGCCGCTGATGTCACCGACTTCCCCTATCAGTACCGGCGGTTGTGCCAACACCTGGCCCTGGCCCAGGAGCGCGGCTATAGCAGTTACCTGGTGGACCCGCTGCAGCAACTTGCGCTGCGTGGCCACCAGCAACTCTATCGTCATCGCAGCCAATTGGCGGCGAACGTACTGGCTTTCATCCTGGCCGACTTCCCTCGCCTGGTACGCGAACAGTGGCGCTTTGTGCTGATCGCCAGCCTGTTGTTCTTCGGCAGCCTGGTGGCTATAGCCGTGCTGGTCTATCTGTTCCCCGACCTGATCTACAGCATCGTCAGCCCCCAACAGGTCGCTGAAATGCAAGGCATGTACGACCCCGATGCCAGCCACCTGGGCCGTGCGGCCGAACGGGCCTCCAGCGAAGACTGGATGATGTTCGGCTACTACGTGATGCACAACATCGGCATCGCCTTCCAGACGTTTGCCGCCGGCTTGCTGTTCGGCGTGGGCAGCGTGTTCTTCCTGATTTTCAACGGGCTGATCATCGGGGCGATATCCGGACACCTGACCGAAATCGGTTACGGCCAGACGTTCTGGTCATTTGTGATCGGTCACGGTGCATTCGAACTCAGTGGCATCGCCCTGGCCGGTGCGGCAGGCTTGCAACTGGGCTGGTCGTTGATAGCCCCCAGGCATCTGACGCGCAGCGAATCCCTGCGCCTGGCAGCGCGCAAAAGCGTGCAGATGCTCTGTGGCGTGATGATATTCCTGTTGATCGCGGCGTTCATCGAAGCGTACTGGTCATCCATCGCCACGATCGCCCCCTGGATCAAATACCTCATGGGCGCCACATTCTGGTGTTTGGTGGTCGCTTATCTGAGCCTGGCTGGACGGACCCGTCATGCGCCTGACTGACGCCAGCGTGACCATTCGCCCGCGTACCTCCTGGGAAGCCATGGACCTTGGTGGATTGATGGCCAGAGAACATCGTCGTCTGCTGATGAGCAGTTGGGCGATGGTCACTTTGCCGATATTTACCTTGCTCACGGTGTTGCTCTGGGAGTATCCGTCTTTTTCCCTGTTGCTGTTCTGGTGGCTCAAGCCGGCCTTCGACCGCCTCCCGCTGTACATCCTTTCCAAGGCGCTATTTGGTGAAATACCAGGCATCAGGCAGGCCGTACGCCATTGGCCGCGCCTGCTCAAGGGCCAACTGCTGGCCAGCCTGACCTGGCGCCGACTGAGCCTGAGCCGCAGCTTTGTATTGCCGGTCAGCCAGCTTGAGGGCCTGGACGGCCCGGCACGTCAGAAGCGCCTGGGGGTATTGCTGCAACATAACGCTGGAGCCGCACGCTGGCTGACCCTCATAGGGATGCACCTGGAAATCGGCCTATGGCTGGGTTGCATGGCCCTGTTCTACCTGTTCATTCCAAAACAGATAGAAATGGATTGGGACTGGCAACGAATGGCATTGGCAGCAGACGCCAACGAACTGTGGCTGGACCATCTGGGCAACGCCTTCTACGCCCTGATCCTGGTGTTCTGGGAACCTATCTACGTCGCCTGCGGCTTCAGCCTGTACCTCAATCGCCGTACCGTCCTGGAAGCCTGGGACCTGGAGCTGATATTCCGCAACCTGCGCCAACGCCTGAGTAGCATCGTACCGCTACTGCTGCTGGTGGTCGGGTTGATGCTCACACCCTTCACTCCACCCGCCATGGCGAACGAACCGGTTGTTTCCAAACCGCTCAGCACTCACTCGGCCAGCCAATCCATTCAGTCGGTGCTGGAAAACCCTCCCTTCAAGAACCCTGAAACCGTCACCCGTTATCGCTTTGGTGAAGAAAAAACAGCCGTCAAAAGCAAAGCAAAAGGCGATGGTAAATTGCCAGCCTGGTTGCAGGCACTCTTGGATAACCTCAACAGCAATGCCTTCAAACACATTGCCCAAGGCTTGGAGATACTGCTGTGGAGCCTGGTGCTCGGCGCAGTCGCCCTGCTGCTGTGGCGCTACCGTGAATGGCTGCGCACATTCGTCAGCCGTGGCCGGCAGCCTTTACCCAAAACGCTCAAACCGGTTCCCGCTCAGTTGTTCGGGTTGGAACTGGGAGTTGAAACCTTGCCGGAAGACATCGCCGGCGCTGCCGAGCAGCTATGGGCCAGCCAACCACGGGAAGCACTGGGCTTGTTGTATCGCGGCCTGCTCAGCCGATTACTGCATGAATTCAATTTGCCGCTGAAAAGCGCCGATACCGAAGGCCAGGTACTGGAACACATTCATCATTTGAGGCAACCGCAATTGCTGGCCTTCAGTGATGAGCTGACGCGCCACTGGCAAAACCTTGCATACGGTCACCGCCTTCCTCCCGCCGCCACCCAACAACAGCTTTGCAACGATTGGCGCGCACTCTTCAGTTCGGGAGTGCGCCCATGAACAGGCCGTTACTGTGGGTCGCGCTGCTGCTGGCTGGGCTGCTGGGAGCCGGCGCTTTATACGCCTGGCACAAGGCGATCCCTTATGAAGAAGTGGTGGACCACGGTCCGTCTGCGCAAGCGCTGGCCAATCCCTACCTGGCAGCCGAGTACTTTCTACGCAGCCAAGGCCTGGCAGCGGAACATGCCTATGGCATCGAACGGCTAACCGATCGCCCAGCTAAAGGCCAAAGCCTGTTACTGCTGGGTGAGCGCAGCAACATGACCCCGCGCCAGGTTGAACAACTGCTGGATTGGGCAAAAGCCGGTGGCCACCTGCTGGTGGTGGCCGAGGCGTTATGGGATGAGGAAACGGGCAAAAGCGGCGACCTGCTGCTCGATCGCCTGAATATCCATCAGGCCCTGAGTGACACGTTCGACGAGCCGGCATCACCGCGTAAAAAGAAAGCACCGGACCTGACCAAGCTTTACGTCGACAACGAAACCGCCCCGGCCTACTTCAGTTTCGATACCGACTTCAACCTCACCGACCCGAGACACCTTGCCCAGTTTTCAGCCAATAGCGCCAAGTCCAGCCACCTGATGCAACTTGACCTGGGGCAAGGTCATGTAACGGTGGTCACCGACAGCGACCTGTGGAAAACCCCGAATATCGGCAAGCACGATAACGCCTGGCTGCTGTGGTACCTCAACCAGAACACCGACGTCACCTTGCTGTTCAACAGCGACGTGGAAAACTTGCTGACCCTGTTGATGCGTTATTTCCCACAGGCATTGGTAGCGCTCGTCGCACTGATAAGCCTGGCGCTCTGGCACGTCGGCATGCGCCAAGGCCCGATACAGGCGCCCGTCCCCCGAGCGCGCCGGCAGTTGCAGGAACACTTGAAGGCCAGCGCCGATTTCCTGCTGCGTCGCGGTGGGCAGGCCGCACTGTTGCAAGCGCTCCAACGCGACATCCTGCGCACCGCCCGCAAGCGCCATCCAGGCTTTGAACACCTGGACACGGCAGCACAATGGCAGGTACTGGAAAACCTGACTCGACAACCCTCCGATGCCATCCGCCAGGCACTCGGCCCACTCCCGTTGAAACGGCTCTCCAGCGCCGATTTCAGCCGCCAGGTGACCAGCCTGCAAACTCTCAGGAATGCCTTATGAGCGAATACCCACCGTCCACCGTCCTGAACACCACAAGCCTGCAGCAGGCCAGCCAGCAAGCCCAGGCTTTGCGCATTGAATTGCGCAAAGCCGTGATCGGCCAGGATCAGGTCATTGATGACGTGCTCACGGCATTGATCGCGGGAGGCCATGTATTGCTCGAAGGGGTGCCTGGCCTGGGCAAGACCCTGCTGGTCCGGGCACTGGCCCGCTGCTTTGGTGGCGATTTCGCACGCATCCAGTTCACCCCCGACCTGATGCCCAGCGACGTCACCGGGCATGCCGTGTACGACCTGCAAAGCCAACAGTTCAAGTTGCGCAAGGGGCCGTTGTTTACGCACCTGCTACTGGCCGATGAAATCAACCGTGCTCCCGCCAAGACGCAAGCGGCGCTGCTTGAGGCCATGCAGGAGCGCCAAGTCACGCTTGAAGGGGAAGCCTTGCCCATCGGCCAACCGTTCATGGTGCTGGCGACCCAGAACCCCATCGAACAGGAAGGTACTTACCCGCTGCCGGAAGCCGAGCTGGATCGCTTCATGCTCAAGGTGCGCATGGATTATCCCGATGCTCGACAAGAGCTGGATATGGTGCGCGAAGTGACCCGGTCATCCAGGGCCGACATGCTGGACGTGCAACCATTACGCACTGTGCTGCAGGCTGACGATGTGGTGCAGTTGCAACAGATAGCCAGTGAGATGCCCCTGGATGAACAAGTCCTCGATTATGCGGTACGGATAGCGCGTGCCACACGCAGCTGGCCAGGGCTGACCATCGGCGCCGGCCCACGGGCCTCGATCGCTCTGGTACGTGGAGCTCGTGCCCGGGCCCTGTTGCGCGGCGGGGAGTTCGTCACGCCAGACGACATCAAGGGCTGCGCCCTGGCGGTACTGCGTCACCGGGTACGTATTGCGCCTGAGCTGGACATAGAAGGATTGGAAGTGGACCAGGTACTCAAGCAGTTGCTTGATCAGATTGCGGCACCAAGGCAATGACCCGGCAATGAAACCAACCCGTCTGCTTCTGACCTGGCTTGGCGTGCTGCTGGGCTTGAATATTGTGCTGGGTGCTGCGGCAGCCTTGCAGCTCAAGGTGCCCGACACGTTGCATTCGGTGGCCTGGGGCTTGTTGCTGGCGTTGCTGCTGCTCTCGCTGCTGGACGCTTTACGCCTGCGCCGCCGCCCTTCGCCGCGAATAGAACGGCAATTACCCGGCAGCCTGGCGTTGGGACGCTGGGGGGAAGTCAGGCTGGCAGTGCAGCACAGTTATCCACAACCCATCACCTTGACGGTGTTCGATCACGTACCGGATGGCTTGAGCCTGGAGAACCTGCCGCAGTCCATAGAGTTGCGACCTGGCGAGCGCTGCGAGCTGGGCTATCGCGTTCGCCCCTTGCGACGAGGGCATTTCAGCTTCAGTCGTTGCGAAATCCACCTGCCTAGCCACTTAGGGCTATGGTCGGCTCGACGCTTGATCGACGCTCGGGACGCTACCCGCGTTTACCCGGATTTCGCCCGATTGTACGGCGCACAGTTGCAGGGTGTGGATAACTGGCTGAGCCAACTCGGCGTACGTCAACGCCCGCGACGAGGGTTGGGGCTTGAGTTTCATCAGCTGCGCGAGTTTCGCGAGGGTGACAGCCTGCGCCAGATCGATTGGAAAGCGACGGCACGGCAGCGCACGCCAATCGCCCGCGAATACCAGGATGAGCGCGACCAGCAAATCGTGTTCATGCTCGACTGCGGTCGGCGCATGCGCAGCCAGGACGACGAGCTCTCCCATTTCGATCACGCCCTCAACGCCTGCCTGTTGCTCAGCTACGTCGCGTTGCGACAGGGCGATGCCGTGGGTCTGTGCACCTTTGCCAGTGACCAGCCGCGTTACCTGGCACCGGTCAAGGGTAGTGGCCAACTGAACGTATTGCTCAATACGGTTTACGACCTGGATACCACCCGTAAAACAGCCGACTATGAGGCCGCCGCAAGCCATCTGCTGGCTCGACAAAAGCGTCGAGCGCTGGTGATCGTGGTGACCAACCTAAGGGATGAAGACGATGAGGCACTCATGACTGCCGTCAACCGTATCAGTCGGCAGCACCGGGTGATGGTCGCCAGCCTGCGAGAACATGTCCTCGATGAACTGCGCCAAGTCCCCGTGCAGACCCTGTCGGAAGCATTGGCCTACAGTGGCGCGATTGATTACCTCAACACGCGCAATGAACTGCATGATCGTTTGAACGCCCATGGGCTATCGGTGCTCGATGCCCTGCCGTCCGAGTTGGGAGCCAAATTGGTCACGCGTTATCAGAGCTGGAAAAAAGCCGGGGCTTTCTAAAAAAAACGTACGGCCCGATCGAGGACAAGCGCCGACCGAGCCGACAACACGTCGTGTTCAAGCGGAGGCCTGCAGCGGATCGAAGCTGAAATAATGCAACAACGCAGTGATCAACTGCCGATACTCTTCGGATGCCTGACGTATGCAGAAGCCGGAATCATAATGCTGTGGGTTGATGTCCTCATAACTCCACAAACAGGTGGCCGTCAGGTCAACGTACTGAAACTCGCCGTCAGATCCGGGGATCTTCAAGCGCAACTCAAAATCCGCATCGACCATCATGGGTAATTGGCTGATCAACATCAGCCCTTCTTCAGAGAGGTTGCCCAGAAAGCCGACAGGCTTGTCGGTCAGACGATTGAACACCTGCAAAAAACAAGATAACTGATGCCGTTCGATCCTTCGTTCGGTAATCATGATGAAATCGCCATCCAGTGGCCATGAATCTGGCCGTGCCAGTGATTCGGAACGAGCCCATTGCCCGCTCTGCCTGGATATCGGTGTGGCAACAGCTACTGCATTGCCACTAAACAACGGCCGAATCCGGGCGCCTCATCCGTTTGAATGGAAACTTGTACAAACGGACATTCAAAGGATAGCCCACGCCTGGCAACAGGCCAGCAATCAAATCACAAATATCATTACAAAGATGCGGGACGTGGCTGTGCCACGCTGGCACCCGAGTAGTGCCCCAACTGCTGCAAGGTATCGAGCCGGGCGCGGGCACGATAGGCGTACTCACTCGATGGGTATTGGCTGATGATGAACTGGTAGGTTTGCGCCGCATCGACGAACAGTTTCTGCCGCTCCAGGCATTGCCCGCGCAACATCGAGACCTCCGGTTGCACATAACGGCGGGTACGGCTTTCACGGTCGACCTGGGACAGCTCAAGGGTGACACGCTCGCAATCACCCACCCCGTAGGCACGGTAGGCATTGTTCAAATGATGGTCCATCGACCAGCGGGTACAGCCGACTACACTGACGGCCAAGGCGGCAACGAGCAAAATTCGCATGGGGGTTCTCCTGTCTTGTGCAGTGTATCGACCCCTTGTCGAAAATCTTCAAGGGCGTTCGCCTATTCAGCCGCAACGAAAACAAGTCAATCGCCGATAAGTAGTGCAAACGAACAATGACTACAACGAAAGAGCATAGTAGCCTTCCCCAGCGCTTGAACTCAGGAGTCTGTGCATGTCCGTCCGTCGTACCAAAATCGTCGCCACCCTTGGCCCGGCCAGCAACTCGCCGGAAGTCCTCGAACAGCTGATTCTGGCTGGTTTGGACGTCGCCCGTCTGAACTTCTCCCACGGCACCCCGGACGAGCACAAGGCTCGCGCCAAACTGGTGCGTGACCTGGCCGCCAAGCACGGTCGCTTCGTTGCATTGCTGGGTGACCTGCAAGGCCCGAAAATTCGTATCGCCAAATTCACCAATAAGCGTATTGAGCTGAAGATCGGTGACACCTTCACCTTTTCCACCAGCCATCCGCTGACCGAAGGCAACCAGCAAGTCGTGGGTATCGACTACCCGGACCTGGTCAAGGACTGCGGCGTCGGTGACGAGCTGCTGCTGGACGACGGTCGCGTAGTGATGCGCGTCGAAACCGCGACCCCGACTGAACTGCACTGCACCGTGATCATCGGCGGCCCGCTGTCCGACCACAAAGGCATCAACCGTCGCGGTGGTGGCCTGACGGCGCCGGCGCTGACTGACAAAGACAAGGCCGACATCAAGCTCGCCGCCGAAATGGAAGTGGACTACCTCGCCGTGTCCTTCCCGCGCGACGCCGCTGATATGGAATACGCGCGTAAACTGCGTGACGAAGCCGGCGGCACCGCCTGGCTGGTGGCGAAGATCGAACGCGCCGAAGCCGTGGCCGATGACGAAACCCTCGACGGCCTGATCAACGCCTCCGACGCGGTGATGGTTGCCCGTGGTGACCTGGGCGTGGAAATCGGCGACGCCGAGCTGATCGGTATCCAGAAGAAAATCATCCTGCACGCCCGTCGCCACAACAAAGCGGTGATCGTGGCGACCCAGATGATGGAGTCGATGATCCAGAACCCGATGCCGACCCGTGCCGAAGTGTCCGACGTGGCCAACGCCGTGCTCGACTACACCGACGCCGTGATGCTCTCGGCTGAAAGCGCCGCCGGCCCGTACCCGCTGGAAGCCGTTCAAGCCATGGCGCGTATCTGCGTCGGTGCCGAAAAGCACCCGACCAGCAAGACCTCCAGCCACCGTATCGGCAAAGTGTTCGAAAGCTGCGACCAGAGCATCGCCCTGGCCGCCATGTACACCGCCAACCACTTCCCGGGCGTGAAAGCGATCATCGCCTTGACCGAAAGTGGCTACACGCCGTTGATCATGTCGCGCATCCGCTCCTCGGTGCCGATCTACGCGTTCACCCCCCACCGCGAAGCCCAGGCCCGCGCGGCGATGTTCCGTGGCGTATACACCATTCCGTTCGATCCGGCCTCGCTGGCACCCAACGAAGTCAGCCAGAAGGCGATCGACGAACTGGTCAAGCGCGGCGTCGTCGAGAAAGGCGACTGGGTCATCCTGACCAAGGGCGACAGCTACCACACCACCGGTGGCACGAATGGCATGAAGATCCTGCATGTGGGCGACCCGCAGGTCTGAGTGACACGCTGAAAAACAAAAGCCCCGCCATGTGAATGGCGGGGCTTTTTGCTTTGCAGATCGGATTTTGTATTGGCTTCATAGCCCCATCGGGAGCAAGCCCCCTCCCACACTTGAATGTGTTCACAAATCACAATGTGGGAGGGGGCTTGCTCCCGATGAGGCCCACCCAGACAACACACCTTCATCGCAGCAGCGCAATTCAGCCCTCAACCACGGGGCACAAACACATCGGCCAGCAGTTGATTACGCGGTAAACCGGCCAGGAACAGCCGCTTGGAAAACGCCTCGACACTGGCAGGATGCCCGCAGAGTAGAGCCAGGGTTTGCCGCGAACCAAGCCGCAGTTGCGCCAATGCCTGGGCCAGCTCAGCCGCCGTCCATAGTTCCACAGTCAAGTTGGGATGCTGCGCGGCCAGCTCCGCCAGGGGACCGGCCAAGTAATGAGCCTGCGCATCATGGGCCAGGTGAATCACGCGGATGGCGCCTTGATGATCCTGGCGCAACGCCTCACGCAGCACACCCCACAAAGGCCCCAAGCCGGTGCCGGAAGCCAGCAGCCACAACGGCCGGGTGTGCCAGTCGGGATCGTATTGCAGCGCTCCCCCGCGCAACTCACCCAATCGCAGCGCATCGCCCACCTGCAACTGCCGGGCAATATCGCTGAACTCACCCGGCTGGCGGCAATCGAGGTGAAACTCCAGGAACGGATCTTCCTGGGGCAAGCTGGCCAGGGAATAGGGCCGCGCTACCTGCCCCGCCCACAACACCAGATGTTGCCCGGCCCGATAACGCAGGCCGTGTTCCGGTTGCAGACGCAGGCGCAGCACATTTGTGTTCAACCAGTCGGCGCCCACCACCCGGGCCGCCAAACCGTCACGCAGCGGATCAAAGGTCTCAACCTCAAGATCGCCGATAACCTGGCACTGACACGCCAAACGCCAGCCGTCCTGGCGTTGCGCCGGGCTCAAGGCGTCTGGCTGCTGGTCGTCGACCTGTCCCAGGCATCGCACCAGGCACGCATGGCAACTGCCCGCCCGACAACTGTAGGGCACGCCCACACCCGCCTGGTTCAGGGCATCCAGCAGGTTGCTGCCGGTGGTGACCGACCAGTGGCGCTCACCGACGTACAGTTCAGGCATGGGAGGACTCAATCATAAGGGGCACACAGGGAATCACGCCTGCGACAGTTTGACCATAGTCGGGTGTATCGGCCACCGTGCCGGGTTATACTGCCGCGCCTTTTTAGCGTCGCGCCTGCACCACTTTGGCGTGCCTTGGAAAGGTGGTTTCAGCCGACCGATGCAACACTGAAGCCACCTTTATTGAATGTTCCCTTATAGAGGAGCGCGACTCATGACCGTGATCAAGCAAGACGACCTGATTCAGAGCGTTGCCGACGCCCTGCAATTCATTTCCTACTACCACCCCGTTGACTTCATCCAGGCCATGCACGAAGCCTACCTGCGCGAAGAATCGCCAGCGGCCCGTGACTCCATCGCCCAGATCCTGATCAACTCGCGCATGTGCGCCACCGGCCACCGCCCGATCTGCCAGGACACCGGTATCGTCACCGTGTTCGTGCGCGTGGGCATGGACGTACGTTGGGATGGCGCCACCATGGGCCTGGACGACATGATCAACGAAGGCGTGCGTCGCGCCTACAACCTGCCGGAAAACGTCCTGCGTGCATCGATCCTTGCCGACCCGGCAGGCGCGCGCAAGAACACCAAGGACAACACCCCGGCCGTGATCCACTACTCCATCGTCCCGGGTAACACTGTGGAAGTGGATGTAGCAGCCAAGGGCGGCGGTTCCGAGAACAAGTCGAAGATGGCGATGCTCAACCCGTCCGACTCGATCGTCGACTGGGTACTGAAGACCGTTCCGACCATGGGCGCCGGCTGGTGCCCTCCGGGCATGCTGGGCATTGGCATCGGCGGCACCGCCGAAAAAGCCGCCGTCATGGCCAAGGAAGTGTTGATGGAATCCATCGACATCCACGAGCTGAAAAAGCGCGGCCCGCAGAACCGTATCGAAGAGATGCGCCTGGAGCTGTTCGAGAAGGTCAACCAACTGGGCATCGGCGCCCAGGGCCTCGGCGGCCTGACCACCGTGCTCGACGTGAAGATCATGGACTACCCGACCCACGCCGCGTCCTTGCCGGTGTGCATGATCCCCAACTGCGCCGCCACCCGTCACGCCCACTTCGTGCTCGACGGTTCCGGCCCGGCATCGCTGGAAGCGCCACCGTTGGACGCCTACCCGGAGATCGTCTGGGAAGCCGGCCCGTCGGCCCGCCGCGTCAACCTCGACACCCTGACCCCGGAAGAAGTGCAGAGCTGGAAGCCGGGCGAAACCGTATTGCTCAACGGCAAGATGCTCACCGGTCGCGACGCGGCGCACAAGCGCATGGTCGAGATGCTGAACAAGGGCGAAACCCTGCCGGTGGACCTCAAGGGCCGCTTCATCTACTACGTCGGCCCGGTTGATCCGGTGCGCGAAGAAGTGGTTGGCCCGGCAGGCCCGACCACCGCGACGCGGATGGACAAGTTCACCCGTCAGATCCTCGAACAAACCGGCCTGCTGGGCATGATCGGCAAATCCGAGCGCGGTCCAACCGCCATTGAAGCGATCAAGGACCACAAAGCCGTGTACCTGATGGCCGTCGGCGGCGCCGCTTACCTGGTGGCCCAGGCCATCAAGAAGTCGCGCGTCGTGGCTTTCGCCGAACTGGGCATGGAAGCGATCTACGAGTTCGAGGTCAAAGACATGCCGGTCACCGTCGCGGTGGACAGCAAGGGCGAGTCCGTCCACATCACCGGTCCTGCCATCTGGCAGAAAAAGATCAGTGACAGCCTGGCGGTAGAAGTCCAGTAAGCCCGCTCACTACACCCGATGGCGCATGGTATGGTGCTCACCCCTTACCGTGCCTGCCCATCACCGTATGATCGCGATCCCTCGCCCCCTTCGCCTGACTTTCTACTGCCTGTTGATCATCGCCGGTGCGCTGCTCGCCGCGACCTTCGCCACCCGCCATGCCGAACGCCAGGCCCTGGTGGACGACGCTTCACGCGCCAAACAACAGCTCACGCTGTATGGCAATTCCCTGCACACCCTGATCGAACGTTACCGTGCCCTGCCCGCCGTGCTGGCGCTGGACTCGGAAATGATCAACGCGTTGAAGGGCCCGCTGGATGCCACCACCCAGGCTGTGCTCAACCGCAAGCTGGAACGCATCAACAGTGCGGCGCAGTCCTCTACCCTGGAACTGATGGACCGCACCGGCCTTGCTGTCGCTGCCAGTAACTGGAACCTGCCCAGCAGCTATGTCGGGCATAACTACGCATTTCGTCCCTATTTCAGCCAGACCCTGAGCCAGGGCGCCGGGCGCTTTTATGCGGTGGGCGTGACCACCGGTATTCCCGGCTATTTTCTCTCCAGCGCGGTAGTGGACGAACACGAGCAGTTTCTCGGTGCCATGGTGGTGAAGCTGGAGTTCCCCGAGCTTGAGCGCGAATGGGCCCAGGGCAATGACCTGCTGCTGGTCAGCGACGCGCGCGGCATCGTATTTATCGCCAACCAGCCGGGCTGGCGTTATCGCAACCTGCGCCCGTTGTCGGACGGCGACCTCGCCGAGCTCCAGGCCACACGCCAATACGACAAAAAGCGCTTGCAGCCGCTGGAGACCCAAACCCTGCAGCGTTTCGATGACAACAGCCATCTGATGCGCGTCAATGGCCCCGACGGCAGCGCCGATTACATCTGGGAATCGCTGCCGCTGAAGGCCGAAGGCTGGACGCTGCACCTGCTGCGCAAACCCCAGCCCGCCCTTGAAGACCAGCGTAATGCCGGCCTCGCCGCTGCCGGCTCCTGGCTGGCATTGGTGTTCCTGACGCTGTTTCTGACCCAGCGCTGGCGCCTGGCCCGTTTGCGCCAGCGCAGCCGCGAAGAGCTCGAACAGCTTGTGGCGCAACGCACCCAAGCCTTGCGCATGGCCCAGGACGGTTTGGTGCAATCGGCCAAGCTGGCGGCATTGGGCCAGATGTCCGCCGCCCTCGCCCATGAAATCAACCAGCCTCTGACCGCCCAGCGTATGCAATTGGCAACCCTGCGCCTGCTGCTGGATCATGGCCGCGTGGACGATGCCTACCAAGCGCTCACCCCACTGGACGACATGCTCACACGCATGGCTGCGCTGACCGGCCACCTCAAGACGTTCGCCCGTAAAAGCCCCAGTGGCCTGCGTGAACGCCTGGACCTGGCCACGGTGGTTGACCAGTCCCTGCACCTGCTCGACGCGCGCCTGCGTAATGAGGCCATCGGCGTGGTGCTGGACCTGACCCGCCCCGCCTGGGTACGCGGCGATGCGATCCGCCTGGAACAGGTACTGATCAACCTGTTGCGCAACGCCCTTGACGCCATGGCCGATAAACCGCGCAAACGCCTGGAAATCCGCCTACAGGCCGATCAGCAGCTGTGGCAACTGACCGTCAGCGACAGTGGCGGCGGGATTGACGATGAGCATTTGAGCTGCGTGTTCGACCCCTTCTTCACCACCAAGCCGGTAGGTGACGGGCTGGGCCTGGGGCTGGCGGTGTCTTACGCTATCGTGCACGAACTGGGCGGGCGCCTGATCGCCGGCAACCGTGGCGACGGCGCGGTGTTCACCCTGACCTTGCCTATCGCACTGGAGACACCCGACCTATGTTGAACGCGGTGATTGTGGTCGATGACGAAGCCAGCATCCGCACGGCCGTCGAGCAATGGCTGAGCCTGTCGGGGTTTGACGTGCAGTTGTTCAGCCGCGCCGAGGCCTGCCTGGCGCAACTGCCCAGGGACTTTCCCGGTGTCATCTTGAGCGACGTGCGCATGCCCGGGCTCAGCGGCCTGGAGCTGCTGGCCGAAGTGCAGCGCCGCGATGCCGACCTGCCGGTGATCCTGCTGACGGGCCACGGCGACGTGCCGATGGCGGTAGAAGCCATGCGTGACGGTGCCTACGATTTCCTCGAGAAACCCTTCAGCCCCGATACCCTGCTCAATAGCCTGCGTCGCGCCCTGGACAAACGCGGGCTGATCCTGGAGAACCGCCGCCTGCACCAGCAGGCCGATCACCGGGCACAGCTTGAATCCAGCCTGCTCGGCGTATCCCGGGGCTTGCAGACGTTGCGCCGGCAGGTGCTGGACCTGGCCAGCTTGCCGGTCAATGTGCTGATCCGTGGCGAGACCGGCAGCGGCAAGGAGCTGGTTGCCCGTTGCCTGCATGATTTCGGCCCGCGGGCAAAGAAGCCATTTGTGGCGCTCAACTGTGCGGCGATCCCCGAGCAGCTGTTTGAAGCCGAGCTGTTCGGCCACGAAAGCGGCGCCTTCACCGGCGCCCAGGGCAAGCGTATCGGCAAGTTGGAATACGCTCACGGCGGCACACTGTTCCTGGATGAAATCGAAAGCATGCCCCTGGCCCAGCAGGTGAAACTGCTGCGTGTGTTGCAAGAGCAGAAACTGGAGCGGCTGGGCTCCAACCAGAGCATCCACGTCGACCTGCGCATCATTGCCGCCACCAAACCCGACCTGCTGGAAGAGGCCCGCGCCGGGCGCTTTCGCGAAGACCTGGCTTATCGCCTGAACGTCGCACAGTTGCGCCTGCCGCCCTTGCGTGAGCGCCGTGAAGATATTCCATTGTTGTTCGATCACTTTGCCCAAAATGCCGCCGAGCGCCTTGGCCGCAGCGCCGAACCGCTCGGCGGCGCGCAATTGGGACGCCTGCTCAGCCATGACTGGCCGGGCAACGTGCGCGAACTGGCCAACGTTGCCGAACGCCAGGTGCTGGGGCTTGGCGAACCTGAGCCTGAGGGTATCGAGGCCGGGCAATCGCTGGCCGCGCAGCAAGAAGCCTTCGAGGCTCATTGCCTGAAGGCCGCATTGACCCGGCACAAGGGCGATATCAAGGCGGTCCTGGCGGAACTGCAACTGCCGCGCCGGACTTTCAATGAAAAGATGCAGCGTCATGGGTTGGTGCGGGAGATGTTTCTCTAAGCCAGGCTTTGCGGTGCCTTTCAGGCCGTCATCGGGGGCAAGCCCCCTCCCACACTTGAATGTGTTCACAAATCACAATGTGGGAGGGGCTTGCTCCCGACGAGGCCTGCTGCCATAAGCGGATTTCCGCTCAGCCATCAAGAATCATCGGCGACTTTCCGCTCAAAATAATCCTGCAACCCTTCTAGACCGGGCCTTCATCCCCTTGGCACAGCTCCTGCTATAGCCGAACCAGGCTGCGCACGCGCTGCTCCATAAAAACAACTAGATGAAGGATCCTTCAATGGATAACTCCAACACCCTGCCTCTGGGGTCGGCGGCCGTGCCGGCAAAAGAGCGCACCACCTCCAGCCGGATCAAATCGATTTTCAGTGGCTCCGTCGGCAACATGGTCGAGTGGTACGACTGGTACGTCTACGCCGCCTTCTCGCTGTACTTCGCCAAGACCTTCTTCCCGGCAGGCTCCTCCACCGCGCAATTGATGAACACCGCTGCGATCTTCGCCGTGGGCTTCCTGATGCGCCCTATCGGCGGCTGGCTGATGGGGATGTACGCCGACTACAAGGGCCGCAAGGCTGCACTGATGGCCTCGGTACTGCTGATGTGCTTCGGCTCGCTGCTGATCGCCCTGAGCCCTGGCTACGACACCATCGGCATCGGCGCGCCGATCCTGCTGGTCTTCGCCCGCCTGCTGCAAGGTTTGTCGGTCGGTGGCGAATACGGCACTTCGGCCACTTACCTGAGTGAAATGGCGACCAAGGAGCGTCGCGGTTTCTTCTCCAGCTTCCAGTACGTGACCCTGATCTCCGGCCAGCTCATCGCGCTGGCGGTATTGATCGTGCTGCAACAAGTACTGACCACCGAGCAACTGTATGCCTGGGGCTGGCGCATCCCGTTCGCCATCGGCGCCCTGTGCGCGGTTGTCGCGCTGTACCTGCGTCGTGGCATGGAAGAAACCGAGTCGTTCACCAAGAAGGAGAAAGCCAAGGAAAGCGCGATGCGCACGTTGCTGCGCCATCCCAAGGAGCTGATGACCGTCGTCGGCCTGACCATGGGCGGCACCCTGGCGTTCTACACCTACACCACCTACATGCAGAAATACCTGGTGAACACCGTCGGCATGAGCATCTCCGACTCCACCACCATCTCGGCGGCGACGCTGTTCCTGTTCATGTGCCTGCAACCCCTGGTCGGCGGGCTGTCGGACAAGGTTGGCCGTCGGCCGATCCTGATTGCCTTCGGCATCCTCGGCACGCTCTGCACCGTACCGATCCTCACCACCTTGCACACCATCCAGACCTGGTGGGGTGCGTTCTTCCTGATCATGGCGGCGTTGATCATCGTCAGCGGGTACACCTCGATCAATGCCGTGGTGAAAGCCGAGCTGTTCCCCACCGAGATTCGTGCCTTGGGCGTGGGCCTGCCGTATGCGTTGACCGTGTCGATCTTCGGCGGTACCGCTGAATACATCGCGCTGTGGTTCAAGAGTATCGGTATGGAAACCGGCTACTACTGGTACGTGACTGCGTGTATCGCGGTGTCGTTGTTGGTCTATGTGACCATGAAAGACACCCGCAAGCACTCGCGCATCACCACCGACTAAAACGGTGCGAGGGGGCTTGCTGCCGAAGGCGGTGTGTCAGCCATAAATCGGTTGACTGAACCGCTGCTATCGGGAGCAAGCCCCCTCCCACATTGAGTTTTATCTTGCCTGGATAATAGGATCAGGACAGCTCTGCGGCTGCCTGACGCCCATATCGCCGCTGCGCATACGACGCCCCGGCAATCATCACCATCAGCACACCCGCCAATACCGCCGACGAACCGATGGTGCCGAAATCCAGCCCACCCTTTTCATAGGGTTTGGTGAGGAAGTCACCCAGCGTCGCACCAAACGGCCGGGTCAAGACAAACGCCACCCAGAACAACAGCACCGACGAGATCCGGGTGAAGTACTTGAGCGCCACTACCCCGGCAATCGCCGAGCCGATCAACAAGGCGCCACCGGCGAAGCCGAGCCCCGAGTCATCGGCCAGGAAGTCGCCCAGCGCGGTACCCAAGGTGTTGGAGAACAGGATGGCCATCCAGTAGAACAACTCGCCCCGGAAGGTTTGCACTTTGTTCACGTTCAGCGAGTCGCCGCTGACATGCCACAACGCGAAGATGATCATCAGGATCGCGATCAGGATCATGGAGCCCGTGGCGTAGCCCAGCCCCAGGGTGCGGTCCATGAAGTCAGACATGGTGGTGCCCGCGGTGCTGGTGGACAAAATCACGATCCAGTACAGCACAGGGTTGTAGGTTTTCGACCAGAGTTGCGTCAGCAAGGTGACGAGGAACACGCTGATCAAGATCATCGAGCTGATGGCGTAGCCAACGTTGAGGGTCATCGACAACAAATCCCCGGCGGTTTCGCCCAGGGTGGTTGCGCAGATTTTCATGACCCAGAACGCCAGGGTGATCTGAGGAAGTTTGTTCATGGTACAGAAGGCTCCGAAGCTCAGTCTTTCAACGCGCCGACTTAGAGGGGTGTCGGCCTGGCGCGCAGACTGAATGCAGAGCTGTGAAAATTCGGTGGGCAATCAATGAAAATTCCATACGGCTGATGGAAATTCAGCGCCATGCCTTGCAGTATGGCCTCCATCCCGAAGCCAATAGCAGGAACCCCCGGTCATGTCTGACGATATTCATTTCTACGAGCCTGCCAACGGTCACGGCCTGCCCCATGACCCGTTCAATGCCATCGTCGGGCCAAGGCCGATCGGCTGGATTTCTTCCCACGATCGCGAAGGTCGCCTGAACCTGGCGCCCTACAGTTTCTTCAATGCGTTCAACTACATTCCGCCGATCATTGGTTTTTCCAGCGTCGGCCGTAAAGACAGCCTTAACAACATCGAACAGACCGGCGAGTTTGTCTGGAACCTGGCCACCCGCCCGTTGGCCGAGCAGATGAACCAGAGTTGCGCCGCCGTATCGCCGGAGGTGAACGAATTCGAGTTATCCGGCCTGACGCCGGTGGCCTCGAAAATCGTTGGCGTACCGCGGGTGGGCGAGAGCCCGGTCTCGTTTGAATGCAAGGTGACCCAGATCATTCAACTGCAGCGCGCCGACAAGCAACTGGTGCCGAGCTGGCTGGTACTGGGCGAAGTGGTCGCGGTGCACATCGCCAAGTGGTTGCTCAAGGATGGCATCTACGACACCGCCGCCGCCGAACCGATCCTGCGCGGTGGCGGCCCGGCGGATTACTTCCAGTTGGGGCCAGAGGCGCTGTTCAAGATGTATCGCCCTGGTGCCAATAGCCGCTGATGGCATGCAATAAAACCTGTGGGAGGGGGCTTGCTCCCGATAGCGTTGGTGAAGTCAACACAGCATCGACTGACTCTCTGCTATCAGGAGCCCCCTCCCTGATCGACGGCGCGTTCTAGTTTGCGGCAGTTGCCCAAGCCAGTTGGCCGTCTTCGTCTACGTCGACCAGGTATTCAAGTTGCAGCGCGGCTGCATCGTCGGCGTCGGAGGCGGTCTTGAACTTCTGGCCATCAAGGATCTTGTGAAACCTGGGTGCGCCCATGCCATCGAGTGCCTTGACGGCGACGGCGGCGCTGTAGCCCCCTTCCCCCGGTACTACGGCGGAAACGGCTTCGTGGTGGGCAAATTGTTTACGTGCCATGTTGCAGGTCCTGGCCAATGGAAAGTCGGCCATTCTAACCCTCAACCGGCGAGTTGCAGGTACTCGCCGTAGGCATGTACGGCAGATGCATCGGTGAAGGTCTGGAAGTCCATGCTGCGCACTACCATGTCGTTCAACAACTCGGTAAAGATCATCAGGGCCGGCGAGTTGAAGTAGGCGCTCATCGCCTGTTCGCTACTCCAGAAACCCGAGATCAGCCAGACATCGGGGTCGACCTGGGAATGCTGCAACGAAAACTGCAGGCAACCCTGAGCCTGACGGCCCGGTTCGATCAAACTGCTCAAGCGTGCACCGAGTTCGGTGCTGCACCCGGTACGGGCACGGATAAAGGCCATATGGCTCGCGGGAATGGGGGTGGACATGTTCGACTCTCCCGTTGAGAAGTGATACTCGGCAAACACGCTGAGGGCGGGCTGCCACAGGATCAAAGATAACGGCGCGGGTGCAAACGCGGTTAGTCAATTCCTGCAGGCTTATTGCACAATCCTGCGAGAAGCGTAGATAAGCCACTCGGCCCGCAGGTGGTGTTCCAGGCACACACTCAGTGTTTCAGGGAGATGACGGGCCTTGCGCTTGCCTGATTCACGCCATATCGCAGGATCAGGCAAGGATTGTGCAGAATCGACGTAACACTTTTTGAAAAGCGCCCACTAAGCTGAGCCCATCGAAGAAGCGTGTAGAGGTCACTCCATGTCGTCGCCTGAACATCCGCTGATTCCCCTCGATGCCGAGATGGAAAAGCAGCGCGCCGAACTGGCCAGCATCGTGCAACGCCATACCTGGGAAGACGGTTCCTATGGCACGGCTATCACCTCGCTGTATCTGAACCGCCACAACACACCGCGCGATTTCATGCCGGTGCTGGTGGAGCCGGCCTTGTGCATCCTCGCCAGCGGCAGCAAGGAAGTCCGCCTGGCCGACGAAATCTTTGCCTACGACCCACTCAACTACCTGGTGTTCTCGGTCGCTATGCCCGTGGCGGGACGGATCATCGATGCCACGCCGCACGATCCCAACCTGTCAGTACGCATCAATATCGACCCGGCGCAGCTCACTGCCCTGATCGCCGAGGCCGGGCCGATGGGCGTGCCCTCGCGCCCCACCTCCCGTGGCATGTACGTCGACCGCATCGACAGCCAACTGCTCGACGCGGTGCTGCGCTTGACGCGCCTGCTGGACTCGCCCAAAGACATCGCCATGCTCGCGCCATTGATCAACCGCGAGATCCTCTATCGGCTATTGCGTGGCCCGCAGGGCTATCGGCTGTATGAAATCGCCGTCGCCAACAGCCAGAGCCATCGGGTCAGCCAGGCAATCACCTGGTTGAACGGCAACTACGAACAACCGCTGCGTATCGATGACCTGGCCAAGGAAGTGAACCTGAGCGTTTCGACCTTGCACCATCGCTTCAAGGCGATCACCGCGATGAGCCCGCTGCAATATCAGAAGCAGTTGCGCTTGCAGGAAGCGCGGCGGCTGATGATCGCCGAAGGGCTGGAAGCGTCGGCGGCAGGGTATCGAGTCGGGTATGAAAGCCCGTCGCAGTTCAGCCGCGAGTACAGCCGGTTGTTTGGGGCACCGCCTTTAAGAGACCTGGCCCGATTGCGCCAGAGCATCTGAGCCCATGCAGATCAAAAATGTGGGAGGGGGCTTGCTCCCGATAGCGGTGTGACAGTCAGCTTATCTTTAGCTGGCCCAGCGCAATCGGGAGCAAGTCCTCCCACATTTTGACCTCATGTATTCAGTCCAGTCCACGAGGCAGTTGCAAGGTCACCCGCAGGCCCCCCTCACGCAGGTTCTGCAGGCTCACTTCCCCGCCATGGCTGTGCGCGATGTTGCGCGCAATCCCCAGGCCCAGGCCGTAGCCCTGTTGCTGCCCGGCCAGGCGGAAATGCGGTTCGAAGACTTGCTCCAGGCGCTGCTCCGGTACGCCGGGGCCTTCGTCGTCGACGTGCAGGATAAAGTCCACGCCATCGTCCTCGATATGCAAGTGAGCTTTCTGCCCGTACTTCAAGGCGTTGTCGATCAGGTTGCCGATGCAGCGCTTGAGCGCCAGCGGCTTGCCCGGATAAGGCGCCAGGGCACGGCCGTCCTGGGTGATGCGGCCATTGCCATTGGGCGCCAGGTACGGCTCCACCAGGCAGTCGAGCACGTGATTCAAATCCACCGGTTCGATGTTTTCGTGGATGTCAGTGTCTTTCACACATTGCAGCGCGCCCTTTACCAGCAGCTCCAACTCATCCAGGTCGCGGCCGAATTTGGTTTGCAGGTTCTCGTCTTCCAGCAGCTCCACGCGCAGGCGCAAGCGGGTAATCGGCGTGCGCAGGTCATGGGAGATCGCGCTGAACAACTGGCTGCGCTCGGTCAAGTAACGGCTGATGCGCTCACGCATGGCGTTGAAGGCACGCCCGACTTCCACCACTTCGCTGCCGCCGCCTTCGGCTACCGGCTCCACATCGGCGCCCAGGGACATGTCCCGCGCCGCCCGCGCCAGGCGCTTGAGCGGCCTGCTTTGCCAGTGCACCAGCAGGCCGATGAACAGCAACAGCAAGCCGCTGGTCAGCACGATAAACCACACCTGCTGGGCCGGCAGGCCCTGCTCCTCCAGGCTGGTGTAAGGCTCGGGCAGCAGCGAGGCGATGTACAGCCACTCACCGGGCGCAAGCTGGATCTGAGTCACCAGCACTGGCGGGTTCACCGGTTCCAGGGTCAGTGCGTAATGCGCCCAGGAGCGCGGCAGTTCATCGAGCTTCAAACCGGCGTTGAAAATCCGCAGGTCTTCGGCACTGACGAACTCCACCGAGATATGCACATCGGCGCCCAGGGTCTGGCGCAGCACTTCATCCACCGCCTCAAGCACGGCCTGTTTGCGCGGCGTCTGCGGCAATATCGCCATGTCCAGCGGCCGGTCATTGAGGGTCACCACGAAACGGGTGCCGCCCATGCTGCGCAGTTGGTCGAGCACCAAAGGGCGATAGGCCACGGGCAACGAGCGGAAGTAACTGACGCTGGCGGTCATCGAATGCGCCAGGCTACGGGCACTGGTGACCAGGCCCTCAAGCTGGGTAGCGCGCAATTGCGAGACCCAGATCACGCTGGACAGTGCCTGGGCAAACAGCACCACGAGCAGGGTCAGCAGCAACATGCGCCCCAGCAGCGAACGGGGCACGGGAAAGCGGATGCGGCGCTCGGCCAGACGCTCAGTGGGCATTGCCGGCAACCACGCTGGCTGCCAGTTGATAACCGCTGCCACGCACGGTGCGGATCAGCCGCGGGGGTTTTTCGGTATCGCGCAGACGCTGGCGCAAGCGGCTGACCGCCATGTCGACGATACGGTCCAGCGGCATCAGGTCGCGTCCACGGGTGGCGTTGCCGATGGTGTCGCGGTCGAGAATCTGTTGGGGGTGGTCAAGGAACAGCTTGAGCAGGGCAAAGTCGGCGCCGGAGAGGATCACCTCCTCGCCATCCACATGAAACAGGCGGTGGCTGATCATGTCCAGCCGCCACTCGTCAAACGCCAGAACGTCACCCGCGCCGCTGCGCTCCTGGCCAAACTGGGCACGACGCAACAGGGCCTTGATCCGCGCTTGCAACTCGCGGGGGCTGAAGGGCTTGCCGATGTAATCGTCGGCGCCCAGCTCCAGGCCGATCACCCGGTCGGCTTCGTCGGAACTGGCGGTCAGCATGATGATCGGCACCTGGGCCTGACGTGGGTGCTGACGAACCCAACGACACAGGCTGAAACCGTCTTCGTCGGGCAGCATCACATCAAGAATCACCAGGTCGCATGGTGCCTCGCTCATGGCCTGGCGGAACCCCGCACCATCCGACACGCCACGGACTTGGAACCCGGCGCGGCTGAGGTAGGTTTGCAGCAATTCGCGGATTTCCTGGTCGTCGTCGACGAGGAGAATCGATTTACTGATTACGCTCACGGGGTCCTCCTTGTAGTTATGGCCAAGCTTGAGTCATGTGTTGCTTAGGGCCACCATCGGGAGCAAGCCCCCTCCCACATTTTGAATGTATTCACACATCGAAGTGTGGGAGGGGCTTGCCCCCGATGAGGCCATCAAGGTCTATGCAAAAGCCTGCTCAAGCGCCACACCCGCCCCGGTCAACCCGGAATACGGCGCGGTCACCAACCACACCGGAATACCTTTGAAGTAGTCGCTCATGCAGCCTTTGTCACTGAAGCTCTTGGTAAAACCACTGTTGATGAAGAAGTCGGCAAACCTCGGGATCACCCCGCCCACGATATACACACCGCCGCGCGCGCCGGTGGTCAGCACGTTGTTGCCCGCTACGCGGCCCAACCAGATGCTGAACTGGTTCAAGACTTCCACGGCCACCGGGTCACCGGCCAACCCCGCCGCCGTAATGGCTTCGGGCGTGTCCAGCACCGGCGTATGGCCATCCACCGCACAGATTGCGCGATAGACACGCGGCAGGCCAGCACCGCTCAGGGCGGTCTCGGCGCTGACGTGGCCGATCTCATTGTGGATGTGCTGCCACAGCTGGGTTTCACGCGGGCTGCTCAGGGGCAGGTCGACATGGCCGCCCTCCCCCGGCAACGCCGCCCAACGGCCGCCACCCAGATCCAGCAACGTACCGACGCCAAGGCCAGTGCCCGGGCCGATCACTACCGCAGGGCGAAACGCTTCCGGCGTGCCTTCGCAGACCACGCGAAATTCGTCGGGCTTGAGCCGTGTCATACCCAAGGCCATGGCCGTGAAATCATTGACCAGCAGCAGGTTATCCACCTGCAGGGTTTTACAGAATGCAGTCTTGCTCAGGCGCCAGTGATTGTTGGTGAATTTAAATTCATCACCGCTCACCGGCCCGGCGACCGACAGGCACACCGCGCCGATGTCGCCGATTTGCAGGCCCTCTTCCTTGAGGTAGACCATGATGGCCGCCTCAGGGCTTGAGTGATCCGCCGTGGCGTGCACCCGGATCGAATGCAGCTCCTGATCCTGCCACAACGCAAAACGGGCGTTGGTTCCCCCGATGTCACCGACCAGCGCAAGCTTCACTTAAGCGTCTCCAAGGCAGAGGTAAAGGCGCTGGCGCCCTGCTCTGCGGAGCTTGCGGCCAAGCGCATAAATGCAAACAGTTCACGACCAGCCCCCACGTTGTTGCCCAACAGGCCCGTGGCAGGCGTGCGCGCTGCGAATTCTTCGGCGTCCACCTTAAGCTCCAAGGTGCCCTTCACGCCATCCACGCGAATGATATCGCCATTCTGCACCCGCGCCAGCGGCCCGCCGCTCTGTGCTTCGGGGTTGACGTGGATCGCGGCGGGGATCTTACCTGAGGCTCCGGACATACGCCCGTCCGTAACCAATGCCACTTTGAAGCCTCGGTCCTGCAGCACGCCGAGGAACGGGGTCATTTTATGCAATTCCGGCATGCCGTTGGAGCGTGGGCCCTGGAATCGCATCACCGCGACAAAGTCCTTTTCCAACTCGCCGGCCTTGAATGCGTCGGCCAGGTCCTGTTGGTCCTGGAACACCACGGCCGGCGCTTCGACGATTTGATGCTCCAGGGCCACGGCCGAGACTTTCATCACCCCACGACCGAGGTTGCCTTCCATCACGCGCAAACCGCCCTCGGCCGAGAATGCACGGGCCACGGGACGCAGGATGGTTTCATCGAGGCTCTCGATCGGGCCGTCGCGCCAGATCAACTCGCCGTCGACCAGGAACGGCTCCTGGGTGTAGCGGCTCAAGCCCTTGCCGGCCACGGTGTTGACGTCTTCGTGGAGCAGGCCGGCCTCAAGCAGTTCGCGAATCAGGAACGACATGCCGCCCGCCGCCTGGAAGTGGTTGATATCGGCCTTGCCGTTTGGATACACGTGGGACAGGGTCGGCACTACCTCGGAGAGATCGGCCATGTCCTGCCAGGTGAGAATGATGCCCGCCGACATGGCGATGGCCGGCATGTGCAAGGTGTGGTTGGTAGAACCGCCGGTCGCGTTGAGGGCAACGATGGAGTTGACGATCGACTTCTCGTCGACGATCTCGCCGATCGGCATGAAATTGCCGTTGGCCTTGGTCAGGCGCGTCACTTGATGCGCCGCTTCACGGGTCAGTGCGTCACGCAGCGGCGTGTACGGGTTGACGAACGAAGCGCCCGGCAAGTGCAGGCCCATCACTTCCATCAGCAACTGGTTGGTATTGGCGGTGCCGTAGAAGGTGCAGGTGCCGGGGCTGTGGTAGGACTTCATCTCCGATTCCAGCAGCTCTTCGCGGGTGGCCTTGCCTTCGGCATAGCGTTGGCGCACATCGGCCTTCTGTTTGTTCGAAATGCCCGACGGCATCGGCCCGCCCGGGACGAAGATCATCGGCAGGTGACCATAGCGCAGCGCGCCCATCATCAGGCCTGGGACGATCTTGTCGCAGATGCCCAGCATCAAGGCGGCGTCGAACATGTTGTGGGACAGCGCTACCGCCGTGGACATGGCAATCACTTCGCGACTGAGCAGGCTCAGCTCCATGCCCGGCTCACCCTGGGTCACACCGTCGCACATGGCGGGGGTACCGCCGGCGAACTGGCCGACCGAGCCGACCTCACGCAGGGCTTGCTTGATCTGTTCAGGGAAATGTTCGTACGGCTGGTGTGCCGAGAGCATGTCGTTATATGAGGAAACAATTGCCACGTTGGCGGCATTCATCAAACGCAGACTATTTTTATCTTCAGCACCGCAGCCGGCTACGCCATGGGCAAAGTTGGCGCATTGCAGCTTACCGCGCATCGGACCGTCGCTGGCGGCGCCGCGAATGAGCGCAAGGTAGGCCTCGCGGGTGGCGCGGCTGCGGGCGATAAGCCGTTCGGTGACCTCAAGAACGCGGGGATGCATGTGTAGAACTCCAGGCTAACGGATGTGGCGACCCTCGTTCCTATGTTGACCAAACGCCCGCAGCTCATGGGATGGCAGGGTGTCGTTCGGATCATCGGACCAGTTGATTCAGGTCACTCGTTGTAGATTGAACAAAATATTGCCACTAAAAAGGCTTGTTTTCTATTTTTATGCGAATAATCTTGTAATTCTTACAACAAATCGACGACAGGCACTTCCCAATGACTCTTCGCATCGCAATCAATGGTTTTGGCCGCATCGGCCGTAATGTCCTGCGCGCACTGTATACCCAAGGCTACCGCCAGGATTTGCAGATCGTCGCCATCAATGATCTGGGCGACAGCGCGATCAATGCCCACTTGCTCAAATACGACACCGTGCATGGCACTTTTGAAGCAGAGGTCGCCCACGATCAGGAAAGCCTGACCGTCAACGGCGACCGGATTGCCGTCAGTGCCATTCGCAACCCGGCCGAACTGCCATGGGCCGCGCTGAAAATCGATGTGGTGTTCGAATGCACCGGCCTGTTCACCGACCGTGCCAAAGCTGCCGCCCATGTTACCGCCGGTGCGCGCAAGGTGATCATCTCCGCACCGGCCAAAGGCGCGGACGCCACGGTGGTCTACGGTGTGAACCACGACATTTTGCGTCAATCCCACCAGATCATCTCCAACGCCTCGTGTACTACCAACTGCCTGGCACCGGTCGCCCAGGTGCTGCATCGCGAGCTGGGGATCGAGAGCGGCTTGATGACCACCATTCATGCCTACACCAACGACCAGAACCTGACCGATGTCTACCACACCGACCCGTATCGCGCGCGTTCGGCCACCCAGAACATGATTCCGAGCAAGACCGGTGCGGCCGAAGCCGTCGGCCTGGTACTGCCGGAACTGGCGGGCAAGCTGACCGGCATGGCGGTCCGTGTACCGGTGATCAATGTGTCGCTGGTCGACCTCACCGTGCAGTTGAAGAAAGAAGCCACCGCCGAGGAAGTCAACGCACTGCTCAAAGAAGCCAGCCAACACTCGAAAATCCTCGGCTACAACACCTTGCCGCTGGTTTCCAGTGACTTCAACCACAACCCGTTGTCGTCGATTTTCGATGCCAATCACACCAAGGTCAGCGGCAAGTTGCTGAAGGTGCTGGCGTGGTATGACAACGAATGGGGTTTCTCCAACCGTATGCTGGATAACTGCCTGGCGCTGTGTAACGCCGAATAAGGCGACCTGCAGGTTCCCACGCTTTGCGTCCCGGCCCCAAGGTCGTGACGCGAAGCGTCACAGGATGAATTCCCACGCAGAGCGTGGGAACGATCAAATACCGCACTTGCCATTTCAGTTGATGATAAGCATTATCATTAACTGCAAATCGGTCTGGTATCACTGTGAGCCAATCTCGCTTCAACCAAGTCTTTCTCACCCAACGGGTGATTCTGCTACGCACCTTGCAGCGGATGGTGAATAACCACAGCACCGCCGAAGACCTGCTGCAGGAAACCTACCTGCGCGTCACCCGTGCCCTCAGCGAGCGGCCGATCGATCACCTCGAACCCTTCGTTTATCAGACGGCGCGCAACCTGGCGCTGGATCATCTGCGTGCGCGCAGGATTCAAGCCCGTACGCTGCAGGAAGATGTCCCACTGGATATCCTGCAAAGCGTCGCCGCCCCCATCAGCACCCCGGAAGATGCAACCCAGGCCGAGCAACTGCTTGAACACCTGAGCGTCAGCCTCGGCCAGTTGAGCGCCCGCCAGCAGCAGATCTTTATCCTCAGTCGCCTGCACGGTTGCAGCTATCAAGAGATTGCCGACCAACTCCACGTGTCCTTGAGCACCGTGCAAAAGGAACTGAAATTGATCATGGCCATCTGTGTAGGTGTGGCCGACCGGCTGGATCAGCCTTAAGCTGCATCCGACAGAAATGTTGATCCAGGCTGTAGGAAAGACCAATAAAACGTGGCGAAGCCCCGAGGAACACCGTGACGGACCCGAATAAACTGCGCCCTCATGAGCTGGCTCATGAGGTGCTGCAAGATGCGGCCATGAACCAGGCGCTCGATTGGCTGATCGCCTTGCAGTGCCCACATCCCGGGCAACAGGCCGAGTTCGACGCCTGGTTGGCCAGCGACCCGGCGCACCCGCACGCCTTCGCCAAAGCCGAGGCGGCGTGGGGTAGCGCGCCGGTGCACAGCGCCGCCGTAGCCCTGGCCGCACCCCGCAAGCCGAGTGCCTGGCGCCGCCTCAAGCCGCATTGGAAACCCTTGACCACCGCCGCCGTGCTGCTGCTCGGACTGTTCAGCTTCAGCAATTTGCCCATGCGCCTGCAAGCCGACCACCTGACCGTCGTGGGCGAACGCCAGCGTCTGCAATTGGACGATGGCTCGAAGGTATTGCTGAATACCAATTCGGCGCTTTCCAGCAGCATCAAGGATCACCAGCGCGTCGCACGCCTGTATCAAGGCGAGGCGTTTTTCGAAGTCGTACCCAGCCGCGGCCTGCCCCTGGAGATTGATGCCGGCCCGGTGCGCGCCAGCGTGCGCGACACCGACTTCGCCGTGCGTTACCTCAATGGCGAAGCGCAGGTGCAGGTGCAACGCGGCGATGTCGACCTGAGCACCACCGCAAACGATGCCCGGGTGCGCCTGAGCGCCGGTGAAAGCATCCGCATCGGCCCCCAGGGCTTTGGCCAACCGGCCAAGCTAGATGCCGGCAAGGACCTGGCCTGGGTCCAGGGCCGACTGGTGTTTGAAAACTGCCCGATGGGCGAAGTACTGGCTGAACTGCGCCGCTATTACCCAGGCTGGATCGTCAACAACAACGACAAGCTCGCCAGCGTCGCCGTCACCGGCAATTACCGGCTTGACCAGCCCTTGGACGTGGTGCGCTCCCTGGCGCACATCACCTCGGCCAAGCTTTCGGAGTACCCCGCACTGGTCATCCTGAACTAAATGAGAATTATTTTTACTCGATAGCCTGCAGTGGTACGTCTCGTCTTAGCCAATGCAACTGATTCCTATTTGGTTCAGTGCGCAACTATAAGATTCGTACCTCCGGAGCGCTCTCGATGTCCTCTCGTTTCAACCGCCGGTCTTCCTCGCCCGTCCTGTCCTTGCTGACCGCTGCCATCCTGCTGGCTGGCGCACCCATGACGGTCGCCATGGCTGCAGAGCCCATCGCCCGCAGCCATGGCAATTACACTTTCAGTATCGAGCAGCAACCCCTGGTCTCAGCGCTGAATGCCTTTAGCGCGGTGACCGGCTGGCAAGTCGGCCTGCCGGCGGAACTGGGCCAGGGCGTATCTTCCCCGGGTGTACGCGGCCCGCTGTCAGCGGAAAAAGCCCTGGACCGGCTGTTGGTGGGGACCAACCTGAGCTACCGCAAACTGGGCAATAACACCATCGTCCTGGAAAAACGCGCAGCTGGCAGCACGCTAAATTTGCAACAGGTGACCATCAGCGCCACCCGTAATGAACAGGACGTCAACAGTGTGCCGAGCACCGTCACGGTGCACGACCGCGAGGAACTGGACCGCCAGAACGTCAACACCATTCGCGAACTGGTGCGTTACGAACCTGGCGTCTCCGTCGGCGGCGCCGGCACCCGCTCCGGCAATGCCGGCTACAACATTCGTGGTATCGACGGTGACCGTATCCTCACCCAGGTGGACGGTGTCGAAGTCCCTGACAACTTCTTCAACGGCCCCTACGCCAAGACGCGGCGCAATTATGTCGATCCGGAAATCGTCAAGCGTGTGGAAATCCTCCGCGGCCCGGCCTCGGCCCTGTACGGCAGCAGTGCGATTGGCGGCGCGGTGAGCTATTTCACCCTCGACCCGGACGACATCATCAAGCCCGGCCAGGATGTCGGTGCCCGCCTGAAAACCGGCTACAGCTCCGCCGACGATAGCTGGCTGACCTCCGGCACCGTCGCCGGCCGCGTGCAGGACTTCGATGGCTTGCTGCACCTGAGCCAGCGCAATGGGCACGAAATGGAGTCCTACGACGGCAACAACGCCACCGGCCTGGCCCGCACCGGCGCCAACCCGGAAGAGGCACGCACCACCAATGTCCTCGCCAAGCTGGGCTGGAACTATGGCGATGACAACCGCCTGGGCCTGACCTACGAGAAGTTCAAGGATGACCGCGACGTCAACCTGAAAAATGCCGTAGGCGGCCCGTTCATCGGCGGACGGGGCTTCAACCTGTACCGTGACCGCCGGGGCAACGACACCATCACCCGTGAACGCTTCGGCCTGGAAAACAGCTTGGCCCTGCAATCGCCGATTGCCGACCGCATCAAGACCAGCCTCAATTACCAGATCGCCAAGACCGACCAGACCACGGCTGAGATCTATCAGTCCGGCCGTCGCGTCCTGCGTACCCGCGACACGCTTTACGAAGAACGCCAGTGGGTGTTCGACGCCCAGTTGGACAAGGCTTTCAGCCTCGGCGAGACCGATCACCAGGTGACCTACGGCACCACGCTCAAGCAGCAGAAAGTCACCGGCTCGCGCGAAGGCTCGGCGACCTGCCTGGCCGTCGGCTCCGGCTGCACCGCCATCGGTGCGCCCAGCCCTTCCGCCGGCGACAGCGTGAAAAAGTCCAGTGACTTCCCGGACCCGACCATCAACACCTATTCGCTGTTCGCCCAGGACCAGATCTCCTGGGACAAATGGACCTTCCTGCCGGCCTTGCGCTACGACTACACCCAGCTCAAGCCCAAGCTGACCCAGGAATTCCTCAACACCGTCAACCCGACCGGCCAGGATACGGTCAACGACAAGGACAAAACCTGGCACCGCGTGACGCCCAAGTTCGGCCTGACTTACGCCCTCACCGATCAATACACCTTGTTCGGCCAGTACGCCGAGGGCTTCCGCACGCCATCGGCCAAGGCGCTGTACGGCCGCTTTGAAAACCTCAACCTGGGTTACACCGTGGAGCCCAACCCAGACCTCAAGCCGGAAACCAGCAAAGGCATTGAAACCGGGATTCGTGGCAAGTTCGACGCAGGTTCCTTCGACATCGCGGTGTTCTACAACAAGTACCGCAACTTCATCGACGAAGACAACGCCGTGGTCGGCGGCACCGTCGAACAGTTCCAGGCCGTCAATATCAAGCGTGCCACCATCAAGGGCGCCGAAGCCAAGGGTCGCCTGAACCTGGATGCTTTCGGCGCGCCTCACGGCCTTTACACCCAAGGTTCGGTGTCCTATGCCTACGGTCGTAACGACGAAACCGGCGAGCCGCTCAACAGTGTCAACCCGCTCAAGGGCGTGTTCGGCCTGGGCTACGACCAGGACAATTACGGTGGCCTGCTGAGCTGGACCCTGGTCAAACGCCAGAACCGCGTCGACAGCAGCACCTTCCACGCACCGGATGGCAACGGCCCGTTCAAGACACCAGGCTTCGGTGTGCTCGACCTGACCGGCTACTACAAAGTCACCCGCGATGTGACCCTCAACGCCGGCCTCTACAACCTGACCGACAAGAAGTACTGGAACTGGGATGACGTACGCAGCTACGACAGCGTCGGCGAAGCCGCGGTGACCGGCCCGGCCAACCTGGACCGCCTGACACAGCCTGGCCGCAACTTTGCGATCAACGTGATCTGGGACATCTGATCGAAGCGCCTCACCTCGCCGGCCTCAGTCGCCGGCAGGTGAGGATTTTTTACTGTGCCGCGTCTTCCTGTTCGTCTAGTTGATAACCGCTCTCTTTAGAGCCACAAGGCGCTCCCCCTCTCAAGGACTTTTTCGATGACCGCTTCCCCTACCGCAGAACGCCCAAGCCTGCGCTCCCAGCGCCTGAACCAGATCACCCACGCCCCACATGCCCAGCTCGACGCGCTGGTCAAAGCCCACGCGCCATTCGAAACCCAGGCCAACTTCGCCCGTTTCGTAGTGGCGCAATACCTGTTCCAGTCGGAATTGGTGGCCCTGTACAACGACCCGCAACTGATCGAGATCTTCCCGGACCTGGCCGAGCGCTGCCGTGCCGAAGCCGCCAGGCTGGACTTGGGCGACCTGGACACCGACGTGCCGGCACCGGTCGCAGGCGCAGTGAAGAACCCCAGCAAAGCCCAAGCCCTGGGCTGGCTGTTCGTGTCGGAAGGCTCCAAGCTGGGAGCCGCGTTCCTGATCAAGCGCGCCGTGGGCCTGGGCCTGAGTGAAACCTTCGGTGCCCGTCACCTGGGTGAACCGGCCGGTGGCCGCGCCGAAGGCTGGAAGCGTTTTACCCGCACCCTCGACGGCCTGGAATTGAACGCCGAAGAAGAGGCTGCGGCAGAAAAAGGTGCAATCGATGCATTCGTGCGCTTCACCGTGCTGCTGGAACAGGCGTACGCTAGCGCCCCCGAACTGGCCTGACGCCTGAATTGAAATGCCATCAACCTGTGGGAGGGGCTTGCTCCCTCCCACAGCTAGATCTCATTGCGCCCTGATTTTCTGTGACCATCCCATCCATGACCGGCAAAACCCAATCCCCCTCGAAAATCGCCCGTATCCTGTTCGGCCTGCTAGCCTACGTCAGCCTGGGCATCGGGTTGGTGGCGATTGTCATACCGGGTTTGCCCACCACCGAATTCATCCTGCTCGCCGCCTGGGCCGCCACCAAAAGCTCGCCACGCCTCAGCGCCTGGCTGGAAAACCACCGGCTGCTCGGGCCGATCCTGTTTAACTGGCGCAATGGCAAGATCATCGCGCGTCGCGCCAAAGTCAGCGCCACGGTGAGCATGCTGTTGTGCGCGGGCCTGATGCTGGTGATGCTCGATCATGGCTGGCCGATCTACCTGGCGATTGCCGGAATGAGCCTGGGCAACTTGTGGATCTGGTCGCGTCCGGAACGCCTCGCAACCCCCGTCTAACGCTGCGTGTAGGGTTTTTCCTACCGCTCATCGCCTGCTCCTCATGAATCATCCGACTGCGCCGATGCTCCGGATATAGCGCCGAATGGATTTGGCTTGCCTTGCTTGCATTCCAACACATTCATTCACGAGTGAACCTATGTTCGACACCCTCTCCATTCGCTTGAAAATCGTGCTGCTGTCCGGCCTGTGTCTGTTGGGGGTGATCGCGCTGGTCGTGAGCCTCAACCTCTATAACACCCACCAAAACGACCAATTAGTCAGCGACTCAAGCTCGCGCATGCTCACCTCCAGCGTTGAGCAGTTGCTGCAAGCCAAGGCTGGCGAACAAGCCGCGCAATTGCAGAAAACCTTCAGCGACAGCCTGGTGGCCATTACCGCACTGGCTGACCAGATCAAGGACCTGCGCAACACCGGCGCCAAGCGCGGGCTGGAGGCTGGGGCATTGCGTGAAGAACTCAATCAGAGCCTGAAGACGGCCTTTGAACGCAACCGTGGCGTGTTGGGTGTCTGGCTCTCGTTCGAACCCAATGCCCTGGATGGCAAAGACAGCGAGTTCATCGATGACAAGGCGCGGGTGTCCAACGAAAAAGGGCGTTTTTCCAGCTATTGGAGCCGCGCCGGCGGTGAAGGCTTGAACACCATCATGGTCGAAGAGGATCTGACCAAGACCACCCTCAACCTCAGTGGCATCCCCTACAACAGCTGGTACACCTGCCCACGAGACAGCCGCAACACCTGCCTGCTTGACCCCTACGAGGACACCGTGGCCGGTAAGCCGGTGCTGATGACCACCATTTCCCTGCCGCTGATCGTAGACGGCAAAGTCATCGGCGTGATCGGCGTCGACATCGCCCTCAACGCCTTGCAAGCCAACACCGACGCCGCGCAGAAAAGCCTGTTCAACGGCGCGGCGCACCTGGAATACCTCTCCAGCACCGGTTTGATCGCAGCCTACAGCGGTGAACCCGCCAAGGTCGGCAAGAACCTGATCGATACCCTGGGTGCGGAAGGCAAGGAGATCGTGCAACTGCTGGCCACCGGCAACCCAATGATCCGCGAACAGGACGACACGATTCGCGCCGTCTACCCGTTCAAACCGATTGCCGACGCCAAGAACTGGGGCGTACTCATCAAACTGCCCAAAAGCGTGATGCTCGCCGATAACATCAAGCTGCAAGCGGTACTCGACGAAGCCCAGGCCAGCAGCCTGATCAAGACCTTACTGATCGCCGCCGCCGCCGCGCTGCTGGGCCTGCTGCTGATCTGGCTGACCGCCACCGGCGTCACCCGCCCGATCAACAACGTGGCAGCCATGCTCAAGGATATCGCCAGCGGCGAGGGTGACCTGACCCAGCGCCTGGCGTACGCCAAGAAAGATGAACTGGGCGAACTAGCGAACTGGTTCAACCGCTTCCTCGACAAGCTGCAACCGACCATCGCGCAGATCAAGCAAAGCATCGCCGAAGCCCGTGGTACGGCAGATCAGTCATCCGAGATTGCCCGCCAGACCAGCGAAGGCATGCAAGTGCAGTTCCGCGAAATCGACCAGGTGGCGACGGCGTCCAACGAAATGAGCGCCACCGCCCACGATGTAGCCAACAGTGCCTCCAGTGCCGCCAATGCGGCACGCGGGGCCGACCAGTCGGCGCGTGAAGGCATGTCGATCATCGAGCAGAGCACCCGCGACATCACCACACTCGCCGAAGAGGTCAGCAAGGCGGTGTCTGAAGTGGAAGCCCTGGCGGTGAACAGCGAGCAGATCGGTTCGGTGCTCGAAGTGATCCGCAGCATCGCCGAGCAGACCAACCTGCTGGCGCTCAACGCCGCCATCGAAGCGGCGCGGGCCGGGGAAAGCGGCCGTGGTTTTGCGGTGGTGGCCGACGAAGTGCGCAACCTGGCTAAACGCACCCAAGACTCGGTAGAGGAAATCCGCCAGGTGATCGAGCGCATCCAGAGTGGCACCCGTGGCGTGGTGGCGACCATGCATTCCAGCCAGCACCAGGCCCAGAGCAACGCCGGGCAGATCCATCAAGCCGTGCAGGCACTGGGCAAGATCAGCGATGCGGTGACGGTGATCAGCGACATGAACCTGCAGATCGCCAGCGCCGCCGAAGAGCAGAGCGCGGTGGCCGAAGAGGTCAATCGCAACGTCTCGGCGATCCGCACCGTGACTGAAGCTCTCACCGGCCAGGCGACCGAATCGGCGGCCATCAGCAGCCAGCTCAATGCGCTGGCCGGTCAACAGATGAAGTTGATGGATCAGTTCAAGGTCTGACCCCATGTAGGAGGGGGCTTGCTCCCGATGGCGGTGTGTCAGTCAACTTATTGATAGCTGACACATCGCTATCGGGAGCAAGCCCCCTCCCACATTTAGATCTGTGACAACCTAAACACCGGTCCAGGCGCTGACAAACGGCGCCACATCTTCTTTCGGCGCGGTACGCGGCGGGTTTTGCGGGGTGCCCAGGTAGAGGAAGCCAATCACTTGCTCATCCGCCGTCAGCCCCAGGCCTTTGGCGACGTGGGCCGAGTAGGACAATTCGCCGGTGCGCCACACGGCGCCAATCCCTTGGGCATAGGCCGCCAACAGAATGCCATGGGCCGCACAGGCGGCTGCCAGCAACTGTTCGGACTTCGGCACCTTGAAGTGTTCCTGCAAGCGGGCAATCACCACCACGACCAACGGGGCACGCAACGGGCCGTTCTGGGCTTTGTCGATGACGGCTTGCGGAGCATCGGCATCTTGCAGGCGGGCGGCTTCGGCCAACAACGTGCCCATTTGCTCACGGGCGGCACCTTCCACGGTAAGGAAACGCCAAGGACGCAACTGGCCATGGTCCGGCGCGCGCATGGCGGCGGCGAACAGCACATCGCGCTGCTCCTGGGTCGGTGCCGGCTCAAGCAAACGCGGCACGGAAACACGGTTGAGCAAAGCGTCGAGAGCCTGCATTGGCCACCTCCAGAAATAAATGTGCGGCCATTCTAGCGGGAATGAATCGGGTTCCACCAAACGATAATTGCTCTTATTCAATCCGCCCTGCCCTGTTAGACTTTGCGGCCTCATTTTCCGCCTTGTTCCAGGAAACTCGATGTTCCGTTCGTTTTTTCGCTTGTCGGCAGCGTTGATGGCCTTGAGCCTGACCGCCTGCGATGCCCCACCCAGGTTTACCCAGGCAGAGCCGGGGGAATCGCGGGCCGGCGGCGCGACGACAGTGAACAAGCGCGACCAGAATGCGTTTTCCCTGCCCTCAGCCAACCTGGCGCCGAGCCGTCGTCTGGATTTCAGCGTCGGCAACAGTTTTTTCCGCAGCCCATGGGTGATCGCACCGTCCACCACCACCGCGCGTGATGGCCTGGGGCCTTTGTTCAACACCAACGCCTGCCAGAACTGCCATATCAAGGACGGCCGTGGGCACCCGCCGCTGCCCGACGCGCCGAATGCAGTATCGATGCTGGTGCGCCTGTCGATTCCGCCTGCGCCGATCGATGCCAAGCTTATCGAGCAACTCGGCGTGGTGCCCGAGCCTGTCTACGGCGGGCAATTGCAAGACATGGCCGTGCCGGGCGTGGTCCCCGAAGGCAAGGTGCGGGTGGACTACACGCCGGTCAACGTCAGCTTCAAGGACGGCACGGTGGTTGAGTTGCGTAAGCCCAACTTGCAAATCACCCAGCTCGGCTACGGGCCGATGCATCCAGATACACTTTTTTCAGCGCGAATCGCACCGCCGATGATCGGCTTGGGCCTGCTCGAAGCCATCAGCGACGCCGACATCCTGCGTAACACCGACGCGAAAACCGCCGACCAGGAAGCCCTCGTCGGCCGCGCCAACTGGGTGTGGGACGACGCCCAGCGCAAGACCGTCCTCGGGCGTTTTGGCTGGAAAGCCGGGCAACCCAACCTTAATCAACAAAATGTTCACGCGTTCTCTGGTGACATGGGCCTCACCACGTCCCTGAGACCCTTTGATGATTGCACGGACGCCCAGATTGCCTGCAAACAGGCCCCCAACGGCAATGGCCCCGATGGCGAGCCGGAAGTCAGCGATAACATCCTGCGCCTGGTGCTGTTTTACACGCGCAACCTTGCGGTCCCCGCACGCTGTGACGTCAATACGCCACAGGTGCTGGCCGGCAAAAACCTGTTTTACCAGGCCGGTTGCCAGGGGTGCCATAAACCGACGTTCACCACGTCCGCCTCTGCGTCCGAACCCGAACTGGCCAACCAGACGATCCGCCCCTACAGCGACCTGCTGCTGCACGACATGGGCGAAGGTCTGGCTGACCAGCGTAGCGAATTCAAGGCCGGGGGCCGCGACTGGCGCACACCCCCGTTGTGGGGCATTGGCCTGACGCAAACCGTGAGTGGCCACACCCAGTTTTTACATGACGGCCGCGCCCGCAACCTGCTCGAAGCCGTGCTGTGGCATGGCGGTGAAGCACAGGCGGCGCAACAACAGGTGTTGTCTTTCAACGCCGAGCAGCGCGCCGCGTTGCTGGCGTTCCTGAATTCTCTATAAGCTTCGCCCCAATTACAGAAGGGAGCTCTACATGTTCCGTCCCAAGTTGTTGTTCACCAGCCTGGCCGCACTCGCTCTCGGCGCCTGCTCGCCCCAGGACCCGCAAGCAGTGACCTCGGCGGCCATCGCCAAGCAAGTCATCCTGCCGACCTACAGCCGCTGGGTTGAAGCCGACCGCCAACTGGCCGTCAGCGCCCTCGCCTATTGCCAGGGCAAGGAAAGCCTGGACACCGCCCGCGCCGATTTCCTCCACGCACAAAAAGCCTGGGCCGAGTTGCAACCGCTGCTGGTCGGCCCGCTGGCCGAGGGCAATCGTTCGTGGCAGGTGCAGTTCTGGCCGGACAAGAAAAACCTGGTGGGCCGCCAGGTCGAACAACTGGTCAGCTCCCAGCCGCAGATCGACGCCGCTGCCCTGGCCAAGTCCAGCGTCGTGGTACAGGGCCTGTCGGCCTACGAATACATCCTCTACGACGCCAAGACCGACGTCGCCGATCCAGCGCAAAAGGCGCGCTACTGCCCAATGCTGGTGGCGATCGGCGAGCGCCAGAAAAGCCTCGCCGAAGAGATTCTCGCCAGCTGGAACAGCACCGACGGCATGCTCGCGCAGATGACCAAGTTTCCCAACCAGCGCTACGCCGATTCCCACGAAGCCATCGCCGACCTGCTGCGTGCCCAGGTGACCGCGCTGGACACCCTGAAAAAGAAACTCGGTACGCCGATGGGCCGCCAGGCCAAAGGTATCCCGCAACCGTTCCAGGCTGACGCATGGCGCAGCCAGTCGTCCCTGCAAAGCCTGGAAACCAGCCTTGCCGCCGCGCAAACCGTCTGGGTGGGGGTCGACAACAAGGGCCTGCGCAACCTGCTGCCGTCGGAGCAAAAGCCGCTGGCCGACAAGATCGACGCCGCCTATGCCGCCGCCCTGAAACTGTTCGCCAGCAACCAGCGCACCCTCAGCGAGTTGTTGAACGATGACGCCGGGCGCCAGCAGCTCAATGACCTCTACGACAGCCTCAACGTGGTCCACCGCCTGCACGAAGGTGAGCTGGCCAAGGCGCTGGGCATCCAGCTGGGCTTCAACGCCAACGACGGTGACTGATGATGCTCAGGCGACAGGCTTTGGCGATTGGCAGCGTGCTGCTCAGCGCGCTCACGTTGGGTGGCTGGACGCTATTCAAGCAAAAGGACAAAAGCCCACTGCTGCTCTCGGCACGCGATGATGCCGAGGGCAAGCACTACGCGGTGGGTTTCCGCCTGGATGGCAAGCAGGTGTTTGCCACCCAGGTCGGCCAACGCTGCCACGACATCATCAACCACCCGGCGCTGCCGATTGCGCTGTTTGTGGCCCGCCGCCCGGGCACCGAGAGTTATCTGATCGACCTGCGTGATGGCGCGCTGCTGCAAACCATCACCTCGAACGCCAACCGCCACTTCTATGGCCACGCGGTGATTCACCAGAGCGGCGAATGGCTGTATGCCACCGAGAACGACACCTCCGATCCCGGTCGTGGCCTGCTCGGTGTTTACCGGTTCGAAGGTGAGCGCCTGGTGCACAGCGGTGAGCTCTCCACCCACGGCATCGGCCCGCACCAGGTGTCGTGGATGCCCGACGGCGAAACCCTGGTGGTGGCCAACGGCGGTATTCGCACCGAAGCCGAAAGCCGCGTGGAGATGAACCTCAACGCCATGGAGCCGAGCCTGGTGCTGATGCACCGCGATGGCACGCTGATCAGCAAGGAAACCCTCGGCCAGCAGATGAACAGCGTGCGCCATATGGGCATCGCCAACGATGGCACTGTCCTCACCGGGCAACAATTCATGGGGCCTTCCCACGAACGCTCGGAACTGCTGGCAATCAAGCGGCCGGGGCAACCGTTCGTGGCGTTCCCGGTGGCCGATGAGCAATTGCACGCCATGGGGCACTACACCGCCAGCGTCGCGGTGCACAGCCAATTGCGCCTGGTGGCGCTGACTGCGCCACGGGGCAATCGGTTTTTTATCTGGGATATCGACAGCGGTGAGCTGCGCCTGGACGGCCCTTTGCCCGACTGTGCCGGCGTGGGGGCAGTGGCGGATGGCTTTGTCGTCACCTCCGGCCAGGGACGCTGCCGGTTCTACGATTGCCGTCAGAACCCATTGGTCGCCACACCCTTGGAGTTACCGGCGGGGCTTTGGGATAACCACCTGCATCTGATTTGAAGGCAAAAAAAAGGGCCTCGCATCGCAAGGCCCTGTTTCGGGGGGGTGAATTTTTTAAGGTTCATCTCAACTCTGTGGCCTCATCCCTTGAGACATCCCGAACATGAACAACAGCAGATCATGATCGGGCCTTGCCTTTACGTTCGCCTTGGCGACACGCGGTAACAGGCATTGCCCGTTACCGTCCACCGTACTGAGCACTTGTGTACGAGGTTGCTCCCACGCAGCCAGGGCCAGGGCTGCAATACCCAACGCACCGACCAGAAACAAACCTCGTGCTATTTCTAGCTTCATCTGGTTAAACCCTTGATAGCGCTGCCAAACGCCGTCTCGTAAAAGTAGCTGAGTTTTTTCCAGTCGGCATCGCTCCACGACGAATGGCGACGCAGTTGCAGCATGTCGTGGGAAGCGGCCCGATAGGCGGTCAAACGCTGGCGACACTTCTCGAAGTCCAGCAGCGCAACTTCCACATTGGCCGAATCACCTTCGCCCGTTACCCGCACAAAGATGTGCTTGATATACAGGCAACCGTGCTGCCAACGGCCCTTGTGCATGCGCGCCAGGGTGCCGGCCAGTTCCTTGAGCAGGCGCTCATGGACAAGCTCGCCGTACTGTTCGCGGCCGCCGGCGGCATACCAGTTTTCGATCTCGTCGAAACCGTCCAGGGACGCCGTGACCAGCAGTGCTTTCCATCGGTGTTCCGGGTCGCGACGTGCTTCGCAAAACACCAGCTCTGGTACGCGTACATCGAGTAAACGCAGGCCCTTGAGGGCGTCACGCTCACGTAGCACGGTCGGGCGTCCGAACGGGTGGAGCCAACTGCGGTAGATGTGCCCGGTCTGGCGTTTGCTGTAGAGCAAGCGCCCATTGGGGCTGATGACCCGCTGCACACCACTTTCACCGCCACGCCGACGATTGGGTTCCTCGACCCATTCCCCTTTCAGGCGCCAGAAATAATCAAACCGCTCCTCGGGAGCTACATGACTACCTGCTACGCACTCAACTGCCATCCTGTCACCTCTTACGCAATACATAGACTCGCCACATGGCATAGAGCGGCATGAAGTCCAGGGATTCCTGAACACGGAAACCGGCCTGCTCAAATTCTGCCTCGACAGTAGCCGCCGGTAACACAAACCGATTTTGGTAACCTTCCTGCTCACCTCTTTCGCGACGCCGGGACTCGGCGCGCTTGCGTCTCCAGGCCTTGAAGTTGCCATCGACCCACAGCGAGAGGATCACGCTGTCGCGCGTCACACGCTGAAACTCCTGCAATATCGCCAGCCTATGCTCCGGATCACCAATGTGGTGCATCAAGCGCATGCAGAAAATGCTGTCGACCGAGTTGTCCGGCAAATCGATATCAAAGGCCGATGTCTGCAAAGTGCGTACCCGTTTCACCACGTCCGCCGGTTGGGCGACTGTGGCGACCTTCAACATCGATGCCGAATTATCAGCGCCGATAATCACACGATTGGGTTTTTCGGCCAGTAATGGCCAGAAGCGCCCGGCGCCGCAGGGCAGGTCCAGGACCAGCCCAGGCTCACCGGCCATGGCCAGCGCACCGCGCGCCAATTGCTCGTCGCGTTTGTGGGACAACCGGCGAGCCAGATTGTCCTGATGCTTGAGCAAATAATTTTGCGCGTGTTGGTCGTCGTACTTTTCGGAAAATTCGAGCTTGATCGGGGAAGGCATCTAAACATCTCCAGTTGCTGATGCCTACAACCTTAAGCAGCAAACTGTGAGCGACAGGTCAACTGGTTGTGAAAAACTTGTCCTGTCCAACCCCATACATTTCAAGACTTTACAGACACAAACGGTGGCCTGGGGCCATCTTCGCCGAAAAGCACGCTAACTGCCGCAGCATAGCGGCAGGCTGGCGAGTCAGGGTTTGACCTGGCTCAACTCGACATGAAAGCGGCAGCCGTTGGGCTCCATGGTGCTCAGGCTGACGCTCCAGCCTTGGCTCTCGCAGATGCGTTGCACCAGCGACAAACCCAATCCCAGGCCCTCACCGCGCTTCTCGCTGCCACGCACAAAAGGCTCGAACATCGCTTCACGTTTTTCTTCCGGTATACCGACGCCGGAGTCTTCGACGATAAAACCGCTCGGCTCCAGGGTGAGGCGGATAAACCCTTGCTCGGTGTAATGCAGCGCGTTGCGCAGCAAGTTACCCATCACCGCATGCAAGAACGTGGTGTTGTAGCGGGTCGCCAAGGGGTTGCCAGGAATGTAGATCAACTCAAGCCCTTTTTGCTCGATGGGCTCGCGCCAGATACCGAGCAAGTCATCGGCCACCTGTTTGAGATTGACCTGCGGCGACATGGCAGCATCATCATGTTTGGCACGGGCGAGCATCAGGAAGGTTTGCACCAGCTCGCGCATTTCCTCACTGGCGCGGGCGATGCGCTCGACCTGGGCACGGCCGCGCTGATCAATCGCCGGGTTCTCCAGCAACAGTTCGCAGGAAGTGGCCAACACCATCAAGGGTGTGCGCAATTCATGGCTCACGTCGCTGGTGAACAATTGCTCACGGGACAACGCCTGACGCAAGCGGCCGAGCGTGGCATCGAAAGCCACCGCCAGTTCACCCACTTCATCGGCCGCATAATCCGGGGCCAACGGCGGCGCCAGGCCCAGCAACTGGTCACGGTGGCGTACCTGGCGGGCCAGGCGTACCACCGGTGCCATCACCTTGCGGGCCAACACCCAACCCAGGAACACCGCCAGCGCCAGGCTGAGCACGAACCCCACCAGCACCACCGCAAACAACACGCGCTCACGCTCTTCAAAGTCGCTCTGGTCTTGCAGCAGGACATAACGCCGACCGTCGACCACTTCGACCATGGCGTGGTACGACAGCGCTTCGCGAAACACCTCATGAAAGCCTGGGTCCAGGTGTCGCAAATCCTTGGGCAGTTCGAAATCGCCGCGCCCACCGCTGAAATAGAACAACTGGTCCGGCTCCGGCCGGTGGCTCCAGTCTTCGACGCTGTCCATCAATAGCAACCGTTGCAGGTCGCCACCCAGGCCCGCCGAGATCAGTTTCTCTTCCACCAGGTGCACGGTCGCAACAATGCCCATGGCGAAAGCCCCCGCCACCAGCGCGCTCATCAAGGCAAAGGCGATGATGATCCGCTGGGCAAGGCTTTGCTTAAACTCCATCACGCCCCTCGGCCAGGCGATAACCGACGCCGTGCACCGTCTGCAGCAATGGCTTGGCGAAAGGTTTATCGATCACCTGGCGCAACTGGTGAACGTGGCTGCGCAGGCTGTCGCTGTCCGGGCAGTCATCGCCCCACAGGGCTTCTTCGAGCACTTCGCGGCGCAACACATGCGGACTCTTCTGCATCAGCACCGCCAGCAACTTCAGGCCCACCGGGTTGAGCTTGAGCAGGCGCCCTTCGCGGGTGACTTCCAGGGTATCCAGATCGTAGAACAACTCGCCCACCTGCAAGGCGCGACGACCACCGCCCTGGGCGCGGCGCAGCACAGCTTCAATGCGCGCAGCCAATTCGGACAAGGCGAACGGCTTGAGCAGGTAATCATCGGCACCCGACTTGAAGCCCTGCAATCGGTCATCCAACTGATCGCGGGCAGTGAGCATGATCACCGGTGTGTCACGGCGCGCGTCTTCGCGCAGGCGTTTGCACAAGGTGTAGCCATCAATGCCTGGCAGCATGATGTCGAGCACGATCAGGTCGTAATGCTCGGTGGCCGCCAGGTGCAGGCCCGACAAACCGTCCTGCGCGCAGTCAACGGTATAGCCCTTGAGCCCCAGGTAGTCCGCCAGGTTGGCCAGAATATCGCGGTTGTCTTCAACCAATAGAATTCGCATGAGCAGTGTCTCCGTACTGTCGTGCCAGCCGTGCTGGCTCGCGCAGCTTAAGGCCTGGCGTGGCTCAGGGATAGACCTGTCGGACTTATCGATTAATCTTCTCAACCAACTTTATGATCTAATGAGTTTTTCACTATAGATTCACAGGCCGCCAACAAGGCCTGGCCGAAGATCATCGCCCATTAATAGAAGGATTATGCTGGACATGGGGTTTCTCAAAACCGCGCCTATGCGCTACCTGCTGCTCGTCACCGGCGCATGGTTGGTTATTTTCCTGCTCACCCGCAGCGTCCTGCTACTGACTCACCTGAGTGAAGTCGGAGGCAACGTACTGCCGGTGTTTGGCGTGGGCTTGCTGTACGACTTGGGCTTCCTGACCTATGCAGCCTTGCCGCTGGGCCTGTATTTGCTGCTTTGCCCACCGGGGCTGTGGCGCCGTCGCGGCCATCGCTGGTTCCTGCAAGCGATGTTGACGGTCAGCCTGTTCGCCATGTTGTTTACCTCGGTGGCCGAATGGCTGTTCTGGGACGAGTTCGGCGTGCGCTTCAACTTTATCGCCGTGGATTACCTGGTGTATTCCGACGAGGTGCTGAACAACCTGCTGGAGTCTTATCCGATCGGCAAGTTGCTCAGCCTGTTGGCGATGCTGGCGGTGGTGCTGAGCGTGGCACTGCGCAAACCTTTCAACGCCGCCTTGAATGCACCGCTGCCGCCGATGCGCGGCCGCTTGCTGAGCGCCTTGAGCCTGTTGATCGCCGCCGGCCTCAGCCTGCAACTGATCAGCCAGGACAGCCCGCGCACCCAGGGCGGCAACGCCTACAAGAACGAACTGGCGAGCAATGGCCCGTATCAGTTTTTCGCGGCATTTCGCAATAACGAGCTGGACTACACGCAGTTCTACAAGAGCCTGCCAACCGAGGTGGTCGCCCAGCAGCTACGCACCGAACTCAGCGAGCCCAACGCGCGCTTTATCGGCAAAGACCCGCTGGATATCCGCCGTGCCATCGAGAACCCCGGCACCTTGCGCAAGCCCAATATCGTGCTGGTGACCATCGAAAGCTTCAGCGCCAAATACATGGGCAGCAACGGTGATGGGCGCAACCTTACGCCCAACCTCGATGCGCTGCGCAAGCAAAGCCTGTACTTCAATAACTTCTATGCCACCGGTACGCGTACCGACCGTGGCCTGGAAGCCATCACCCTGGCCATTCCGCCAACGCCAGGGCGCTCGATCGTCAAGCGCATAGGGCGCGAAAGCGGCTTTGCCAGCCTGGGTCAACAACTCAGCGCCATCGGCTACGACAGTGTGTTTGTCTATGGCGGGCGTGGTTACTTCGACAACATGAACGCGTTCTTCAGCGGCAATGGCTATCGGGTCGTGGACCAGAGCAGCGTGGCCGAATCGGATATCTCGTTTAAAAATGCCTGGGGCATGGCCGACGAAGACCTCTACCGGCAGACCCTGAAACTGGCCGACGCCGACTACGCCAAGCAGCAGCCGTTTCTGCTGCAATTGATGACCACCTCCAACCATCGCCCCTACACCTACCCGGACGGGCGTATTGATATCAAGTCCGGCAAGGGCCGAGACGGTGCGGTCAAATACACCGACTACGCCATCGGCCAGTTCCTTGAGGCCGCACGACAGAAGCCCTGGTTCGATAACACGATCTTCGTGTTCGTCGCCGACCACACGGCCGGCAGCGCGGGCAAGGAAGACTTGCCGATCACCAACTACCAGATCCCCCTGTTCATCTACGCCCCGAAATTGATCGAGGCCCGGGAAACCGCGCAACTGGCCAGCCAGATCGACTTGGCGCCCACTTTGCTGGCCCTGCTCAACCTGAGCTACGAGTCCACCTTCTTTGGTCGCAACCTGTTGCAAGACAGCCCATTGCCGCCACGTGTGGTGGTCGGCAACTACCAGCACCTGGGGTTGTTCGACGGCAAGGACCTGGCGATCCTCAGCCCGCGCCAAGGGTTGCGTCGCCATGATCAGGCGCTGGGTGAAAGCCAGGAGTTACGCGTGGGCAGCGATGATCCGTTGATCCAGCGGGCGATCACCTACTATCAAGCTGCCAGCTACGGTTACACACAACAACTGCTCGGCTGGAAAGCCCCCAAGAACGCGGCACCGGCGCTCACCGCCGACTGATAAACCCACGAAGTGCGCGTCCCGCCCTTGCCTCCTCCCAGGCAAGGGCGTAACACTTGCGGCCTTGCTTCGGCGACGGCCCTTTTTCATGTCCGACACCCTCCTGCTGATTGAAGACGACCGCCCACTGGCCGCGCTGACGGCCGAGTTCCTGCGCGCCGAAGGTTTTACCGTTGCGGTGGAGCACCGTGGCGATCATGCAGCCCAGCGCATTCTCGATGAACAGCCGGCGCTGTTGATCCTGGACGTGATGTTGCCGGGTATCGACGGCTTCACTCTGTGTCGACAGATTCGTGATCACTACCCCGGGCTGATCCTGATGATGACGGCATTGGATGAAAACGCCGAACAATTGACCGGCTTCGATGTGGGGGCGGACGACTATGTGGTCAAGCCCGTCGACCCGCTGCTGTTGCTGGCGCGTATCCGCTCACTGCTGCGCCGCCGTCCGCAAACGCCCCGCGCCACTTACCAATGGGGTAGTTTCCGATTGGACTTGAACAGCCATTTCGCTTGGCTCAAAGAAACCCCTTTGCAGTTTTCGGTGGCCGAGTTCGAATTGCTGGCGATTTTCGCCCGCCATTGCGGCGTGTTGCTGACCCGCGAAAAACTCCTCCAGAGCCTGCGGGGCCTGGAGTACGACGGGGTCAACCGCTCCATCGATATGCGCGTGTCGCGCCTGCGTAAAAAGCTGATGAACCTGGCTTGCCCGGTGACCATCCAGACCATCACGGCCCAAGGCTATCTCTTTGTCGAAATCCCACAGGACGGCCAAGATGCTGTCTAAAGTGCGCCCTTGGATGGCGGTCGTGGCGGGCACCGCTTGGGCGGCCTTGACGTGTTATCTGTTGTGGCTGTGCGCCAACGCTTCGGTGTTTGTCGGTGAAGACAGCTTTCTACGCTTGATGGCTGGGCCGGGCTACCTGGTGGCCGAGCAGCTCAAGGCCTTGCCGGCCGACCAACGCGAATCGCACATGGACACCTTGCGCGCACATTTCCAGTACCCGGTGGCACTGGTCGCGCTGGATGACGTCGAGCTGCCGCCGGAAGCCTTGGTGATGCTGGAACATCAACAGCCGGCGCTCAATAGCGACGAAGACATTACCTACTTCCCGCTGGACGATGACACCGTGATCCAGTTCGGCCCCATGTGGGGCACGGCTGAGGTCGATGACCTGCTGAAATTTCCGATTTACTGGATAACAGCAGGCGTCGCTGGCCTGCCGGTGTTACTGCTGCTCTGGCTCGGCTTACGCGCACACAGCCGGCGCGCCAGCGAACTGGGCAAGCTCAATGCCTGCCTCGGTACACTGGCGCACACGCCGAATGTGATGTTGCCCGCGATGGGCAAGGAATGGGCGCCGTTGCTGCAGACGCTGCAACAACATGCCCAGGCCATCAGCGCCATGGGCGAACGCCACCGCGAAGTCTCCCAAGCGGTGTCGCATGAACTGCGCACGCCCCTGGCACGCATGCGCTTTGCCCTGACCCTGCTGGGCAAAAGTGACGACCCGCCCACGCGCACCCGACTTCAGGAGCGCTTGCTCACCGACGTCGAAGAACTGGAAGCCTTGGTGCGGGCCAGCCTGGCTTTCGCACGAATGGCCGGTTCTGCATCAGACCTGCACTACGAGCCCATCCGCATTCGCGAGTGGCTGCATCAGGAATTTGCCTTGCTGGACGGACATCAGCGCCACCTGAGCCTGGAGACCGACCCACCGGAGCTGGAGCTGATCGGCGACCGTGCGCTGTTGCACCTGATCGTGCGCAACCTGCTGAGCAACGCCATCACCTATGCCCGCGACCAGGTATGTGTCAGCGCGGCCTACCATGGCCAACACCATCTGATACTGCACGTCGACGATGACGGCCCTGGCGTCGTGGCGGAAAACCGTGAAAAAATCTTCGAGCCTTTCGTACGGCTGGCCATGGGCGGTGACGCCCCAGGCGGCTTCGGCCTTGGCCTGGCGCTGGCCAAACGGGCGACGCAGTGGCACCGCGGTGAACTCTCGGTGGCCCGCAGCCCGCGGGGTGGCGCACGCCTGAGCCTGGTCCTGCCGCTGCGCCCACCTCAGTAGCGCATAGCGTGTTACAGCCTGTGACAGCGAACAGTTCGTATCGCCCGTAACCTCGCCACCTGAATTCCAGGTTGGAGAGCCCGCCCATGCGTCCCCCGAAAAAGCACCTGCACCGGCTGATGGGGTCATTGTGCATTGCCGCCAGCTCATTGTTCGTCAGCGATGCCTGGGCTTTTGCCCAAGCGGCGCCTTACCACGCCGGCTCGATCAAGCCAAACCACCTGCCCCAGGCGGTCATGGATCAGCAACTGACCCGGTTCTACACAGAATGGAAGGCGCTTTATCTATCCGCCGAATGCGGCAACGGGCGCTATTTCATCAAGGTCAATGCCGACGGCAAGCCGGTGGGCGGCGGCACCGCCCCGCACACCATTACCGTATCCGAAGCCCACGGCTATGGCATGCTGCTCAGCGTGATGATGGCCGAGCAGGACCCGGACGCGCAGCAGATCTTTGATGGCATGGTGCGCTATTTCAAAGACCACCCAGCCAAATCCGATCCCGGGTTGATGGCCTGGAACCAGGTCGAAGGCTGCGGCAACTCCACTGGCCGGTTCCGCGGCAACGCCAGCGCCACCGACGGTGACCTGGATATCGCCTACGCCCTGCTGCTGGCTGACCAGGCGTGGGGCAGCCAAGGTGCGATTGACTACCGCAGCCAAGCCAACCAAGTGCTGGCGGCGATCATGCACCATGAGGTACACCCGCGAACCCATCATCTGCTGCTCGGCGACTGGGCCGGCACCGATGGCGATTCCGAGCTTGAATACGCCACCCGCAGCTCGGATTTCATGCAGTCGCACCTCAACAGTTTTTTTGCGATGACCGGTGACAGGCGTTGGTTGGCTGTTCGTGACAAAACCTACTCGATCATCCACACCTTCACCGAGCGCTACAGCGCAGGCAGCGCCCTGCTGCCAGACTTCATCAGCCACCTCGACACCTCGATCACACCCGCCCGCGCCGACCTGCTGGAAGGCAAGCACGACGGCGATTACGCGTGGAATGCGGCCCGCTACCCGTGGCGGGTCGGCCTGGACTACCTGATGTACGGCGACGTGCGTGCGCTGGAGGCCCTGACTCCGTTCAACCACTGGGCGCGCACAATCACCGGCGATCAGCCCGCGGCGTTCAACAACGGTTACCGGGTCGATGGCAGCGTATTCGACGAAGACCAGGATGACCTGGTGTTTATTTCCGCCTTGGGGGTCAGCGCCATGATCAGCCCCGGCAACCAGCCATGGCTCAATAACATCTGGGACAACCTGCAACACCGTCCACTCAAGGCCCATGACTACTACGCCAATACCCTCAAGTTGCTGGGGATGGTGGTCATGTCCGGCCACTGGGAACGGCCCAGGCCTGCGCCCCCTGAAAGAACCGCGCACCTGCCTGTTCATCAGCCGCTCGACCAAGCTCTATCGCAACCCATGGCCCTCATGTCGAGTACCCGACTGACCTTGGCACGGGGGTTCACGTTCAAGAAACTGCTGAGGCGCCGCTCAATAGGCTGAGCGCTGGCGCTGCATAAAAAAACCCCGCCTGCATCACTGCAGACGGGGTTTTTCAGGTGCCGGGTAAGGCTGGCTTACATCATGCCGCCCATGCCACCCATGCCGCCCATGTCTGGCATACCGCCGCCAGCTGCGCCTTCTTTCTTCGGTGCATCAGCGATAGCCGCTTCGGTAGTCAGGATCAGACCGCCGATGGAGGATGCCGCTTGCAGCGCGGAACGGGTTACCTTGGTTGGGTCCAGGATGCCCATTTCGATCATGTCGCCGTATTCGCCAGTAGCAGCGTTGTAACCGTAGTTACCTTTGCCGTTCTTGACTTCGTTGACCACAACGCTCGGCTCGTCGCCGGAGTTGGCAGCGATCTGACGCATCGGAGCTTCAACAGCGCGACGCAGAACAGCGATACCGACGTTCTGGTCAGCGTTGTCGCCGGTCAGGCCAGTCAGGGCTTCCAGAGCACGGATCAGCGCAACGCCACCGCCAGGTACCACGCCTTCTTCGACGGCTGCGCGGGTTGCGTGCAGGGCGTCTTCAACGCGGGCTTTCTTCTCTTTCATTTCAACTTCGGAACCAGCGCCAACCTTGATCACTGCAACGCCGCCGGACAGCTTGGCCAGACGCTCTTGCAGTTTTTCACGGTCGTAGTCCGAGGAAGTTTCAGCAACCTGGGCACGGATCTGAGCGATACGGGACTCGATGTCGCCGTCAACGCCAGCACCGTCAACGATGATGGTGTTTTCCTTGGAGATGGTCACGCGCTTGGCGCTACCCAGGTTTTCCAGGGTGGCGCTTTCCAGGCTCAGGCCGATCTCTTCGGAGATAACGGTACCGCCGGTCAGGACGGCGATGTCCTGCAGCATGGCCTTGCGACGGTCGCCGAAGCCCGGTGCCTTGACGGCTGCGACTTTGACGATGCCACGCATGTTGTTCACAACCAGCGTCGCCAGGGCTTCGCCTTCAACGTCTTCGGAAATGATCAGCAGTGGGCGACCGGCTTTGGCAACGGCTTCCAGCACTGGCAGCATTTCGCGGATGTTGGAGATCTTCTTGTCGACCAGCAGGATCAGCGGGCTGTCCAGCTCGGCAACCATGGTGTCCGGCTTGTTGACGAAGTAAGGGGACAGGTAGCCACGGTCGAACTGCATGCCTTCTACAACCGACAGTTCGTTTTCCAGGCCGGTGCCTTCTTCAACGGTGATCACGCCTTCTTTACCGACTTTTTCCATGGCTTCGGCAATGATGTCGCCGATGGAGCTGTCGGAGTTGGCGGAGATGGTACCTACCTGAGCGATAGCCTTGGAGTCCGCGCAAGGCTTGGACAGGTTCTTCAGCTCTTTGACGATGGCGATGGTCGCCTTGTCGATACCGCGCTTCAGGTCCATCGGGTTCATGCCGGCAGCGACGGCTTTCAGGCCTTCGTTGACGATCGACTGAGCCAGAACGGTGGCGGTGGTGGTGCCGTCGCCTGCGTCATCGTTGGCACGGGAGGCAACGTCTTTGACCAGCTGCGCGCCCATGTTTTCGAAACGGTCTTCCAGTTCGATTTCTTTGGCGACGGAAACGCCGTCCTTGGTGATGGTCGGAGCGCCGAAGCTCTTCTCGATGATCACGTTACGGCCTTTCGGGCCCAGGGTCGCTTTTACCGCGTCAGCCAGGACGTTGACACCGGTGAGCATTTTCTTGCGGGCGGAATCGCCGAATTTAACTTCTTTAGCAGCCATGATCGATATTCCTTAAATTCTTTGGAGTAACGGAAAAATGAGCGGGGAAATCAGCCTTCCAGTACGGCGAGAATCTCGTTCTCAGCCATTACCAGGAGGTCTTCGCCGTCAACTTTCACAGTGTTGCTACCGGAGTAAGGGCCGAAAACAACCTTGTCACCGACTTTAACGGCCAGCGCACGTACTTCACCGTTTTCCAGAGTCTTGCCTGGGCCCGCAGCGACGATCACACCGTGGTTGGCTTTTTCAGCAGCCGAACCTGGCAGAACGATACCGCCAGCGGTTTTCTTTTCTTCTTCGCTGCGACGGATTACGACGCGGTCGTGCAGAGGACGAAGCTTCATTGTCGATCTCTCCTAATTGTGTTTTTCATCGGCCGGTATCAATTCCGGCGGGTTAAATTCCGGCGGGGCCGGTCGCGGTTCGCAAAGCAAACCGCTGAAGTCTGTCTGGTGTCGCCACCAGAAACCTTGCGGTGACCGTTACATAAGGGCGCCTGGGCTTATTACAAGGGGCCATGAATGAAATTTTTTGTGTCTACGGTCGGGTAAAAGCAACACGGCACCCGAAGGTGCCGTGCCGATAAAGCGCTTATTTGGAGTCGCGGTGTTCGAACTCGCCTTCGATCACGTCACCTTCACGCCCCAGGGGCTGGCGCGGAGCCGGACCGCCACGGGGTTGCAGGTCATCGGCGAAGGCACGCTGGCGAATCGCAGCCTCTTCGGCGCGCTGGCGCATCTTGCCGGCCAGCAGCTTGCGGGTGAACGGCAGCAGCATGACCAGGCCGACCACGTCGCTGACAAAGCCCGGCAGGATCAACAGACCACCGGCCAGGGCCATCATCAAGCCTTCGAGCATGGTCTGGGCCGGCAACTCGCCGCGATTCAGGCTTTCACGGGCACGCAGGGCCGTAGCCAGACCCGCGACGCGCAGTACCAGGACGCCGAGCATCGAGCCGGCAATAATCAGCAACAACGCCGGGAAAAACCCGATTGCGCTGCTGACTTGAACGAATACGAACAGCTCCAGCACCGGGAACAGCAGAAAGAGCAATAAAAAAGGGCGCATCAAATGGTTCCTCAACGCAAGAATGCCTTGCTAGTCCACCTTAGATGACGTCGCCATTTCGTGAATTCAAGCGCCGGCCGCTGCTTTTTTCGGCCAGACCTCGGCGTGAGCCAATGAAACCAAGGCCTCGCGCACTTGTGTCGGAGTATTACAAGGCTCGGCAAACGGCAACCAATGCAACGTTTGGCCGATGCGCAGGTGCATGCCTTCACTGTCGATACCGACCAATTGCGCAGGCTCGGACGTCGGCAAACCGGCCAGGTCGACGTAATGGGCAATCGCTTTGGTGTGATCGCTGTTCATGTGCTCGATCATGCTGCGCTCAGCCTTGCCCGCGAAGGGGTTGGCCAGGGTCAACTGGTCGACCCAGTGAATCGCGCCAAAACCACCGATATAACGGTGGCGTACCGGCTTGAGTACCCAGAAATCAAAATCATGGGCCTTGTGGTAGTTGGCCGATTCGGGGAAGTAGCGGTAATAACGCTCGGCCGCCGCGTCGATCGCCGCCTGATCGTCCAGTTGCTCGGCTTCGGCCAGGTAGGTCAGGCGCCCGACGGCCTGCACGTCATCGGCCTCGCGCTCACCCACCAGCAGCGAGCATTTCGGGTCCTTGTGCAGGTTATGGGTGTGCTGGGCGATGCGGCTGATCAGGATCAGCGGGCGGCCCTGCTCGTCCAGGCAATAAGGCACGACCGAACCGAAAGGGAAGCCGGGCATGGCTTTGGACAGTGTGGAGAGAGCCCCACGGTATTCCTTGAGCAACAGCTCTCGGGCGTTCTTGGCAACGTGCGCGCTCAACGTATGACTCCTCGGGTATTCGGTCGCCCATGGCACATGGGAATGGATCTCAACACAAGGTAATCAATATCCGCGCAGGTTGCCAGCGCCGCCCCGGCAGCTTTTGCCGTGTGGGTTACCAGGCCACGCCAAAGCCCGCGGTGTAGCGCGTCTTGCTCAAACTGCTTTCCGAATCGCCACTGATAATGTCGCGCTCGGCCTTGAGATTGAGCGAAGCCCACTCGGTGACTTTGTAGCGCAGGCCCATTTGCGCATCCACGGAGTATTCGGACGGCCCGGCCAGCGGCTTGCCCAATTCACCGCTGGTGAAGAACTCAACGGTCTTGCCCACCAGGTAGCGGTTGTAGTTCCACTTCATGGCCAGGGAGTAGAAGTTGTCCTTGCCGCCGTCGGCATATTCGTAATCGGTGCGGTTGACCAGGGAGCCGAGGGAGAATGCGCCCAGCTCATCATCCCAGAACTGGTAGCCGGGGCCGGTACCCACGGTGCGTTGCCGCGCCAGGTCTTCCACCTTGTCGCGCTTGTAGGTCAGGCGGCCCTGCCAGAACCAATGTTCGGTGATGAAGCGGTCCAGGTCATATTCCAGGGCCCAGTTGTCGGTGGTGGTGACGTCGTCCTGGAACTCACGGTTGTACTCACCCTTCCCGGTATGGCGCCACTGGCCGTGACGGGCGGTGGTCTTGAAGTCGATGTCGTAATCGTTGGTGTCTTTGTCGGCACGCTTGTAGTCCAGCGCCAGGTCGACATTACCCTTCCACACCAGGTCCTCGATCACCGGCTTGGGCTTGATGATCTGCTGGATGCTCGCCAGGTCCACGGTCTTGGGCGCTTCACCGTTGGCCAGGACCACCTTTCCATCGTCTGCGGCCTTCAGCGACTTGGCTTTCTCACCGGTATAGGCGTCCTGCTTGACCAGCAATTCCTGATCGCTCTCCAGGGTTTTCACCTGCTTCCAGTCCACCGGGATCGAGCCGGCGTAGTCTGTCTGAATCAGCAATTTGCCGCCGTCAAAGACTTTGATCTTGCCGGTCAGCCGGTCGCCGTTCTTCAACCACACGGTGTCGGCGAGCAAAGGGGTGGAGGCGCTTAAAACAGCAAGGCACAGCAGGGTTCTGGACAACATAAGCAGATTCGGGGCTCAAGGTTGGCGAAAAAAGGGCGCTATCGTGTTAGATAGCTACGACTGACTCAAGGATTTATATTGAGTTCAATTCTCATCGCCATGTTTACAGACGTTTCTTACAAATACGCGAAGATCTCAACGGATATATCCACAGTGAATCCACCTGCCGATACGCCGCAAAGCCCCGCCGAGATGCGCCGTACCGCGCTGTACCTGACGCTGGCGCAAGTCCCGCAAGGTTGTGTCGTGAGTTACGGCGAATTGGCGCGCCTGGCCGGCCTGGGTCGGGCAGCACGCTGGGTGGGACGTACCCTCAGCCAACTGCCCGAAGACACTCGACTGCCCTGGCATCGCGTGCTGGGCGCCGGTGGTCGGATAAGTCTGCCGGTGGGCAGTGCTTCAGGCGACGAACAACGTGCGCGTTTACGCAGCGAAGGTGTCAGCATCCTGAACAATCGCGTTGATATTCAGCGTCATGGCTGGCGCCCGGTAGAGCACAGCGGTTAGAGTGCGCGCTTTGTTTCCGCAAATCTGAGGCAGATTCCAGCCCATGCCCCGTAAAACCTGGCGCGCCGCGCTCGCCGCCTATGCCAGCCCTTCGACGTTGGTGCTGTTGTTGCTCGGCTTCGCCGCCGGCTTGCCTTACATGTTGGTGTTCTCGACGCTTTCCGTATGGCTGCGCGAGGCCGGTGTGGCCCGCGAGACCATCGGTTATGCGAGCCTGATCGGCTTGGCCTATGCCTTTAAATGGGTCTGGTCACCGCTGCTCGACCAATGGCGCCTGCCGCTCCTCGGAAAACTGGGGCGACGCCGCTCATGGTTGGTGCTTGCCCAGTCGCTGGTGATCCTCGGATTGATCGGCATGGGGTTCTGCGACCCGCAAAAACACTTGTCCTGGTTGATCGCCATTGCGGTGATCGTGGCCTTCGCCTCGGCCACCCAGGACATCGCCGTAGACGCCTATCGCCTGGAAATCGCCGACGACAGCCGCCAGGCCGCCCTGGCCGCCAGCTACATGTCCGGCTATCGCATTGCAGCCTTGCTGGCCACAGCCGGCGCGCTGTTCTTTGCCGAAGGTTTCGGCTCTACCGGCTTCAACTATAAGCATTCGGCCTGGACCGGCACCTATGTCATGTTCGGCGTGCTGATGATCCCGGCACTCCTGACCACCTTGTTCATGCGCGAACCCGATGTGCCGCTGCGTACCCAACTGCAGGCCGGCCGCTACAGCTTCTCGCACCAACTGGTCTCGGTATTCGTCTTGATCGTGCTGCTGGTGTCGGTCCCGGCGATGTTCACCCAGCTGTACAACACCGATTTCGCCAGTGTGCTGTTCCACGGCGTCACCCTGTGGGAGCTGTTGATGGAAGATCGCGCCTTCCTGCGTGCCATCCTCTATATCCTGCTCACCACCCTGTGCCTGTCGACCATGGGCCGCCGCGGCCTGGCGCCGGTGCTGACACCGGTCAACGACTTTATCCTGCGCTACCGTTGGCAGGCGTTGCTGCTGCTCGGGCTGATCGCGACCTATCGCATGTCCGACACCGTGATGGGCGTGATGGCCAACGTGTTCTATATCGACCAGGGCTTTACCAAGGACCAGATTGCCGGGGTCAGCAAGATCTTCGGCCTGATCATGACCCTGCTCGGCGCAGGCATGGGCGGCCTGCTGATTGTGCGTTTCGGTATCTTGCCGATCCTGTTTATCGGCGGCGCGGCCTCGGCCGCGACCAACCTGCTGTTCGTGATGCTGGCCGATATGGGCCCGGACCTGCAGATGCTGATCTTCACCATTTCCCTGGATAACTTCAGCTCGGGCCTGGCCACTTCGGCGTTTGTCGCCTATCTGTCGAGCCTGACCAACCTCAAGTTCTCCGCCACCCAATATGCGCTGCTCAGTTCGATCATGCTGTTGCTGCCGCGCCTGATTGGCGGGTACTCCGGCGTGATGGTGGAGAAGTTCGGTTATCACAACTTCTTTATCATCACCTGCCTGCTGGGCGTACCGACGTTGTTCCTGATTGCGTTGCACTGGTTTCAGGAAAGTCGACGGGCGCGGTTGAGTCCTCCTGTAGAAGACTGACAAGCACTCCGTGGCGAGGGCGCTTGCCCCCGGTGGGGTGCGCAGCGCCCTCAAAAAAAAAGCGGGCGACTGCTGCGCAGTCGAACGGGAGCAAGCTCCCTCACTACAGACAGCCCTTTATTCTGATACCTGTACGGCGGCGGCTCACGCCCGTACAATCCCAAGTCATTTCAAGTCCAAGCAACCGACAACGGCCTACCATGCGTACCAGTCAATATTTGCTCGCCACACAGAAAGAAACGCCTTCCGACGCGGTTGTGATCAGCCATCAGTTGATGCTGCGCGCCGGCATGATCCGCAAACTGGCCTCCGGCCTGTACACCTGGCTGCCCATGGGCTTGAAGGTGATGCGCAAGGTCGAAGCCATCGTTCGTGAAGAAATGAACGCCGCCGGGTCTCTGGAAGTGTTGATGCCGAGCACCCAACCGGCTGAGCTGTGGCAGGAATCCGGGCGCTGGGAAGAGTATGGCCCTGAGTTGCTGCGCTTCAAGGATCGCCATGGTCGCGACTTCTGCGCCGGCCCGACCCACGAAGAAGTGATCACCGACCTGATGCGCAACGAGTTGAGCAGCTACAAGCAGCTGCCGCTGAACCTGTATCAGATCCAGACCAAATTCCGTGACGAAATCCGCCCACGCTTCGGTTTGATGCGCGGCCGCGAATTCATCATGAAAGACGCCTATTCGTTCCACGCCGACCAGGCGTCCCTGCAGGTCACTTACGACCGCATGCACACCGCTTACTGCAACGTGTTCACGCGTCTGGGCCTGAAATTCCGCCCGGTTGAAGCCGATAACGGCTCCATCGGCGGTGCCGGCTCCCATGAGTTCCATGTGCTGGCCGAGTCCGGCGAAGACGATATCGTATTCAGCAACGGTTCGGACTACGCGGCAAACATCGAGAAAGCCGAAGCCGTGCCACGCGAAACCTCGCGCCCGGCACCGACTGAAGAACTGCGCCTGGTGGACACCCCGGACACCAAGACCATCGCGGCGCTGGTGGAAAAATTCAATCTGCCGATTGAAAAGACCATCAAGACCCTGATCGTGCGCGCCGAAGAAGAAGGCAAGCTGATTGCGCTGGTGATCCGTGGCGACCACGAACTCAACGAAATCAAGGCGGCCCAGCAACCTGGCGTCGCCAGCCCACTGGTCATGGCCACCGATGCCGAACTGCGCGACGCGATTGGCGCCGGCGCCGGCTCCCTCGGCCCGCTGAACCTGCCGCTGCCGATCATCATCGACCGCTCGGTCGAGCTGATGAGCGACTTCGGTATTGGCGCGAACATCGACGACAAGCACTACTTTGGCGTGAACTGGGAACGTGACCTGCCGGTTCCGACCGTGGCTGACCTGCGCAACGTTGTTGCCGGCGACCCAAGCCCGGACGGCAAGGGCTCCCTGGAAATCAAGCGCGGCATCGAAGTCGGGCACATCTTCCAGCTGGGCAACAAGTACAGCAAGGCGATGAAGTGCGAAGTACTGGGCGAGAACGGTAAGCCGATCACCCTGGAAATGGGCTGCTACGGCATTGGCGTGTCGCGCGTGGTGGCCGCTGCCATCGAGCAGAACAACGACGAGAAAGGCATCATCTGGAGTGACGCCCTTGCGCCGTTCCAGATCGCCCTGGTGCCGCTGCGTTATGAAACCGAGCAAGTACGCGAAGCCACCGACAAGCTGTACGCCGAACTGACGGCGGCCGGCTTCGAAGTGCTGCTGGATGACCGGGACAAGAAGACCAGCCCGGGCATCAAGTTCGCCGACATGGAGCTGATTGGCATCCCACACCGGATCGTGGTCAGTGACCGCGGCCTGGCTGATGGCAATCTGGAATACAAGAGCCGGACCGAAGCCGAAGCCCAACCGTTGCCGGTGGCTGACGTGCTGTCTTTCCTTCAGGCGCGTATTCGTCGCTGAAAACCAGATCAAGAGAAGTCATGTTCAAGCGAAACACCAGAGCCCTGGGGGGCGCCGCCTTGTGCGGCGCCCTGCTGGTCAGCGGCTGTGCCAACCATATGTCGCAGCGCAGTGAGCACGAGGAGCGGATCGAGCGCAAGTTGCTCGACCACAGCCTGCAGATCGATGTAGGCGAGCCCAAAGTGCTGGAACTGCCGCAACGCCGGGTTCGGATTCACGAGCAAAAGACCTTTGAGGTCACCGAATTCGAAGTGACCCGCCGTTACGATCGCTATACCCCCTATCAACCCTGGCGCAAGGTCTACGAGATGCCTTTGGGCGCGGTAGCCCTGGTGGCGGGCGCGGGAGCCAACGTGGCGAACATCTTCGCCCTCGGCAACCTGCCCACCAGCATGACCCGTGACTGGCTGAGCTACGGCGTGGACGGCATCAACCCGTTCATGAACGTGCAATCCCATGGCCGTGCGCAACAGAACCTGGCGGGTATCGATGAAGTCCAGCGCGACAAGCGCCTGGAGTATTCGAGCCTGCCTTGGAGCGAACGCCCGGTACAAGTCACCGCCGGCAAGCAAACCCACGAACTGACCACCGACCGCAACGGCGTCTTGCGCCTGAACCTGTTGGACAGTCCGTTTGCCGAGCAAGACCTGAACCGGATCAGCACCCTGAAAATCAGCGTCGAAGATGGCCAGGACGACGTGCACTCAGACTCCACCTTGGCGATCAGCAGCACTCTGCGCAGCAAGTTGCTCGAAGCCCATGGCCTGATCTACGACGACCTTGAAGACGACGAAGTCAACCAGTGGGTGCATCGCGTCAAGCGTCTGTCAGAACTGGGCCTGGAAGAAGAAGCCAGTGAGCTGGAGCAAAGCCTGATCGAGCTGACCCGCAATGATCCTGAATTGCAGCAGGAATTCCTGCAGGCACTGACCAAGGATGCGGGGCGACTTGTCGCAGATCCTGGGACTCGCTGATATTCCTGGGCCAATGTAGATCCAAATGTGGGAGGGGGCTTGCTCCCGATAGCAGTGTGTCAGCTATGCATAAGCTAACTGATAGACCGCAATCGGGAGCAAGCCCCCTTCCACATGTTGCTCCCGGTGTTTACCAGGAGAACTCTAATTGCTCGTTGCCACCACTCAAGTCCAGTAAGCGCACACCTATACCGAGCAAGCGCACCGGTTTCCCACCCCGATTGAACGCCTGCGTCAGCAGCTGTTGATAACTCTCCAAATCCCGCCCTGCCCCCGCCTGCTCCAAGGTCGTCTGGGTAAAGTCATGAAATTTCACCTTAACGAACGGCTTGCCCGCACGGTAGCTGCTGTCGATGCGCGCCATGCGCCCGGCCAGGGTTTCCATCAGCTCAGGGAGTTTTGCCAGACAACTTGAGAGATCCGGCAGGTCCACATCGTAGGTATTTTCCACACTGATGGATTGCCGACGGCTGTCGTTGTGTACCACGCGGTCATCGATCCCACGCGCAAGGCTCCAAAGCCGCTCACCAAAACTGCCGAATTCGCGCACCAGCGCCAGCTTGTTCCACTCACGTAGTTGCAGGCAGTCCTCAATGCCCAGGCGCGCCAATTTGTCGGCCGTCACCTTGCCCACACCATGCAACTTGTTTACCCGCAACTGGGAAACAAAGTCTTCGACCTGGTCTGGGGTGATCACAAACAGACCGTTGGGCTTCTTCCAATCGCTGGCGATCTTCGCCAGAAACTTGTTCGGCGCTACGCCGGCCGACACCGTGATGTGCAATTGGTTGGAGACGCGGCGACGAATGTCCTGGGCTATACGTGTGGCGCTGCCGCCAAAATGCTGGCTATCGGAGACGTCCAGGTAGGCTTCGTCCAGCGACAGCGGTTCGATCAGGTCGGTGTAGTCACGAAAGATCGCCTGGATTTCCTTCGACGCTTCCTTATAGGCATCCATACGCGGCTTGACGATGGTCAGGTCGGGGCACAATTTCAGGGCGTGGCGTGACGACATCGCGGAACGCACCCCGTACGCCCGAGCTTCATAGTTACAGGTAGCGATCACGCCCCGGCGATCGGCGGAGCCACCCACGGCCAGGGGCTTTTGTGCCAGGCTCGGGTCGTCACGCATCTCAATGGCGGCGTAGAAGCAATCACAGTCGATGTGGATGATTTTGCGCTGCGTCATATAAATGGGGGTGTGGCCCAACGGGTGGCCAGTATCGCATTCGTTACTGTATATAGCACCAGTAGTTTGAAACTTCCGTTTGAGCGGTAGGAAATCGCCCAAAGGAATTTATTTTCTCAATCGAATCCAGCGCCCCAATAGAGCTGAAAGCCTCGGCCAGACTGGCCCCGCGCCCATCCAGAGCTGACTTTTCAGAGCTAACCGATTGAACCACAAGCGCTTTTTTTAGAATCACGGGTTGACACGGTGACATTCCTCTGTAGAATGCCGACCCACAGACGCGGGATGGAGCAGTCTGGTAGCTCGTCGGGCTCATAACCCGAAGGTCGTCGGTTCAAATCCGGCTCCCGCAACCAAACATCAAAAAAGGCTACTCGAAAGAGTGGCCTTTTTTGTGCGTGCTGATTTTTCCTTGTTAAGCCACTACGTGCTGCGGCATAACTCTGTAGTAGTGAGCGGGCTTGCCCCGCGCTGGGTGGCGCAGCCGCCCTAAACCCAGCCACCTCGGTCTTTCTGAAATCGCGCGGCGTCCTTGTTGGGGCGGCTACGCCACCCAGCGCGGGGCAAGCCCGCTCACTACAAAGCGTTTTCAATCGCGGGCTTAGGCCAGCCCGAGCGGCTGATTCACACTTATTTGACTCATTAGCCCATTAACGGTTGACACCTCGTCGCTGGACTGTAGAATGCCGCCCACAGACGCGGGATGGAGCAGCCTGGTAGCTCGTCGGGCTCATAACCCGAAGGTCGTCGGTTCAAATCCGGCTCCCGCAACCAAATATCAAGAAAGGCCACTCGAAAGAGTGGCCTTTTTTGTATCCTGTAAAAAAGTTCTTCTGAAACAATGGCATGGCATCTTTCATGAAACCGTACACGGTTTGCAGAGTCCATGTCATTGCAAGCTATGCTCAGTACTCAAGCAAGACCCTCTACGACCAATGGCCGCAGTCGCCGCTCCCGGCGATACGCGTTAATATTTGTAATTATTTTGTCCATAGGGATTGGTAACTTGGCTCGATACCTCCATCCTGTCGCGCACGATCCACGAGGTGATTGATGCGCGCCAACTCGTCTGAACCACAAGACACCGTCACAGCAGAACAACCGATCCCACCCACCCGCTTGCGCTGGATAGATCTGTTGAGCAAGTACCGCCAACCCATCGGGCTGGCCGTCACCCTGTTGCTGTTCGCAATCGCCCTGATCGCCTGCCGACACCTGTTGCTGGAACTGGACCTGTACGCCCTCCACGACTCGATCCTGGAAGTGCCCAAGCCGGCGCTGCTGGGTGCGTTTGCCGCAGCGGTCGCCGGCTTTATCATTCTATTGGGCTATGAATTTTCCGGCGCACGCTATGCCGGCGTGACACTGCCCGCCAAAACCCTGGCCATGGGCGGTTTCACTGCCTTTGCGATCGGCAATGCCATTGGCCTGTCGATGCTCTCGGGCGGTTCGGTGCGCTATCGTTTATATGCCCGCCACGGTATCGGGGCCTCTGAAGTCGCCCACATGACCGTGTTCGCCAGCCTGGCCCTGGGCACCGCCTTGCCGCCGCTGGCCGCATTGGCCACGCTGAGCAACCTGCCGGCGGCGTCCACCTACCTGCATTTGCCGCAAAGCTTGCTGGGCGGTATTGCCGGCGCGGTGCTGGTGCTGTCGGCGGTGCTGTGCATCGGCATTTATCGCCGCCGCCTGCCCGAACAGCCTTACCCGGACAATCTGCTGGTCAAGGCCGGGCGTCGTACTTTGCGCCTGCCAGGCCGTCGCCTGACCTTCCTGCAATTGATCATTACCGCATTGGACGTCGCCGCTGCCGCGACCGTCCTTTATATGCTGTTGCCAGAAGCCCCGCCGTTTGGCCCGTTCCTGCTGGTGTACCTGCTGGCCCTGGCCGCAGGCGTGCTCAGCCATGTACCGGGCGGTGTCGGCGTGTTCGAAGCCATTCTGCTGGCCGCGTTCGCCGACAAACTCGGCGCGGCACCGCTGGCGGCAGCCTTGCTCTTGTACCGCATGATCTACGTGGTACTGCCGCTGTTGATCGCCTGTATCTTCCTGCTGGTCAACGAAGCCCAACGCCTGTTCCAGACCCAGCAGAGCCTGCGGGTGGCATCCGGTCTCGCGGCGCCCGTACTGGCCGTACTGGTTTTTTTGTCCGGCGTGGTCCTGCTGTTTTCCGGCGCAACCCCGGAAATCGACTCACGCCTGGAAAACATCGGTTTCCTGATTCCCCACCGCCTGATTGACGCCTCGCACTTTGGTGCCAGCCTGATCGGCGTACTGTGCCTGCTGCTCGCCCAGGGCTTGCGTCGACGCTTGTCCGCCGCCTGGATGCTGACCATGGTGCTGCTGTTGACCGGCGCCCTGCTCTCCCTGCTCAAAGGCTTCGACTGGGAAGAAGCCAGCCTGATGATCATGACCGCCGTGCTGCTGGCGATCTTCCGTCGTTCGTTCTACCGCGCCAGCCGCTTGACCGAACTGCCGTTCTCGCCGTTGTACCTGGTGGCCAGCGTGTGCGTGCTGGGGGCCTCGATCTGGCTGCTGCTGTTCGCCTATCAAGACGTACCTTACAGCCACCAGTTGTGGTGGCAATTCACCCTGGATGCCAACGCCCCACGCGGCCTGCGCTCGCTGCTGGGCGCGGCGGTGCTGCTGGTGATCGTCTCGCTGACCTGGTTGCTGCGTACCGCACGCCCGGTCATTCACTTGCCGACACCGGATGAACTGGAACGCGCCACCAGGATCCTGATGGCCTCCTCCCAGCCCGATGGCGGCCTGGCACTGACCGGCGACAAGGCGTTGCTGTTCCACCCCAACGACGAAGCCTTCCTGATGTACGCCCGTCGCGGGCGCAGCCTGGTGGCCTTGTATGACCCGATCGGGCCGACCCAGCCGCGTGCCGAAATGATCTGGCAGTTCCGCGACCTGTGCGACATCCATCATGCCCGCCCAGTGTTCTATCAGGTACGTGCCGAGAACCTGCCGTACTACATGGATATCGGCCTCACCGCGATCAAGCTGGGCGAAGAGGCCCGCGTCGACCTGAAACGCTTTGACCTGGAAGCCAAGGGCAAAGAGATGAAGGACCTGCGCTACACCTGGAACCGTGGCACCCGGGATGGTCTGTCCCTGGAGATCTTCGATCAGGGCCAGGCCCCGATGGATGAACTCAAAGTCATCTCCGATGCCTGGCTGACCGGCAAGAACGTACGGGAAAAAGGCTTCTCCCTGGGACGCTTCAGCGACGACTACCTCAAGCACTTCAGAATTGCGATCGTCCGCTTCGAAGGGCGCCCGGTGGCCTTCGCCAACCTGCTCGAGACTTACAACCACGACCTGGCCAGCCTCGACCTGATGCGCGCCCACCCCGACGCGCCCAAGCTGACCATGGAATTCATGATGGTTGGCCTGATTCAACACTATAAGAACCATGACTACGCCCGCTTCAGCCTCGGCATGGTGCCCTTGTCAGGCTTGCAGCCACGCCGCGGTGCCCCACTGACCCAGCGTCTGGGTTCGATGGTGTTCCGTCGTGGCGAGCAACTGTATAACTTCCAAGGTTTGCGCCGCTTCAAAGACAAGTTCCAGCCCGACTGGGAACCCCGTTACATGGCCGTGCCCGCAGGACTTGATCCGCTGGTGGCACTGGCCGATACCGCCGCCCTGATTGCAGGCGGCTTGACTGGATTGGTGAAACGCTGATGATTCGACGCTCCTGGCGGTATGTATTGGCCATCGTAGTGCTGCTCGTCCTGATTGCAGGCGGTGGCTATTGGTACTGGAACCGCCCTGCCCCGCAACCGATCCTGGAACAATTGCCTCAGGCCGATGGTTCGGTGATGACCCGCGTAACCCCCAACGGCACACCGAAAGCCCGCGTGGCGGTAGCCGTGCTGGCCGATGAAGTCCTGAGCGACAGCCAGCTGATTGCCCTGAGCCAGGGCGGCAAGGCACAAATCGTTCAGGTCATCCTGCCAAAGGGTGACTGCACGTTGCAGGAACAAGCGCTGCAAAGCGCTCTGGGCCAGCTTAAAGGCCCGGCGACCCTGGTCAGCGGTATCGGCCCGGGTGCGGCACTGGCATGGCGCTGGCTCGCCACACAGAACGATGACAAGGCCAACGCTATCTCCGTCGGTTTCGCTTTAGTGCAGGAAGGTTGCAAGGACCCGCTGCCGAAAACCGCCGCCCATGGCAACTGGCTGGTGGCCTGGAACGACAACCCCGACGACGAGAGCGCCAGTTTCGTACGTGATACCCCGCGCGCGACCACCAGCATCAGCGACTACGACATTCACTACCCACAAGTGCTGAACAACGAACTGCGCAAGCAACTGGTGGGTTCGGACAACGGCGGCCTGGCGATTCCCGTGGTTGAAGTGCCGGCCGGCCAAGCCAAGGACACCGTCACCCTGTTCCTCTCCGGTGATGGCGGCTGGCGCGACCTGGACCGCGACGTAGCCGGTGAAATGGCCAAGATCGGCTACCCGGTCGTCGGTATCGACACCCTGCGCTACTACTGGCAGCACAAGACCCCTGAGCAAAGCGCCAAGGACCTCACCGAACTGATGCAACACTACCGGCAGAAGTGGGGCACCAAGCGCTTCGTACTGACCGGCTACTCGTTCGGTGCCGATGTGCTGCCTGCCATCTACAACCGCATGCCGGAAAACGAACAGCAACGGGTTGACGCGATCATCCTGCTGGCCTTCGCGCGTACCGGCAGCTTTGAAATCGAAGTGGAAGGCTGGCTGGGCAACGCGGGCAAAGAAGCCGCTACCGGCCCGGAAATGGCCAAGCTGCCGGCTGACAAAGTGGTGTGCATCTACGGCGCCGAAGAAGTCGACGAGAGCGGCTGCACCGACAAGACTGCCGTGGGCGAAGCCGTGAAGCTGCCAGGCGGGCATCACTTTGATGAGAACTACCCGGCACTGGCCAAGCGCCTGGTGGATATCATCGTGAAGCACCAGGCCAAGGACAAAACCGAGTAATTCCTTTACACCCAACAAACTGTGGGAGGGGGCTTGCTCCCGATAGCGGCAAGTCAGTCACATCATCGTTGACTGACACACCGTAATCGGGAGCAAGCCCCCTCCCACTGTTGTTTTGGGGGTGTTGCTCAGATCTAGCGCGGTTCTATGTGCGCAATCATCAACTGCACTGTTTCATTGCCTCGAAACTCGTTCACATCCAGCTTGTAGGCCAACTCAACCCAACGCACGCTCGGGTTCGGCCAGACCTCTCGGTCCACACCAAACGCAATGCCATCAAGCTTCACCGACCCGCATTCGCTCTTGAGCACTACTTTCAGGTGCCGCTCACCGACCACGCGCTGCTCCACCAACTGGAACACCCCGTGAAACAACGGCTCCGGGAAGTGTTGCCCCCAAGGCCCGGCATGTCGCAGTGCGCGTGCCAGCTCCAGATGAAATTCTTCCACCGCCAGCGTGCCGTCAGACAGCAGGCGCCCCGTAAGGTCTTCCTCACGCAGTTGCCGACGTACTTCAGCATCAAACGCTTGGGCAAACAGTGGGAAATTCGCCTCGGGCAACGTCAGGCCAGCCGCCATCGCGTGGCCGCCGTATTTGGTGATCAGGTTGGGATGCTGGCTCGCCACGACGGCCAGCGCATCACGGATATGAAAACCCTGTACGGAGCGCCCAGAGCCCTTGAGCAGCCCATCACCGGCATCGGCAAAAGCGATGGTCGGGCGGAAATAGCGTTCTTTCATGCGTGACGCCAGAATGCCGATGACACCCTGGTGCCACTCCGGGTCGAACAGACACAAGCCATAAGGCATCGACTCCACCGGCAAGTCCTTGAGCTGAGCCAGCGCCTCGCGCTGCATGCCTTGCTCAATGGATTTGCGGTCCTGGTTCATGCCATCAAGTTGCGCAGCCATTTCCCGTGCCGCGGCAAAGTCGCTCGTGAGCAGGCACTCAATGCCCAGGCTCATGTCATCCAGGCGCCCGGCAGCGTTGAGCCGTGGCCCCAGGATAAAACCGAGGTCGGTGGACGTAATGCGCGCGTGATCACGCTTGGCGACTTCGAGGATCGCCTTGATCCCCGGCCGGGCGCGACCGGCACGGATACGCTCCAGCCCCTGATGCACCAGGATGCGATTATTGGCATCCAACGGCACCACGTCGGCGACACTGCCCAAGGCCACGAGGTCGAGCAATTCACCGATATTCGGTTGCGGCTGGCTGTCGTACCAGCCCAGGCTGCGCAAACGGGCGCGCAGGGCCATCAATACGTAAAAGATCACCCCTACGCCGGCCAGCGCCTTGCTGGGAAACTCGCAGCCCGGCTGGTTCGGGTTGACGATGGCATCCGCCGCCGGCAACTCATCCCCGGGCAAGTGGTGGTCAGTGACCAGCACCTTCAAACCCGCCGCCTTCGCCGCCGCCACGCCTTCGACGCTGGAAATGCCGTTGTCCACGGTAATCAGCAACTGCGGCTGACGCTGCAGCGCCACTTGGACAATTTCCGGGGTCAAACCGTACCCATACTCGAATCGGTTCGGCACCAGGTAATCCACATGGGCCGCCCCCAGCAGACGCAGGCCCAGGGTGCCCACGGTGCTGGCCGTGGCGCCGTCGGCATCGAAGTCACCGACGATCAGGATGCGCTGGCGCTGCTCCAGGGCCGTCACCAACAGGTCTACCGCCGCGTCGATGCCCTTGAGCTGCTGGTAGGGAATCAACCGCGCCAGGCTCTTGTCCAGCTCGGCTTGCGACTGCACCCCGCGTGCGGCGTACAGACGGGTCAACAACGGTGGCAAGTCACCGAGAAACGGCAGGACAGCAGGCAACGGGCGAGGATCGATACGCATGGGACGCTTGGGAAATCTCTTTGGGTAAATGAGGAACTGGCTGGCTTGTTTTCAACCGCGCTCGCCGGCCAGCCATTGCAATTGCACTTCGTGCTGCCCACGGTCGTCGGTGACGAACATCGTGCCTTCGCTGATCATCACATCCCACTTGATAACGCGGGGCATGTCCTTGGCCAGGGTCTCGAGGACGTCCTGCGGCACGGCCGCGATATTTACGTTCTTCAGGTTGTTCGCCACCGGGACCACCTTGCCTTCCCACACACGCAGGCTGCCATAGGCCAAAAGGCTGGTGCGCTCGGTACGGCGTGAACACCAGGTCAGGCGGTCGGCGTCAGGTTGGCCGACTTCTATCCAGTGCAGAACACGGTCATCCAGACTTTTTTCCCACAGGGCCGGCTCGTCTACATCTGACAGACCGCGGCCAAACGTCAACTGCTCGTTGTACCAGAGGGCATAGGCCAGCAGGCGTACAGTCATGCGTTCTTCGGTTTCCGAAGGGTGGCGGGCAATGGTCTGCTTGACGTTTTCGTACACCGAACGGTCAAGGTCGGTGAGGTTGAGTTCGAATTTGTAGGTCGTGGACGGCTGGGCCATGAACGGGCTTCTAGTAGACTGGGAAAGGTTGCCAGTCTACCCGATGCGAGGGCCATTCAACGAATACTGCGCTGCATCATCCTTATCCGTGCGCCGCTCGCCTATGTTAAAAGGCATCACACCACCGTCCTGAGCAGACAAGGAACCTCATGTCGTTTAATGCCAAACCACTCGCCGGCCTGAAAGTCATCGAATTGGGCACCCTGATCGCCGGCCCGTTTGCGTCGCGTATCTGTGCCGAATTTGGTGCAGAGGTCATCAAGGTCGAATCTCCGGACGGCGGCGACCCGCTGCGCAAATGGCGCAAGCTGTATGAAGGCACCTCGTTGTGGTGGTTTGTGCAGGCGCGCAACAAGCAGTCACTGACGCTGAACCTCAAGCATCCGGACGGCCTGGCGATCCTCAAGCAGCTGTTGGCGGACGCCGACATCCTGATCGAAAACTTCCGCCCCGGCGTCCTGGAGAAACTCGGCCTCAATTGGGAAACCCTGCACGCACTGAACCCAAAACTGGTGATGGTGCGTCTGTCCGGCTTCGGCCAGACAGGGCCGATGAAGGACCAGCCGGGTTTCGGCGCGGTGGGTGAGTCCATGGGCGGCTTGCGCTACATCACCGGCTTCGAAGATCGTCCGCCGGTGCGTACCGGGATTTCCATCGGTGATTCGATTGCCGCGTTGTGGGCGGTCATCGGCGCGTTGATGGCGTTGCGTCATCGGGAGGTCAACGGTGGCCTGGGGCAGGTGGTGGACGTGGCGTTGTATGAAGCCATTTTCGCGATGATGGAAAGCATGATTCCGGAGTTCGACGTGTTCGGGTTCATCCGCGAGCGCACCGGCAACATCATGCCGGGCATCACACCCTCCTCGATCCATACCAGTGCCGATGGCAAGCACGTACAGATCGGCGCCAATGGCGATGCGATCTTTAAACGCTTCATGGCCGCCATTGGCCGTGAGGACTTGGCCAACGATCCGCAACTGGCCGGCAACGATGGGCGCGACAGCCGTCGTGATGAACTCTACGGCGTGATTGATCGCTGGGTCAATTCGCTGCCGCTGGCTCAAGTGATAGAAGTCCTGAACCAAGCCGAGGTGCCCGCCAGTCGCATCTACAGCGCTGAAGACATGCTGGGCGACCCACAATTTCTGGCCCGCGAGATGTTCCTCAAGGCACAGCTGCCGGACGGCAAGGACTTCAAGATGCCGGGGATCGTGCCCAAGCTCTCGGACACACCGGGCAGTTGTGAATGGGTCGGGCCGCAGTTGGGCGAGCACAACAACACCGTGCTCAATAAGCTGGGCTACGACGCCGCCGCCATTACCCGTCTGCGTGAGGATGGCGCGATCTGATGACTCGCCGCGCCCTGCGCAGGTTCATGTACGCGTGCCTGGCCAGCGTGATAACCCTCAGTTGGCCCCTATCGGCCAGCGCCGAAGACACACTGACTTGGCTGCTGCGCGACCTGCCACCACTGACTATCTTCGAAGGACCGCAAAAAGATCATGGGGCACTGGACCACCTGATACCGATGCTTGAAGCGCAGCTGCCGGAATATCACCATCAGGTGCTGCACGTGAATCGTGCCCGCGGCATGCAGATGCTGCGCAACCCATCATTGACCTGCGACCCCTCAGTGCTGTGGACCCAGGAGCGAGCAGCGTACGTGGCCTTTTCCGAACAGGCATTCGTGGTACTCAGCAATGGGGTGATGATCCGTCGCAGCCAGCGGGAAGCGATGGCACCGTTTATCGTCGATGGGAAGTTTGACCTGCAGGCATTCCTGCAAACCCCCGACGCCCGCCTTGGGGCCATCGCTGAGCGCAGCTACGGACCGGCGATCGACGAGCGCCTCAAGCAGACCGATTCGCACAAGCTCGCCCTGCATTACGGTAATGACGCCCTGGGCAGCCTGCTGCAAATGCAACGCCTGGGCCGGTTGGAAGCCGTGCTTGGTTACTGGACGGAAATCCGCTACCAGGCCACACGACAGGGCATAGCCCCTGATGACCTGATGTTCCTTGCGATAAAAGGCGCTGCGCCTTACCAACGCATCTACATCGGATGTTCGGACACCGTCGAGGGGCGCCGGGCCATCGCGCGGGTCAATCAGGCACTGGAAGGCCTGCCACAGGCCAATGTGCAGAACGCCTATGCGCTATGGCTCGACCCGCACATGCGCGAGCGGTATTTGAAGGACAACCCGCACTTTTTCCAGGTTTCGCCGCTGCCCTGACAAATTTCAGGCAAAAAGAAACCCCGAGCAGTGGGGAGACAACTCGGGGTTAAACGTGGCCTACAAAGACCAGTACAGCAAGCCACAAACACCGGAGCACAATGTTTGCTCTTGCTGTTAAAAAATCTGACCGAACTTGCTGTGGGAAGTTTCCACAGATGAACAATTCTTCATGCGCAGGCTGTGCTGCGGGTCTGGGCAGCGTTGCGCAAGGCCGCGATCACCGACGGCTCCAGGCGCCCCTCAGCAATCTTCAGGTCACGCAGCAGGCAATCCACCACGTCCACCAGGACGCGCTTATCGGTCAATTGTGCGCGATCGACTTCACGCTCCACCACGATGGCGCCGGCAGGGTTCTTCACAGTGACCAGGCACTCGTCCTGCACACCCGCGGTGGTCAACGTAACCTGATAAGGGCTCAGTGCTTCTTCGAGCAATAGGCTGATACTTTCCATCTCGATCACCACTCAATAGTTCGGGAACAATCGTTTCAACGGGAGCTGCATCTATCCTAAGTGACTGGTTGTGACGTAGGAAAGTTCGCTTTTTCGTCTTTATGGGGCCGTTAGGGTGTGACTTGGACCAGCATGCGCTTGCAACATGACAACGAAAAAACGGCCGCACCTAAGTGCTTACGCACGGGGGACTGTTTTTCGGGGTGTCCGAGGACGCCAGAAACAAAAACGCCGCTGACCCAGGGAAGGGAAAGCGGCGTTTTTGCCTACGTGGTTTGCCTTACAGCGGCTTACCGCGGTTGCCATGCTGGCTGACAAACGCCTGTACAGCCTTCAGGTCATTGGCCAACACCGTGCAACGCTCTTCACGCTCGAACAGGTCAGTCAGGTGCGCCGGCAGTTCCAACGCCTTGCCCACCCCGGCCTTCTCCACCGCTTCCGGGAATTTTACCGGGTGAGCAGTGCCGAGGATCACCATCGGGATATCCAGGCTGCGACGGCATTCACGGGCGGCCTTCACGCCGATGGCGGTATGCGGGTCAAGCAGTTCGCCAGTCTGGGCATAGACTTCAGCGATGGTTTCGCAGGTCTGCGCATCGTCCACGGCCAGGGAGTCGAACAGTTTGCGGGTCTCGGTCCAGCGCTCCTGCTCGACGCTGAAACCACCACCGCTTTTGAAGTTGTCCATCAAGCCGGCAATGGCTGCGCCGTTGCGCCCGTGCATGTCGAACAGCAGGCGTTCGAAGTTCGACGACACCATGATGTCCATGGAAGGCGACAAGGTGGCGTGCAGGGTTTCCTTGACGTACTGGTTGCCGCTCATGAAGCGGTGCAGGATGTCGTTGCGATTGGTGGCGACGATCAACTGGTTGATCGGCAAGCCCATATTGCGCGCCAGGTAACCGGCGAAGATGTCGCCGAAGTTGCCGGTCGGCACCGAGAACGACACCGAACGCGTCGGCCCGCCCAACTGCAGGGAGGCGTGGAAGTAGTAGACGATCTGGGCCATGATGCGCGCCCAGTTGATCGAGTTCACTGCCACCAAGCGGGTGCCTTTCAGGAAGCTCTGGTCGGCGAAGCTGTTCTTGACCATTTCCTGGCAGTCATCGAAATTGCCTTCGATGGCGATGTTATGGATGTTGTCACCCAAAATACTGGTCATCTGGCGACGCTGCACCTCCGACACGCGCTTGTGCGGGTGCAGGATGAAGATGTCGACGTTTTCGCAGTGCTTGCATCCCTCGATAGCCGCCGAGCCGGTATCACCGGAGGTCGCGCCGATAATCACCACACGCTCGCCGCGCTTCTCCAGCACGTAGTCGAGCAGGCGACCCAGCAATTGCAAGGCGAAGTCCTTGAACGCCAAGGTCGGGCCGTGGAACAGCTCGAGTACCCACTCGTTGCCGTTCAGTTGACGCAATGGCGCGATGGCGTTGTGGGAAAACACACCGTACGTCTCTTCCAGGATCTTCTTGAAATCCGCGTCCGGAATGCTGCCGGTAACGAACGGGCGCATCACCCGGAACGCCAGTTCGTGGTACGGCAGGCCGGCCCACGAAGCGATTTCTTCCTGGGTGAAACGTGGCAGGTTTTCCGGCACGTACAGGCCGCCGTCAGTGGCAAGGCCCGCCAGCAAAACGTCTTCGAAATTCAGGGCCGGTGCCTGGCCGCGGGTGCTGATATAACGCATGACTGGCTCCTCTAAAACATTCTCGAACAGAGGCCGCCGCACACACGGGGCCTCTGGATCAAATCGGTTAGCTCAAGTGTTCGACACGAATGCGTACCACCGGGCCGACCACGCCCTGCAGGGCTTCCAGCGCGGTGATGGCATCGTTGATATGCTGCTCGAGCACGCGATGGGTCAGCAGGATCATCGGCACCTGGCCGTTCTGTTCCTCGACTTCCTTCTGCATGATCGACTCGATGTTGATACCGCGCTCCGACAGGATGCTCGCCACCTGGGCCAATACGCCCGGGTGATCCTTGGCCTGGATGCGCAGGTAGTAGGCACTTTCGCAAGCCTCGATCGGCAGGATCGGATGTGCCGACAGCGAATCCGGCTGGAAGGCCAGGTGCGGTACACGGTTTTCCGGGTCGCTGGTCATGGCGCGAACCACGTCCACCAGGTCGGCGATCACCGACGAAGCGGTCGGCTCCATGCCGGCGCCAGCGCCATAGAACAGGGTCGAGCCCGCCGCGTCACCGTTGACCATCACCGCGTTCATCACCCCATTGACGTTGGCGATCAGGCGATCGGCCGGGATCAGGGTCGGGTGTACACGCAACTCGATACCGGCCGCAGTGCTGCGCGCCACGCCCAGGTGCTTGATGCGGTAGCCCAGGGCTTCGGCGTAGTTCACGTCGGCGGTGGTCAGCTTGGTGATCCCCTCGGTGTAGGCTTTGTCGAACTGCAGCGGGATACCAAAGGCGATGGACGCCAGGATGGTCAGCTTGTGGGCGGCGTCGATGCCTTCGACGTCGAACGTCGGGTCGGCCTCGGCATAACCCAGGGCCTGGGCTTCGGCCAGCACGTCTTCGAAGGTACGGCCCTTCTCGCGCATTTCGGTGAGGATGAAGTTGCCGGTGCCGTTGATGATGCCGGCCACCCAGTTGATACGGTTGGCGGAAAGGCCCTCACGGATCGCCTTGATCACCGGGATGCCGCCCGCCACGGCGGCTTCGAACGCAACGATCACGCCCTTCTCGCGGGCCTTGGCGAAGATTTCGTTGCCGTGTACGGCGATCAGCGCCTTGTTGGCGGTGACCACGTGCTTGCCATTCTCGATGGCCTTGAGCACCAGCTCACGCGCCACGGTGTAGCCGCCGACCAGTTCGATGACGATATCGATTTCAGGGTTGGTGGCCACTTCGAAGACATCGTTGGTAATCGCGATACCGGTCGTTTGGAACTGAGGCTTTGGCGAACGCGTGGCAATTTGCGCCACTTCAATCCCACGCCCGGCGCGGCGGGAAATTTCTTCGGCGTTACGCTGAAGTACGTTGAAGGTACCGCCACCGACGGTCCCTAACCCACAGATGCCTACTTTGACCGGTTTCACTGAAGAACTCCCCATGAAACGGCCGACGCTAGGTCGGCCGTGGAAAACAGCCGCACGACTGCGGCTTTCAATTTGATGGCCCGTCGATCTGTCGGCGGGCCATGGTCGTCAAAGGTTCGACGACGCTGATTTACTTGGCGCTCAGAGCCAGTTTGGCAACTTGTGGTGCCGGCTGGTAGCCCGGAATTACCTGACCGTCAGCCAAAACGATGGCCGGTGTACCGTTCACGCCGATTGACTGGCCCAGTGCGAACTGCTTGGAAACCGGATTGGCACATTTGGCCGCCTTGATTTCCTTGCCATCGACCATCTTGTCCATGGCCGCCTTCTTGTCGGTCGAGCACCACACCGCCTGCAATTGCTCGTCACCCGGCGAGCCCAGGCCCTGGCGCGGGAACGCGACGTAGCGGACTTCCACGCCGAGCTTGTTCAGCGCAGGCACTTCGGCATGCAGCTTGTGGCAGTACGGGCAGGTGGTGTCGGTGAATACGGTGATGTGGGTCTTGGTCTCGCCAATGGCCGGGTAGACCACGGTTTCAGCCACCGGGATACCGTTGATCAGCTTGGACACACCCAGGCGCTCGGCTTTTTCGGTCAGGTTGACCGGCTTGCCGTCCTTGAGCTGGAACAGGTAGCCCTGGACGATGTACTGGCCATCGGCACTGGCATACAGCACACGGCTGCCCTTGAGCTTGACTTCATACAGGCCGGCCATGGGGCTGGCGCTGATGCTTTCGATCGGGGTGTCGAGTTGCAGGTTGGCCAGGCTTTTGCGGATGGTCTGCTCGGCGGCGTCATCGGCGAATGCGAAGGTGGAAACCAACGCAATGGCTGCGGCGGCAATAATCTGGGTCAAGCGCATGGGAACTCCTGAAGGCAGATGCAGGGACGGGTGCGGAGCACCGCTTGAAGACACCGGGCTATAAACACAGGCGCCGTCCCCCTTACTAACCGGCAAAGCCTACCACAGTTGGGCCGCAGGGCAGCCCGTAGCCGGATAAATTGGCGGTTTTCAGCCACGCGGGTGATGTTTGGCATGCATGTCCTGCAAACGCGCACGCGCGACGTGGGTGTAGATCTGGGTTGTGGATAAGTCGCTGTGGCCCAGCAACATTTGCACGACCCGCAAATCCGCCCCATGGTTGAGCAAATGGGTGGCAAAGGCGTGACGCAATGTATGGGGTGACAACGCTTTGCCAATCCCGGCCACTTTGGCCTGGTACTTGATGCGGTGCCAGAAGGTCTGGCGGGTCATCTGCTCGCCGCGCAGGCTGGGAAACAGTACATCACTGGGCCGCCCACCGAGCAGTTCGCTGCGGGCATCGCGCATATAGCGCTCGACCCACACGATCGCTTCCTCGCCCATCGGCACCAAGCGCTCCTTGCTCCCCTTGCCCATCACCCGCAATACCCCCTGGCGCAGATTGACCTGCTCCAGGGTCAGGCTGATCAGTTCAGTCACCCGCAGGCCGCAGGCATACAGCACTTCGAGCATGGCGCGATCACGCTGGCCGATGGCCTCGCTGAGGTCGGGCGCGGCGAGCAAGGCATCCACATCGGCTTCCGACAAGGATTTGGGAAGAGGCCTACCGAGTTGCGGCATGTCGACCTGCAGGGTCGGGTCGACAGCGATCAGCTTTTCCCGCAGCAAGTAGCGATAAAAACCACGCACACCAGAGAGAAATCGTGCAGTGGACCGCGGCTTGTAGTTTTGCTCCAGGCGCCAGGCCAGATGATCCAGGATCAACTCGCGACCGGCATTGATCAGTTCGAGATTTTTCTCCTGCAACCAGCCATTGAACAGGGCCAAATCGCTGCGGTAGGCCTGGCGGGTGTTGTCCGACAAGCCTTTCTCCAGCCATAAAGCGTCAAGGAAGCGGTCGATCAGCGGGTGGTCAATGGCAGGCATGGGCACTCAAGCGGCGCAGCACAGGGCTTTGCGCGAATTATTTAGTGAACTGTGACAAGGCCCACTAGTCTTTCATAGCCCGCTATTTCAAGGAACAGGGAGCTTCAATGAACGAACAACAGATCCTGCTGGCACTGGGCGGCATTGGTGTAGCCGCACTGGCCTGCCAATGGCTGGCATGGCGCCTGAAACTTCCAGCCATCCTGTTTCTGTTGTTGAGCGGCATCCTGGCGGGCCCGGTGCTGGGCTGGCTCAATCCCCAGGAAATGTTCGGCCCGCTGCTGATGCCCCTGGTATCCCTGGCCGTGGCACTGATTCTGTTTGAAGGCAGCCTCACCCTGCACCTCTCGGAATGGAAGGAAATCGGCAGCGTCGTCCATCGCCTGGTCACGCTCGGCGCCCTGTCGACATGGGCGGTGATTACCGTTGCCACCCATTGGCTGCTGGGGTTCGACTGGCTGCTCGCCCTCTTGTTCGGCACCCTGACCCTGGTCACCGGGCCCACCGTGATTGTGCCCATGCTGCGGGTGGTGCGCCCCAAGGCGTCCATCGCCAATATCCTGCGCTGGGAGGGCATTGTCATTGACCCGATCGGCGCGCTGCTGGCCGTGGTGGTCTACAGCTTCATCATCGCCCGCGCATCGGGCGACGGCCTCAGCCACAGCCTGCTGACCTTCGGTGGGGTCATCCTGTGCGGCAGCCTGTTCGGTATTGCCGGCGGCTGGGTGCTGGGGCAGATCATGCGTCGGCAATGGCTGCCCGAATACCTGCACAACCTGGCCACACTGGCGGGGGTGTTGGGGATATTCATCGCCGCCAACCTGGTGATGCATGAGTCCGGCCTGCTGGCGGTGACCCTCATGGGCATGTGGATGGCCAATATGAAGGGCGTGGATGTGCGGCACATCCTGCACTTCAAGGAAAACCTCAGCGTGCTGCTGATCTCCGGGCTATTCATTCTGCTGGCAGCGCGCCTGGACCTGAATGCCTTGATCGCCTTGGGGCCGCTGGTGCTGATTCTGTTGCTGGTCATTCAATTTATCGCACGCCCCTTGAACGTCGTGCTTTCAACCTGGGGTTCCGGGCTGAATTGGCGCGAGCGTGCGCTGCTGTCATGGATCGCCCCACGCGGGATCGTGGCCGCAGCGGTTTCAGCGATCTTCGCCATTCGCCTGGATGAGGCGGGCCATGAAGGCGCATTACTCCTGGTTCCACTGACGTTCGCCGTGATCATCGGCACCGTGGTCCTGCAAAGCGCCACGGCACGCCCGCTGGCCCGTCTGCTGAAAGTCGCCGAGCCTGCGCCCAGCGGTTTTCTGATCGTCGGTGCGAATGGCCCGGCGCGCATCCTGGGCAAGGCCCTGCAGCAACTGGGCAGCCGCGTGTTGCTGACCGACTCAAGCTGGGAAAACATCCGCGCCAGCCGCATGGAAGGACTGCCCACTTACTTCGGCAATCCTGCTTCACAACACGCCGAATCGCATCTGGATCTGGTTGGGCTGGGGCACCTGTTGGCACTCTCCCCCTCCGGCGAGCTGAATACCCTGGCCGCCATGCGTTTTCGCCACGACTTCGGCCATCGCCTGTTCGCCTTGGCCAGCAGCCAGGAAAGCCGCCGCACCGATAAACACAAGGCCAGCCACGAGCACCGCGGGCACTTGCTGGGCAGTCAACCCTTGAGCTATACCAAACTCGCCAGCCTGTTGGGCCAGGGCGCCGAGCTATACAGCACGCATCTCACGGAGGGGTTTGGGCTGGAGCAGTACCAGGCACTGCATGGTGATCGCGCGACACTGCTGTTTGCCCGCGATACCAGCGGCTGGGTGCACGTCATCACCCCGGACAGCAGCTTGAAGCCCACCGCCGGCTGGACCTTGCTGGCAGTGATCCAACCGCAAACCTGCGCAGCCGGATAAATCAGTCAACAAACCCAGGCAACACCGGCACCGGGCGTTTGTCGGCATCGATCGCTACAAAGCTGAATACGCCCTGGATCGCCTTCTCGCGGCCATCGGCGCTCATGCTCTCGACGAAGACTTCCACTTCGACCTTGAGACTGGTATTGCCCACTTTGATCACGCGGCCGATCAACTCGACGATGGAGCCGGCCGGTATCGCATGGTTGAAGTCAATCCGATCAGTGGAAACCGTCACCAACGGCAGGCGGCAAAAACGCGTGGCGGTGATGAACGACACTTCGTCCATCCAGGCCAAGGCAGTGCCGCCGAACAAGGTGTTGTGGTGATTGGTGGTCGGCGGGAACACCGCCTTGGTGACGTGAGTGACGGACAGGTCGGTGCGGCGCTGGATTTCTTCGAGGCGGGTGGTCATGGACAATACCGGCAAATAGACAAATTTCAGGCACAAAAAAGCAGCCCGTAGGCTGCTTTTTTCTGCATCGGGAAGCTGGACTTAAGCCAGTTTTTCCTTGATGCGAGCTGCTTTACCGGACAGGTCACGCAGGTAGTACAGCTTGGCTTTACGTACGTCACCGCGACGCTTGACGGCCATGCTGTCGATTTGCGGGCTGTAGGTCTGGAAAGTACGCTCTACGCCAACACCGTTGGAGATTTTACGAACAGTGAAAGCACTGTTCACACCACGGTTACGCTTGGCGATTACCACGCCTTCGAACGCTTGCAGACGCGAACGGTCGCCTTCCTTCACTTTCACCTGAACGACAATGGTGTCGCCCGGGGCAAAGGTAGGGATCTCTTTGGTCATCTGCTCTGCTTCGAGTGCAAGGATGATTTTGTTAGTCATGCTGTGCTCCTAAGGTAAGTCAATGGACCTACCATCGATACGTTGTTAACTATCGTCCCGCGCGAGGATGTATTCCTCGAGCAGCTTCTTCTCTTCTCCAGAAAGCGAGCGGCTTTCCAGAAGATCGGCGCGTCGTTCATAGGTCCGACCAAGGGACTGCTGTAAACGCCAACGCCGGATGTGTGCGTGATTGCCACTTAGCAATACGTCGGGAACACGCTGATCCGCATACACCTCCGGTCGGGTGTAGTGCGGGCAATCCAGCAAACCATCCGTGAAGGAATCTTCCTCCGCAGAGTCCACATGCCCTAAAGCTCCAGGCAGCAGTCGTGTAACCGCATCTATCAGGACCATCGCCGGCAGCTCGCCACCAGACAGGACATAGTCCCCAATCGACCACTCTTCATCGACATGAGCTTCAATAAAACGCTCGTCAATGCCTTCATAGCGACCGGCAATCAGGATCAATGCTTCCTCATTCGCCAGTTCGCGTACCGCAGCCTGTTTCAGCTGACGGCCTTGAGGGGACAGGTAAATTACCTTCGCCTTCTCCCCGGCTGCAGCCTTGGCCTGAACCAACGCGTCTTCCAGGGGCTTGATCTTCATCACCATGCCCGGGCCACCGCCAAATGGGCGATCGTCCACAGTGTGATGTCGATCCGTCGTGTAGTCTCGCGGGTTCCAACAGGTAAGCTGCAACAGCCCCTGTTTCACCGCCCGACTGGTGATGCCGTACTCGCTGATGGCAGAAAACATCTCGGGAAACAAACTGATCACTTCAATGCGCAAATTAGCCACGCTTAGAAGTCCGCGTCCCATTCCACCTTCATCTCGCCTGCGACCAGATCGACGGCCAACACGCATTGCTCCGTATAGGGCAACAGACGTTCGCGATCATCCAGGCTGCCAGCGCAAGGCTTGACCACCATTACATCATTGGCGCCGGTTTCCAGAAGATGATCGATTTTCCCGAGCAGTTGCCCAAGTTGATCAATAACCTTCAGACCTTCCAGCTGGTACCAGTAGTACTCGCCGTCGGTCAATTCAGGGAACAGGTTGCGCGGCACGCAGATCTCATAACCGGCCAGAAGACGAGCTTCTTCACGATCATCAAGACCCTTGAGCTTTGCGACCAGGAACTTATCGCTCCCGCGTCCACTGACCAGCTCGACCTGTTTCACACTCCCTTCGCGCTTGAGCGTCCAGGTTTTGTACTGCAACAGGTTTTCAGTCGGATCAGTAAAGGAATACACCTTCACTTCGCCGCGAACGCCATGAACAGAATAAATCTTGCCGATAACGATCAAATCATCAGCAACAGCTGGCGTCGCGCTCATATTGCTCAGGCCGCGGCCTTAGCCGAGTCCTTCAACAGCTGAGCAACACGCTCAGATGGTTGTGCACCAACGCTCAGCCAGTAGGCTACGCGCTCTTGGTTCACGGACAGACGAACTTCTTGACCACGAGCGATCGGGTTGAAGAAGCCAACTTGTTCCTTGTGAGAGCCGTCACGTGGGTTGCGGCTGTCAGTTACGGTCAAGTGGTAAAACGGGCGCTTTTTGGAGCCGCCAAGGGCAAGACGGATTGTTAGCATGTGAACATCGTTCCTGTAGTCGGTGCTGCAAATCTAAATGCACAGCGGGCATAGGTGCCCGAAAGGCCGCATATTCTAAGGAATATCCGGACTTTTGCAAATGTCTTTTTCTGGCGCCTATCGGCGTGCCATTCAGATCTGCTATAGAGCCGTCGGTTAAAACGGCGAGTCAGCCCCCGCCGATGGCGGGTTTGCTGGAGATCCCACGTCCCTGTGGGTCGGAGCAGGAGCACGCTCCCGCTCGAAACTTTTACATTTTTGGCATGCCGCCGCCGGGCAACATACCGCCCATGCCGCGCATCATCTTGGCCATGCCGCCTTTGGCGGAGAACTTCTTCATCATCTTCTGCATCTGCTTGTGCTGCTTGATCAAGCGACCGATGTCCTGCACCTGGGTGCCGGAACCCATGGCGATCCGGCGCTTGCGCGAACCGCTGATCAGCTCAGGGTCGCGGCGCTCGGCCGGGGTCATGGAGTTGATGATGGCTTCCATCTGCTTGAACTGCTTCTCTGCCGCACCCTGGGCATTGCCCATCTGCGCCAGGTTCACACCGCCGATGTTCGGCAGCTTGTCCATCAGGCCGCCAAGGCCGCCCATGTTCTTCATCTGTTGCAGCTGGTCGCGGAAGTCTTCGAGATCGAAGCCCTTGCCCTTCTTCAGCTTCTTGGCCAGCTTGTCGGCCTTGTCCTTGTCGAGGGTGGCTTCGGCCTGTTCGATCAGGCTGAGTACGTCGCCCATGCCGAGGATGCGCGAAGCAATACGCTCAGGGTGGAACGGCTCGAGCGCTTCGCTCTTTTCGCCCATACCGATGAACTTGATCGGCTTGCCGGTAATGGCACGCACCGACAACGCGGCACCGCCACGGGCATCACCATCGACCTTGGTCAGGATCACACCGGTCAACGCCAGCGCGTCACCGAAAGCCTTGGCCGTGTTGGCCGCATCCTGGCCGGTCATGGCGTCGACCACGAACAGGGTCTCGACCGGGTTGATCGCGGCATGCAGCGCCTTGATCTCGCCCATCATCTCTTCGTCGACGTGCAGGCGACCGGCGGTATCGACGATGACCACGTCGATGAATTTGAGTTTTGCTTCTTTAATAGCAGCGTTAGCAATGTCGACCGGCTTCTGGCTCAGGTCGGACGGGAAGAAGGTCACGCCCACTTCGCCCGCCAGCATTTCCAACTGCTTGATTGCCGCCGGACGGTATACGTCGGCCGACACCACCATGACCGACTTCTTCTTGCGCTCTTTAAGGAAGCGCGCCAGCTTGCCGGCGGTGGTGGTCTTGCCCGCACCTTGCAGACCGGCCATCAGCACAACGGCCGGAGGCACGGCGCTGAGGTTCAGATCTTCGTTGGCCGCGCCCATCAGGCTTTCGAGTTCAGCCTGGACGATCTTCACAAAAGCCTGGCCCGGCGTCAGGCTGCGCGACACTTCGGTGCCGACCGCGCGCTCCTTGACCGAGTTGACGAAGTCCTTGACCACAGGCAAGGCCACGTCGGCTTCCAGCAACGCCATGCGTACTTCACGCAAGGTGTCTTTAATATTGTCCTCGGTCAGCTTGGCCTTGCCGGTAACGTGGCGCAGCGTCTGCGAGAGACGGTCAGTCAAGTTTTCAAACATGCGCGATCCTTTCAGGCCCTATTCATCGAAGTGCAATGGTAGACCGAGGTAATGGCAGCCCAGGCTGTGATAAATCGCTATTAAAAACAGCGCTCGGCGAGCCTGCGGCGTGGGCAGATCGCGGATTATAGCGAAGACTGCGCCCATGCACACCCGCTGTCTGGCCCGGGAGTCTTTCGTGGAACGCGGGGGTATGCCAAACTCAACGCCTTTCGGGCTTGTCTATCAGGATTTATGCTCCCTTTGTCACCCAGCTTGCTACCCAGCCTCGCCGCCGCCATCTTGTACGCCGCTGCGACCCTCTATCAGGGCACTCGTCTGGCCCAAGGCACTAAAGCGGACAAACGTCTGCTCGTGGGCCTTGGCGTCCTGGCCCTGCTGGCCCATGCCACGAGCCTGTTCATCCACCTGATGACACCGGTCGGGCTGGGCCTGGACTTTTTCAGCGCCGCCAGCCTGATCGCCGCCGCCGTCATCGCGCTGACCCTGCTGGCGTGCTACCGCATTCCCGTCGAGAACCTGCTGGTCCTGCTATTCCCGCTGGGAACATTGACGGTACTGCTGGCGCACTTCACGCCGACCGGCACCGTGCAGGTCATTGATGAAGGGCCCGGCATCCTGACTCACATCCTGTTGTCGGTCCTGGCCTACGGCATGTTCACCATTGCGGTGTTCCAGGCTCTGCTCCTGCTGTTGCAGGACCACCAGCTGAAAAACAAACATCCGTCCGGGCTGATCAAGAACTTCCCACCGCTGCAAACCATGGAAAGCCTGTTGTTCGGCTTCCTGTGGGCCGGCTGGACGCTGCTGTCGCTGTCACTGATCTCCGGCTGGCTGTTCGTCGAAAACCTGTTCGCCCAGCACCTGGTGCACAAAACCCTGCTGGCGTGCCTGGCCTGGGTGGTGTTCAGCGTGCTGCTGTGGGGGCGCAACCGCCTTGGCTGGCGCGGGCACAAGGCGATCCGCTGGACCCTGGCCGGGTTCTGCCTGCTGATGCTGGCCTATTTCGGCAGCAAGCTGGTTCGCGAATACATCCTGCATATCTGACGGGCAGCAAAAATGGACAACTTGCCCCTGGGGCCGATGCTCGCGGTAATCGCCCTGCTGATTTTATGGGCGGCGCTGTTTACCGCCATCGAAGCCGCACAACAGCACCTGCTGGCCCTGCGCCCCGGTACACGCCAGGGCGACAAGGCCGCCGCCCGCCTGAGCTTCCCGCGTAACAGCCTGATCCTGTGCAACAGCCTGTGCCGCGCTGGCGTGGTGATTCTCTGCACCTTGCTGGCCATCTACGCCTGGGCGCAGAACGGCCCCTGGCTCGGCTGGCTGATTGCCTGCGCGCTGTTGCTGATACTCGCCGACTACCTGCCCCGCGCCCTGGCCACCCGCCAGCCACAGGCCGTATTGGGGTTTGGCAATGCGCTGCTGGGCATCCCCCTGAAAATCCTCTACCCCCTGGCCTGGCTGCTCAATGGCATCAGCCTGTTGCTGCTGCGCCCGTTCGCGCGTAAATCCGGCGTGGTAAAAAACAGCGACCAGCCGTTGCCCGAGCATGACGATGAGCCGCAACCAGACTCGGACGAAGGCCGAACGCCTGGCTTGCCGGGTATCCACGCGCTGGACAACATCACGGTCAACGACATCCTGGTGCCTCGCAGCGAGGTGGACGGGATCAACCTGGACGACTCGACCGAAGAGATCATTGAACAACTGCGCACCTCCCAGCACACCCGCCTGCCGGTGTTCCACAGCGACATCAACCAGGTCGAAGCCGTGCTCAACACGCGGCAGATCCAGCACTTGTTGCCCGATGCCAGCCTGACCAAGGAAGCGTTGCTCGCCGCCTGCCATGAGCCTTACTTCGTACCGGAAAGCACGCCCCTGCAGCTGCAACTGCTGAACTTCCACAAACAGCAACGCCGCCTGGGCATGGTGGTGGACGAATACGGCGAAGTGCTGGGCATCGTCACCCTGGAAGATATCCTCGAAGAAATCGTCGGCGAATTCGAAAGCGAGCAAAGTTCGGACAACCCGCATATCGAAGCCCAGACAGACGGCCGCTACATCATCGACGGCGCCGCCTCGATCCGCGAGCTGAACAAGAGCCTGGGCTGGCACCTGCCCAGCGACGGCCCCAAGACCCTCAACGGTCTGGTGACCGAAGCGCTGGAGACCATTCCCGACTGCGCGGTGTGCCTGAAAATCGGCCGTTATCGCCTGGAAATCCTCGAGACCGAGGACAACCGCGTCAGCAAAGTGCTGATCTGGCACACCAGCCGGGTGCCGGTCGCCGCCTGACCCTCTTGTTGGAACTGCAACCCCCTTCCTATAATCGGGCGGCTTATCCAAGCCCCGCCCGACCGCGTGCTACCCGCACTGAGCGCGTCCAGGCACCGCACCATCCTGTCTGACCGGTGTTTGCTCCCATCCCGAGCCACTCCGCGCACTGCCCTGAACCCTGGGTGTTCGACCAATAAAAATCCGCGTCCAAACGCGCAATGACTGTCAGGGATACTGCCATGAGCACCACCTACAACGAGGCCGCGAGCGCCGCCCCGAGCAACTCGACCGCACGGGTCGCCACGGCGAGCATCGTCGGCACGGCCATCGAATTCTACGATTTCTACATCTATGCCACCGCTGCGGCGCTGGTGATCGGCCCGGTGTTCTTCCCGCAGACCTCCGGTACCGCCCAGATGCTGGCGTCGTTCCTGACCTTCGGTATCGCTTTTATCGCCCGCCCGCTGGGTTCGGCGCTGTTTGGCCACTTTGGCGACCGCATCGGCCGCAAATCCACGCTGGTCGCGTCCTTGTTGCTGATGGGGGTGTGTACCACGCTGATTGGTTTGCTGCCCGGCTATGACAGCATCGGGGCCTGGGCGCCGATCCTGTTGTGCGTGCTGCGTTTCGGCCAGGGCCTTGGCCTTGGCGGGGAATGGGGTGGCGCAGCGTTGCTGGCCACCGAGAACGCGCCGAAAGGCAAACGCGCCTGGTTCGGCATGTTTCCGCAACTGGGGCCTTCGATTGGGTTCCTGGCCGCCAACGGCTTATTCCTGATTTTGGCCATGAGCCTGAGCGACGAGCAATTTCGCAGTTGGGGCTGGCGCATCCCGTTCATCCTCAGCGCCGCGTTGGTAATGGTCGGCCTGTATGCACGCTTGAAGCTGCACGAAACCCCGGTGTTCGCCAACGCCGTGGCCAAAGAGGCCCCGGTGAAAGTGCCGTTGGTGGAGTTGTTCAGCCAGCATTGGGCGCCAGTACTGCTGGGGGCCGCATCGATGGTGGTGTGTTATGCCCTGTTCTATATCACCACCGCATTTTCCCTGAGCTATGGCGTGTCGACACTGGGCTACAGCCGCGAGACATTCCTCGCCCTGTTGTGCTTTGCCGTGCTGTTCATGGGGTTGGCGACGCCACTGGCGGCCCTGGCCAGTGACCGCTATGGGCGCAAGCCGGTACTGATTGCCGGGGCGATCCTGGCGATTTTGTCGGGTTTCACCATGGAGCCGCTGCTGACCCATGGCTCAACCTGGGCCGTGGCGCTGTTCCTGGCGCTGGAGCTGTTCCTGATGGGCGTGACCTTCGCCCCCATGGGCGCACTGTTGCCGGAATTGTTCCCGACCCGCGTGCGTTATACCGGCGCTTCGGCGGCGTATAACCTGGGTGGGATTGTCGGCGCGTCGGCCGCCCCCTTCTTCGCGACCAAGCTGGTGGCGATGGGCGGGCTGAGTTATGTCGGCGGGTATGTCTCGGCGGCGGCGCTGCTCAGCTTGATTGCGGTGCTGTGCCTGAAAGAGACGCGGGATAATGATTTGAACAAGGTCGCCTGATGATCGTTCCCACGCTCCGCGTGGGAATGCAGACCGGGACGCTCTGCGTCCCAAAGCGTGACGCAGAGCGTCACAAGAGGCATTCCCACGCAGAGCGTGGGAACGATCTGTACGCGATTACAGCTCTACAACCACAGCCTGGGAAGCACGGGTCGCCTTGGCCCGAGCGGCTTCAATCGACTCATCCCGCGCCAACGCCACACCCATGCGGCGCTGACCATTCACTTCTGGCTTGCCGAACAGTCGCAACGCCGTGTCCGGCTCGCTCAGTGCGGCGCCCAGGTTGGCGAATGCGGTCTGGGTCGACTGCCCTTCCACCAGGATGACCGCCGAAGCCGAAGGCCCGAACTGACGGATCAACGGGATCGGCAGGCCCAGAATGGCGCGCGCGTGCAGGGCGAACTGCGACAGGTCCTGGGAGATCAGGGTCACCAGGCCAGTGTCATGGGGGCGTGGCGACACTTCGCTGAACCACACCTGATCACCCTTGATGAACAACTCCACGCCAAACAGGCCACGCCCACCCAGCGCCTCGGTGACCGCCTTGGCGACACGCTCGGACTCCGCCAGGGCAATCGGGCTCATCGCTTGCGGCTGCCAGGATTCCTGGTAATCGCCCTTCTCCTGGCGATGGCCAACCGGCGCGCAGAAGGTCGTGCCGCCGATGTGGCGCACGGTCAGCAAGGTGATTTCGTAGTCGAAGTCGATAAAACCCTCGATGATCACGCGGCCTTTGCCGGCGCGCCCGCCCTCTTGCGCGTAGTCCCAGGCTTTCTGCACGTCGTCAGTGCTGCGCAGCAGGCTCTGGCCCTTGCCCGACGAACTCATTACCGGCTTGACCACGCAGGGGAAGCCCAGGTCCTGGACGGCCTTGCTGTAGTCTTCGAAGGTATCGGCGAAGTGGTACGGCGAGGTCGGCAGGTCCAGCTCCTCGGCGGCCAGGCGACGGATGCCTTCGCGGTTCATGGTCAGCGAGGTGGCACGCGCGGTCGGGATCACGGTGAAGCCTTCGGCCTCCAGTTCCACCAGGGTGGCGGTGGCGATGGCTTCGATTTCCGGCACGATGAAGTGCGGTTTCTCGGCCTCGATCACTGCGCGCAGGGCCGCGCCGTCGAGCATGTTGATCACATGGCTGCGATGGGCGACCTGCATGGCCGGCGCGTTGGCGTAGCGATCCACGGCAATCACTTCAACGCCCAGGCGTTGCAGCTCGATCACCACTTCCTTGCCCAGCTCACCGCAGCCACACAGCAAAACGCGGGTCGCGGTTGGCGACAATGGAGTTCCGATTCGGGTCATCTCAGGTCCTCAGGGGAGCGGATCATGGGGGAGAAAGGCCGGCATTTTACATGAACTGTAAAAATTGGCCTCAGTTGGCGACGGCACGCTTGCGCAGGCGCCACGCCATGACCAGCCACACCACCGTGACCCCGGCAAATTTCGACACCAATGCCGTCCCCACCACCGCCGGTGTGAGCGCACCAATCAGGCCGAAGAAAATAAAGGTATCGAGCGGAATGCTCAGCGCCGAACTTATCCACAGGCGATCGTGGAGGGGGCGCTTGGTGATGGTGAACACCAGCCAGTCAATACACTCGGACACCGCGAACGCCGTGGCACTGGCCAGGGCAATCGCCGGGTCGGACGTCACATATGACAGCACCAGCGCCGCCAGCATGGCGACGATCGCGCCATGACCAAAGCGCGTCTGCACCATGTCGCGCAGGATAAACACCAGGCCACCCCAGGCGGACCAGATGACATCCAGGTGCGGGGCGGTGGAAAAGGCGAAATTGATCAGCACGACGCTGCTGATGTAGGCGATCAGGAAAAGCATGGGAAGGGACCTGTGGGTAATGCCACACAGGGTACACAAATAAAGACATATCGTCTGGGAGTGCCTCTTCGCGAGCAAGCCCGCTCCCACAGTTGACTGTGTTCATCCTGTAGGAACGCGGTCAAAATGTGGGAGCGGGCTTGCTCGCGAAAGCGATCTACCAGGCGCCGGATTTGCCGGGCATCATCCACACCAACCCACTCGCTTTCGCCCGCTCATGGCACAGCCCGAGTACCACCCGCCGCTCGGCATTGTCCATGCGGCTCCAGCGGGTGATTTCATCCACGGTGCGCTGGCAGCCGGTGCAAATATCATCATCATCCAGTGCACAAATGCTCACGCACGGTGAGGCGACGGGGCGTTCAACGGGGTTCATTCTGCCTGCTCGACCAGGTCACGCGCATAGCGTTGCGCGTTATGCACATAGTGTGCGGCACTGGCTTCGAGCATGCGTTTCTGCGCCTCGGTCAGCTCACGCACCACCTTGCCCGGCGAGCCCATCACCAGCGAGCCGTCGGGAATCTCCTTGCCTTCGCCAATCAGCGAGTTGGCCCCGATGATGCAATGCTTGCCGATCCTGGCGCCATTGAGGATCACCGCGTTAATGCCGATCAGGCTGTAGTCGTCGACGGTGCAGCCATGCAGCATGGCGTTGTGGCCGATGGTCACGCCGGTGCCCAGGGTCAGCGGGTAGCCCATGTCGGTGTGCATCACACTGCCGTCCTGCACATTGCTGTTCTTGCCGATCAGGATCAGTTCGTTGTCGCCACGCAATACCGCGTTGAACCACACGTTCGCGCCCTCCTCCAGCTTGACCTTGCCCACCAGCGTGGCATTGGGCGCCACCCAGCTGTGGGGATGGGTCTCGACGCGGGCTTCGCCCAGGCGGTATTTCATGGTGTGTCCTCACGGCGTTGCCACTCAAGCGGTGGCTCAGGTGTTGATGAAACTCTTGGGGGGTTGGTGCAGGCTGATCTGGGCGTCGTCGTACAGCAGGTTGATCAGTTCGACAATCATGATCGCCGTCAGGCCCCAGATCTTGTATTCGCCAAACCGATAACTGGGCACGTACCAACTGCGTCCCTGGTAATCGATTCGGTGGGTATGTTCGCGCGGGTCCTGGCGGAAAAACTCCAGGGGCACGCTGAAGACTGCGGCGATCTCGGCATCGTTGGCCAGGTATTCGACGTAATCCGGGATCACCCCGACGTAGGGCGTGACCCGAATGCCATGCAGGGAAATCAATGGACTCAACGGCCCGATCACCTCCACCAGACCAGGTGGCAGGCCGATTTCTTCTTCGGCTTCGCGCAACGCGGTAAAGATCAGGTCGGGGTCTTCCGGATCGCGGCGCCCACCGGGAAAAGCCACTTCACCGCCGTGGGTCGACAGGCCGCTGGCGCGCAAGGTCAGGATCAGCTCCGGTTCGTCACTGCGGGTAATCGGCACCAGCACGGCGGCCTCGGGGAAACGCCCGTCAGTCTCAAGCGTGTGGGGAGTGTGATTGCTTACCCGGCGAAGTAGCTCGTCCAGCATGAGTCATCTCGGTCTGTTGGCTACCTTGCATCATGCACCAAAGCGGGCAGGCACCCAACCCCAAAACCCGGTGCATGTCGCGAAACGACAACTTGCAGGGCCCTGCCCGCCAAGCCAAGATAGGCCCACTCTCCAGGAACCCCAGCATGAACTTCTGCAGCCAGTGCGGTAAACCGGTCACCCAGCGCATTCCCGAAGGCGACAGCCGCCTGCGCTATGTATGCGACCACTGCTCGACCATTCACTACCAGAACCCCAATATCGTCGCCGGCACGGTGCCGGTGTGGGGCGACAAAGTGCTGCTGTGCCGCCGCGCCATCGAGCCGCGCCTGGGCTACTGGACGCTGCCCGCAGGCTTCATGGAGAACGGCGAGACCGTGGAGCAGGCGGCCATGCGTGAAACCCTCGAGGAAGCCTGCGCCCGCGTACGCAACCTGTGCATCTATACCCTGATCGATGTGCCGCACATCAGCCAGGTGCATATCTTCTACCGCGCCGAACTGCTCGACCTGGATTTTGCCGCAGGCCCCGAAAGCCTTGAAGTGAAGCTGTTCGATGAAGCCGAGATCCCTTGGTCAGAGCTGGCTTTCCGCACGGTCGGGCGTACCTTAGAATGCTTCTTCGCTGACCGCCGCCAACACGTATTCCCGGTGCGCAGCGAGTCGGTGCCGCCCATGAAGCCACCGGCCAAATAACACTCAAGGCGGCATCGTCCACAATGGAAACCGTTTCAATGCGTTGGTTGCTCGCTGTTATCTGCCTGTCATTCGCTACGTTGTCTTCGGCCTCCACGGTGGAAATCATCGGCGGCAAGCCGGTCGAAAAAATCCTGGTGCTCAAGTCTGCCCGTCAGTTGCAGTTGATCAACGACGGCAAGCCTCTCAAGACCTACCGCATTTCCCTGGGCCGCAACCCCAAGGGTGCCAAGCTGATCGAGGGCGACCGCCGCACGCCGGAGGGCCTCTACTGGATCGACTGGCGCAAGACCAGCGACAAGTTCAACCTGTCGATGCACATTTCCTACCCCAACATCAGCGACGCCGCCCGCGCCCGCCGTGAAGGGGTGAAACCGGGCAGCATGATCATGATCCATGGCACTCCCGACAGCGAGGACTACCCGGAGCAGTTGTTCCACACGCTGGACTGGACCGACGGTTGTATCGGCATGCGCAACGTGGACATGCGCGAAGTCTGGAACCTGGTCAAAGATGGCACCCTGATCGAGATTCGTCCGTAATCTCGCACCGTTTGTAAAATAATTCGAAAAAAATCCTGCCCCCCTACAGCGCCTGCCGGTGAATACCAGTTCACCGCGCCGCGCTGCGCCGTTCTGCACGCGGTAAAGACCTCTCTAATACCACTTCATACAAAGCCCCATTACATGGCCTTAAAACCGTGGTTTGCACTGTTTTTGGCGCATTGACATGGTATTTAAGTGGTATTAATTTCCGGCCAATACCGGGCGACAACACTCCAATAACCGCATCGGACACCTGAAAGATGAATGCCATCCAGACCCTGCGCCCCGACGACAAACAATCCACGCCGCTGTACCTGCAACTGGCGCGTAACCTGGAAGCGGCGATCCATGCCGGCCAGTGGAAATCCGAGCAGGCGTTGCCATCGGAACGCGTCCTCAGCGAGCAATTGGGCCTCTCACGGGTCACCGCCCGCAAAGCGCTGGAGGTGCTGCTGGCCCAGGGCCTGATCCGCCGTAGCCAGGGCTCCGGCACCTTTATTACCCCGCGCCTGGAACAGCCGCTGTCACGCCTATCGGGCTTCAGCGAAATGTTAAGGCTCAAGGGCTTTGTGCCCAGCTCCCAATGGCTGGAACGCGAAATCACCCCGCCGACCCACGAAGAGCTGATCCGCCTGGGCCTGTCGCCCACCGACAAAGTGGCGCGCCTCAAGCGTTTGCGCAAAGCCGATGACACCGTAATGGCAATTGAAATGACCGCGATGCCAGCCTCGGTGCTGCCGCAACCGCAGGCCATCGGCAATTCGCTGTACGAATACCTCGAAGGCATCGGCAAACCCATCGTGCGTGCTCTGCAACATATCCAGGCGATCAACGCATCGGACGAGTTCGCCAGGCTGGTGGGCATTGCCCCCGGCACCGCCATGCTGCTGATGACTCGGGTCGGCTACACCGCCGATAACACGCCGATTGAAATCACCGACACCTACTGCCGCAACGACTACTACGACTTCGTAGCCGAGCTGCGCAGGTATGACTTCGCCGCCGAGTTGCGGCCTTAGAGAACTGCCCATGTCCGAAGACAATATCCTCACGCCCGGCGGCTGGATTCGCGGCCGCCTGGTGCACGCACACGGCAAGGTGATCGCCGTCGAAGGCACGCCGTGCGACCCGGCGCAAAACGATTTGCCGTACCTGCTACCAGGTTTTATCGACCTGCACGTACACGGCGGTGGCGGCGCTGACATCATGGAAGGCAGCGACGCCTTCGAGACCATCACCCGCACCCACGTGCGATTTGGGACGACATCGCTGCTGGCCACCACCATGACTGCGCCGGTAGACGAAATCTCTCGCGTGCTGGGCCAGCTCGGCACGTTCTGTGAGCAGCGCCCGACAGGCGCCGCCCGAGTGCTTGGCGTACACCTGGAAGGCCCCTACATCAATCCAGGAAAACTCGGCGCCCAACCCAATTTCGCCCACACCGCGCTGATGGCCGAAGTGGAAGCCTACCTGCGCCTGGCGCCGATCCGCGTGATCACCATCGCCCCGGAAATCGCCGGGCATGACGCGCTGATCCGCGCACTCAGCGAGCGCGGCGTACGCATGCAGATCGGCCACACCCTGGGCAGCTACGAAGAAGGCGTCGCCGCCCTCGCCGCCGGGGCCACCAGCTTCACCCATTTGTACAACGCCATGAGCCCGCTGCATCACCGCGAGCCGGGCATCGTCGGTGCGGCGCTGGCCCACGCCAAGTACGCCGAATTGATCCCGGACCTGCTGCATGTCCACCCCGGCGCCATGCACGTGGCGCTGCGTGCGATCCCATGCCTGTACTGCGTCACCGACTCCACCGCCGCCGCCGGCATGCCCGACGGCGAATACAAGCTGGGCAGCCACACCGTGACCAAATGCCTGGGCGGTGTGCGCCTGCCCGACGGAACCCTCGCCGGCAGCACCCTGACCATGGATCAGGCACTGCGCAACCTGGTGAAAATCGGCCTGCCGATCAGCGAAGCCTCACAACGCCTGTCGCAGTTTCCCGCGGACTACCTGGGCCTGGAAGAACGCGGTCGCCTGCAACCCGGCAGTTTTGCCGACTGCGTGCGCCTGGACCGCTCCCTGCATCTGACCGACGTAATGGTCGAAGGAGAAACCATTGACTTCAAAAATGCTTGAAGAGGCCCTGGCCTCATGTGACGCCGTCGCGGCGCAACTGCAGCGCCTGGATCCGCTGCTGGAAGAAATCGCCGGCCGCCTGCGCCGCCAGCCGCCGCAAGTGGCGATGACTATCGCCCGCGGCAGCTCGGACCACGCCGCCAGTTACTTTGCCTACCTGGCCATGCAGCACGTGGGTATCCCGGTGGCGTCGTTGCCGATGTCGGTGGTGACCTTGTTGCAGGCGCCATTGAAGGTCAGCGGCCAGGTGGCGTTCGGTTTTTCCCAGTCGGGGCAAAGCCCGGACCTGGTCAACAGCCTGCGCCTGTTGCGCAAACGCGGCGCCCTGAGCATCTCGCTGGTCAACGCCGAGGGCTCGCCACTGGAGGCCGCCTGCGAATTCCACGTGCCGCTGTGCGCGGGGCCGGAACAAAGCGTTGCCGCGACTAAAAGCTTTATCGCCACCTTGAGCGCCAGCGCGCTGCTGATCGGCCACTGGAACCAGGAAGAGGCTTTGCTGCAAGCCTGCCGCGCCTTGCCGGACGAGCTGCGTACCGCCGCCCAGCAGGATTGGAGCCTGGCGATAGACGCCCTGCGCGACTGCCGGCAACTGATGGTGATCGGCCGTGGTGCCGGGTTTGCCATCGCCCAGGAAGCCGCGCTCAAGCTCAAGGAAACCTCGGCGATCCAGGCCGAAGCCTTCAGCAGCGCCGAAGTGCGCCACGGGCCGATGGCGTTGATCGACAAGAACTACCCCTTGCTGGTGTTTGCCCCCCGCGGCGCCGAACAGGCCGGCCTGCTGAGCCTGGCCGCCGATATGCGCCAGCGCGGCGCCCGCGTGTTGCTGGCCGCGCCGGATGATATCGGCGAACGCGACCTGACCCTGAGTCGCGCCGAACACCCGAGCCTGGACCCGATCCTGGCGATCCAGAGCTTTTACGTGATGGCCGCCGGCCTGGCGGTGGCGCGGGGCATGGACCCGGACCAACCGCGTCACCTGAGCAAAGTTACCCGCACCCACTGAGTGGTGTGCACCGTTTTCCTGATGAGTACCGTGTCCATGTCCAACAACAATAATGCATTGACCCTCAGCGCCCCCTTAAGCGGACCGGTGCTGAGCCTGGGCAACGTTCCCGACGAAGTGTTCGCCAGCCACGCCATGGGCGATGGGATTGCCATCGACCCGCTGAATGATCGCCTGCACGCGCCGTGTGACGGGGTGATCATCCACGTGGCCCGCACCGGGCATGCACTGACGATCCGTGCCGAGAACGGCGCCGAAATCTTGATGCATGTGGGCATCGACACGGTAGAACTCAATGGCGAAGGCTTTGCGCTGTTGGTTGAAAACGGCGCACGGGTGAAACTGGGCCAGGCGCTGGTGCAGTTTGATCTGGACCGCATCGCGCGCCAGTGCAAAAGCCTGGTCAGCCTGATCATTCTGACCAATGGCGAGCGTTTTGAACTACGCGCGCTCGCAGGGCAAACCGTTGAGGTCGGCCAGCCGTTGCTGCAGATCACCGCGCGCTCGACGTCAGCGCTTGAAACGGCTGTGGATAACTGCGCCTTGGAGGCCAGCGCCAGCGTACGCATTACCCACCGTGGCGGTTTGCATGCCCGCCCTGCTGCGTTGATCCGCAAGACCGCGCAGGGCTTCAGCAGCACCGCCCATCTGCGCTTCGGCGAGAAATACGCCGCGTGTGACAGCCTGATCGGCTTGTTGGGGCTGGGCATCGGCGAAGGCGATGAGGTGCAGGTGACCTGTCGTGGCAAGGACGCCGAGGCGGCTGTGCAAGCGTTGGTCGCCGCCCTGTCCGCCAGCATTAAAGAGGAGCACCACGCGCCAGCCGTCGCCGCGCCGCGTCGGGCCAACACCGAAGCCGGCGTACTGCAAGGCGTATGCGCCGCGCCGGGGCTGGTCTGCGGGCCGTTGTTCCGCCTGGCCGGCATCGAACTGCCGCACGATACCGGCAATCACATCGCCAGTGAACAACTGCGCCGGCTGGACACTGCGCTGGAGCAGGTACGCGGTGAAATCCGCAGTACGCTGGACCACGCCCGCCAGCGCAAGAGCATCGAAGAAGAAGACATCTTCGCCGCCCACCTCGCCCTGCTCGAAGACCCGGCCCTGCTGGAAGCCGCCACTGCCGCCATCGAACAGGGCAGCGCCGCCACCCACGCCTGGCGCGACGCAATCCAGGCGCAATGTGCCGTACTGCTGGCCCTGGGCAAGCCGCTGTTTGCCGAGCGCGCCAACGACCTGCGCGATTTGCAGCAACGTGTGCTGCGTGCGCTGCTGGGCGAAGCCTGGCATTTCGAACTGCCCGCCGGCGCGATTGTCAGCGCCCATGAGCTGACGCCATCCGACCTGCTGCAACTGACTGCGCAGAACGCCGCCGGCATTTGCATGGCTGAAGGCGGCGCCACCTCCCACGTCGCCATTCTGGCCCGTGGCAAGGGGCTGCCGTGTGTGGTCGCGCTGGGCAGTGAAGTCCTCGACGTGCCGCAAGGCCAACGCGTCGTGCTCGACGCCGCCAACGGCCGCCTGGAACTGGCGCCCAGCGAAGCGCGCCACGCCGAAGTGCACCAGATTCGCGACGCACAAAAACGCCGCCGCCAGCAACAACAGGCACAGGCCCGGGAACCGGCATGCACCACCGATGGCGTACGCATTGAAATTGCCGCCAATGTCGCCTCCAGCGCCGAGGCCCAGGTGGCGTTTGAAAACGGCGCCGACGGCGTCGGCCTGCTGCGCACCGAGTTCCTCTTCGTTGACCGCCGCACCGCGCCGGATGAGCAGGAACAACGCCAAGCCTATCAAGCCGTGCTCGACGCGATGGGCGATAAGTCCGTGATTATCCGCACCATCGATGTGGGCGGCGACAAGCAGCTCGACTATTTACCGCTGCCTGTGGAAGCCAACCCGGTGCTGGGCCTGCGCGGCATCCGCATGGCGCAGGCGCGCCCCGAATTGCTCGACCAGCAATTGCGCGCCTTGCTGCAAGTCAACCCGTTGGGACGCTGCCGCATCCTGTTGCCGATGGTCAGCGAAGTCGACGAACTGCTGCAGATTCGCCAGCGCCTCGATGAGTTATGCACAACGTTGGAACTGACCACGCGCCCGGAACTGGGGGTGATGATCGAAGTGCCGGCCGCTGCGCTGATGGCCGAACAACTGGCCGAGCACGCGGACTTCCTGTCCATCGGCACCAACGACCTGTCCCAATACACCCTGGCCATGGACCGCGACCACGCCGGCCTCGCCGCCCGGGTCGACGCCTTGCACCCGGCCCTGCTGCGATTGATCGCCCAGACCTGTGCCGGCGCGGCCCGGCATGGGCGTTGGGTGGGTGTGTGTGGCGCCCTCGCTTCCGACCCGCTGGCCACGCCGGTATTGGTCGGCCTGGGGGTCAGCGAGCTGTCGGTGAGCCCGCTGCAGATCGGCGAAATCAAGGACCGCGTCCGGCACCTGGACGCAGCGCAATGCCGGCAACTGAGCCAGGGCCTGCTCGACCTGAGCAGCGCCAGGGCGGTTCGCCAAGCCTGTCAACACCACTGGCCGCTGAGCTGACAACAACAAGAAAAAAGGAGACACGCCATGTACCAACACTTTATCGAAGGCCTGCAACGCCTGGGCCGTGCCCTGATGCTGCCGATTGCGATCTTGCCGATCGCCGGCCTCTTGCTGCGCCTGGGCGACACCGATCTTTTGAATATCGCGGTGATGCACGACGCCGGTCAGGCGATCTTCGCCAACCTGGCGCTGATCTTCGCCATCGGCATTGCGGTAGGCTTTGCCCGTGACAACAACGGCACCGCGGGCCTGGCCGGCGCGATTGGTTACCTTGTGATGATCTCCACCCTCAAGGTGATGGACACCAGCATCAACATGGGCATGCTCGCCGGGATCGCCAGCGGCTTGATGGCCGGCGGGCTGTACAACCGCTTCAAGGACATCAAGCTGCCGGAGTACCTCGCGTTCTTCGGTGGACGACGGTTCGTACCGATTGTGACCGGGTTCAGTGCGGTCGGGCTGGGCGTGATCTTTGGCTTGATCTGGCCGCCCATCCAGCATGGCATCAACAGTTTTGGCGTGCTGCTGATGGAAAGTGGCAGCCTCGGCGCGTTTGTGTTCGGCGTGTTCAACCGCCTGCTGATCGTCACCGGCCTGCACCACATCCTCAACAATATGGCGTGGTTTGTGTTCGGCAGCTTTACCGACCCGGCCACCGGTGCGGTCGTGACCGGCGACCTTACCCGCTATTTCGCCGGCGACCCCAAAGGTGGCCAGTTCATGACCGGCATGTTCCCGGTGATGCTGTTCGGCCTGCCTGCCGCCTGCCTGGCGATGTACCGCAATGCACTGCCGGAACGCCGTAAAGTCATGGGCGGGATTTTCCTGTCGATGGCACTGACCTCGTTCTTGACCGGGGTGACCGAGCCGATTGAATTCGCGTTCATGTTCCTGGCGCCGTTCCTGTACCTGATCCATGCGCTGCTGACCGGCCTGTCGATGGCGGTCACCAATCTGCTGAATATCCACCTCGGGTTTACCTTCTCCGGTGGGTTTATCGATATGGTGCTGGGCTGGGGCAAGTCCACCAACGGCTGGCTGGTGTTCCCGGTGGGCCTGGCCTACGCGCTGATCTATTACAGCGTGTTCAATTACTGCATTCGTCGGTTCAACCTGAAGACGCCAGGGCGTGAAGATATCCAGGTGGTGCAGGCCGAGGTCATGAGCGACAACCAACGCGCTACGGCTTACATCCAGGCCCTGGGCGGCGCAGAGAACCTGCTGAGCGTCGGCGCCTGCACCACGCGCCTGCGGTTGGACATGGTGGATCGCAACAAGGCGGTGGATGCGCAACTCAAAGCGCTGGGCGCCATGGCTGTCGTGCGGCCGGGCAACGGTGGGAGTTTGCAGGTGGTGGTCGGGCCGATGGCCGACAGCATCGCCGATGAGATTCGCCTGGCCATGCCGTCGTTTGTGCCCAATACGCCGGTGAGCGTTGTGCCTGTGGATAAGCCGATGACGGTGAATGTGCAGGAAGCCGAGAAATGGTTGAATGCGCTGGGTGGTCGGGCCAATGTGCGGCAGTTGGAAACGGTGGCGATGACGCGGTTGCGGGTGGAGTTGGGGGATGATTCAGTGTTATCGGAAACGGACCTGACTGCGCTGGGTTGCCAAGGCGTGAGCCAACTCGATAGCGGTATCTGGCACTTGCTGATTGGTGACAAAGCTTCAGGATTGGGTGAGGCACTGGAACGCTTGGTCAGTGGCCGTGTAGTCAACGCAAGAGCTTAGCTTCTCAGGCGACAGCTGATCATTCCCACCCACACGGGTAGGAATGATCAGTGGTCGTGGCTACGTTACTGTCACCACCCATGGCGCCGAATGATGTGTATCACCTCGCGTCGAAGCCACGAAATTGTAAGTCATTGCCTTCAGGTTAGAGACTTCGAGAGAAAAATCACCATTCACAGGTTCCTTGGAAATCACTAGAACGGGCCCGCCAACGCCATCAGTGATCTTGATGTATTGATTGGCCACCGTTGACTCTCCGACAATTCTGAGCGTTCTAGCAGGCGTCGTGCCGGGGTTCGGGATGGCTGTTCCCCCATCGGCGACTCTGATGATAGAAACTGACATGTCACTTCTCCTTTCCATTAGATGAAAAGCTAGTAAACATGACTGGAACTCCTACCGTAACTGTCAAAGTTAACAGGTGCGCGAGGTATTCCGACAAGTGGAAAAAGGTGTGAACCGTCGATGTCAAAAGCCAGATTAAGCACCGGCGATGGGATTTCACCGTCAACAAAAAACCCGCTGACCAAACTGGCCCAGCGGGTTTCTTGTTTATGCAGCGTGCGAATCAAAAATCCGCTAACTGCCACACCTCATACGCCGGCGTTTCGTACGGATGGCTGAGTTTGAGCGCAGCCACGACAGCCACGATCAACTCATCCGCCACCACCAGCTCAACCTTCCACTCTTCAACCACTTCAACCTGGCCCACCTGCCCGATAAACGGCTGACTGCCGTCCAACGCGCGGAATTGGCCCTGGCCCGGCACTTGCCAGGCGCAGCTGTCGTAGTTGCCGATGCGCCCGCCACCTGCGGCGAAGACGGCGTTTTTTACCGTCTCCACGTGGCTGGCGGGCACAAAGAAGGCGAGCTTGTACACAGCCTTAGTTCACCCACACGCGGGCGTTGCGGAACATGCGCATCCAGGCGCCGTCTTCGTTCCACTCTTCCGGACGCCACGAGTTCTGCACGGCGCGGAACACACGCTCCGGGTGCGGCATCATGATGGTGACGCGACCGTCGCGGCTGGTGAGGCCGGTGATCCCGCGCGGTGAGCCGTTCGGGTTGGCCGGGTAGGCCTCGGTGACCTTGCCGTGGTTGTCGACGAAACGCATGGCCACGCAACCGGACAGGTCGGCTTCAAGCAAGGCTTCTTCGCTGGCGAACTCGGCATGGCCTTCACCGTGAGCGATGGCGATCGGCATACGCGAACCGGCCATGCCTTGCAGGAAGATCGAGTTGGATTCCTGCACCTGCACCATGGCGACACGGGCTTCGAACTGCTCGGAACGGTTGCGCACGAAGTGCGGCCAGAACTCGCTGCCCGGGATCAGCTCGTGCAGGTTGGACATCATCTGGCAACCGTTGCACACACCCAGGGTGAAGCTGTCGTTGCGTTCGAAGAAGCCCTGGAACGCATCGCGGGCACGGCTGTTGAACAAGGCCGACTTGGCCCAGCCTTCACCGGCACCCAGCACGTCGCCGTAAGAGAAACCGCCGCAGGCGACCAGGCCTTTGAACTCATTGAGGTCAACGCGACCGGCGAGGATGTCGCTCATGTGCACGTCGATCGCATTGAAGCCGGCACGGTCGAACGCAGCCGCCATTTCCACCTGGCCGTTGACGCCTTGCTCACGCAGTACGGCAACTTGTGGGCGGATGCCTTTCTTGATGTAAGGCGCGGCGATGTCCTGGTTGACGTCGAAGCTGAGCTTGGTGCTCAGGCCCGGGTTGTCTTCTTCCAGGATCACGTCGAATTCCTGCTGGGCGCAGTCGGCGTTATCACGCAGGCGTTGGATCTGGTAGCTGGTCTCGGCCCACTGGCGCTGCAGCAAGCGGCGCTGACCCGAGAACACCGTATCGCCATCGAAGGAGATATTGATTTCGCCGTTGTTGACCGGCTGGCCAATCACCGCCACGCAGTCGTCCAGGCCGGCGGCGCTGAACTGTGCGAGGACATCCGGGGTAGCGTCCTGGCGAACCTGGATCACCGCGCCCAATTCTTCGTTGAACAGGATGCCGTTGATTTCAGCCGCCGCCTCGGCAACGCTGTCGAGCACGATGTTCAGGCCGCAGTGGCCGGCGAAGGCCATCTCGACAACGCTGGTCAGCAGGCCACCGTCGGAACGGTCGTGGTAAGCCAGCAAGTGGCCGTCGGCGTTGAGGCCCTGGATCACGGCGAAGAAGGCTTTCAGGTCTTCGGCGTCATCGACGTCCGGGGCCTGCTTGCCGAGTTTGCCATGGGTTTGCGCCAGGATGGAGGCACCCATGCGGTTCTGGCCACGGCCCAGGTCGATCAGGATCAGATCGGTGGTGCCCTTGTCCATGCGCAGTTGCGGGGTCAGGGTCTGGCGGATGTCGGTCACGGGTGCGAAGCCGGTGACGATCAGCGACAACGGCGAGGTGACGCTCTTGTCCGTACCGTTCTCGTTCCAGCGGGTGGCCATGGACATGGAGTCCTTGCCCACCGGGATGGTGATGCCCAGCTCAGGGCACAGTTCCATGCCGACCGCTTTAACCGTGTCGTACAGACGTGCATCTTCACCCGGGTGACCGGCAGCGGACATCCAGTTGGCCGACAATTTGATGTCGGACAGCTTGCCGATGCGCGACGCGGCAAGGTTGGTCAGGGTTTCGCCAATGGCCATGCGCCCCGACGCCGGAGCGTCCAGCAGGGCCAGCGGGGTACGCTCGCCCATGGCCATGGCTTCACCGGTGTAGACGTCGAAGCTGGTGGCGGTGACGGCAACGTCGGCCACCGGAACTTGCCACGGGCCGACCATCTGGTCACGCGCAACCAGGCCGGTGATGGTGCGGTCGCCGATGGTGATCAGGAAGCTCTTGCTTGCCACGGACGGGTGGTGCAGCACGCGTTCGATGCTGTCGGCCAGGTCCAGGGGGCTTGGGTCGAAATCGTCGCCCAGCTCGGTTTCACGCACGGCCGAACGGTGCATGCGCGGGGCCTTGCCCAGCAGCACTTCCAGCGGCATGTCCACCGGGCTGTTGCCGAAGTGGCTATCAGTCACGGTCAACTGCGGTTCGGCAGTGGCTTCACCGACCACGGCAAACGGGCAACGCTCGCGTTCGCAGATGGCCTGGAAGCGCGCGAAGTCTTCGGCGCCAACGGCCAGCACGTAACGTTCCTGGGATTCGTTGCTCCAGATTTCGTGCGGGGCCATGCCCGGCTCGTCGTTTGGAATATTGCGCAATTCGAAACGGCCACCCCGGTCGCCGTCGTTGACCAGTTCCGGGAAGGCGTTGGACAGACCACCCGCGCCGACGTCGTGGATGAAGCTGATCGGGTTCTTGTCGCCCAACTGCCAGCAACGGTCGATGACTTCCTGGCAGCGGCGCTCCATCTCCGGGTTTTCGCGCTGTACGGAAGCGAAGTCCAGGTCCGCCGAGCTGGTGCCGGTGGCCATGGAGGAGGCGGCGCCGCCGCCCAGGCCGATCAGCATCGCCGGGCCACCGAGCACGATCAGCTTGGAGCCGACCAGGATCTCGCCTTTCTTGACGTGTTCTTCACGGATGTTGCCCATGCCGCCGGCCAACATGATCGGCTTGTGGTAACCGCGCACTTCATCGCCACGCGGGGTGGTGATGGATTGTTCGAAGGTACGGAAATAGCCGGTCAGCGCCGGACGCCCGAACTCGTTGTTGAACGCCGCGCCGCCCAGCGGGCCTTCGATCATGATGTCCAGTGCGTTGACGATGCGCTCAGGCTTGCCGTACGGCACTTCCCACGGCTGTTCGAAGCCCGGGATCTGCAGGTTCGACACGGTGAAACCGGTGAGGCCCGCCTTTGGCTTGGCGCCACGCCCGGTGGCGCCTTCGTCGCGGATCTCGCCGCCGGAACCGGTGGCTGCGCCCGGGAACGGGGCAATCGCGGTCGGGTGGTTGTGGGTTTCAACCTTCATCAGGATGTGCACCGGCTCCTGCACCGCGCCGTACTGGCGGGTTTCAGGGTCCGGGAAGAACCGGCCGGCGACGGAGCCGACGATCACCGAGGCGTTGTCCTTGTAAGCCGACAGAACGCCTTCGCTGTGCATCACGTAGGTGTTCTTGATCATGCCGAACAGGCTTTTTTCCTGGCTTTCGCCGTCGATGTCCCAACTGGCGTTGAAGATCTTGTGACGACAGTGCTCGGAGTTGGCCTGGGCGAACATCATCAGTTCGATGTCGTGCGGGTTGCGCTTCAAGCCGTTGAAGGCGTTGACCAGGTAGTCGATCTCGTCTTCGGCCAGGGCCAGGCCCAGTTCGGTGTTGGCCTTCTCGAGGGCGGCACGGCCACCGCCGAGCACGTCGATCGCGGTCAGCGGCTTGGGTTCGGCATGGCTGAACAGGCCGGCAGCCTGTTCCAGCTGGCTGACGATGATCTGGGTCATGCGGTCGTGCAGGCTGCTGGCGATCAGCTCGGCTTCGGCCTCGCTGAACTGGCCGGCGACGTAGAAAGCGATACCGCGCTCCAGGCGCTGGATGTTCGAAAGGCCGCAGTTGCGGGCGATATCGCTGGCCTTGCTCGACCAGGGCGAGATGGTGCCGAACCGTGGCAGAACCAGGAACAAGCGGCCGGTCGGCTCTTGAACGGGAACGCTGGGGCCGTACTTCAGAAGGCGTGCGAGCACTTGCTGTTCGTCGGCGGTCAAGACGCCGGTAACGTCGGCGAAGTGAGCAAATTCAGCATACAGGCCTGTAACAGCTGGAACCTTCTGGCTCAGTTGCTCAAGGAGTTTGCTGTGGCGAAAGGCAGAAAGGGCAGGAGCGCCGCGCAGGATCAACATCTTCGGGACAGCCTCGGGAAGGGGGTGTGCTTTGAGGCCGTGCATTCTAGCGTAAACCGCCGCCAACGGCACCCGAAACGCTACGGCCGGCCGCTGCCGAACGTCAGTTGGCAGGTAATGCACGCTCCCGGGGCGTTTTGCCGGGCCGCGCATGCAGTTATTTTAACCGTCATAAACCCTTGCCAACCCGCGTTTCTGCGGGCTGCAGCCCGGTTTTACGGGCGCTAGCAGACAAGTCCCCTGCTGTCGAGATATGGCGCCGAGGGCCGTTTGCGTATACTGCGCCAATGTTCTCCCCAACTGCTTTGCGCCAGCGATGCGCCAAATGGCTCTTCGTCACCGGACTCTTCCTGCTGCTCAGCGCCTGTGTTGATAAACCCAGCACGCTCGAGCGAATCAAGGAGGATGGTGTGTTGCGGGTGGTTACCCGAAACAGCCCGGCGACTTATTTCCAGGATCGCAACGGTGAAACCGGTTTCGAGTACGAACTGGTCAAGCGCTTTGCCGACGAACTGGGGGTGAAGCTGGAAATCGAGACCGCCGACAATCTCGACGACCTGTTCGGCCAGCTGGGCAAACCCAAAGGCCCGGTGCTCGCCGCCGCCGGCCTGGTCAGCAGTGAACAGCGCCAGCGACAGGTGCGGTTCTCCCATCCTTATCTCGAAGTGACCCCGCAGATCATCTACCGCAACGGCCAGTCGCGCCCGACCAACGCGGCTGACCTGGTCGGCAAGAAGATCATGGTGCTCAAGGGCAGCACCCACGCCGAACAACTGGCGGCGCTTAAAAAGCAAAATCCTGCAATCGAATACGAAGAATCCGACGCCGTTGAAGTGGTCGACCTGCTGCGCATGGTGGACGAGGGCCAGATCGACCTGACCCTCGTGGACTCCAACGAAGTGGCGATGAACCAGGTGTATTTCCCCAATGTGCGCGTGGCGTTTGACTTGGGCAACGCCAGCAACCAGAGCTGGGCCGTGGCGGCGGGTGATGACAACAGCCTGCTCAACGAGATCAACAGCTACCTGGACAAGGTCGAGAAGAACGGCACCCTGCAGCGCCTGAAAGACCGCTACTACGGGCATGTCGATGTGCTCGGCTATGTCGGCGCCTACACCTTCGCGCAACATCTGCAGCAGCGCCTGCCCAAGTACGAAAAACACTTTCGCACCTACGCCAAGGAAGAAAAAGTCGATTGGCGCCTGTTGGCGGCCATCGGCTATCAGGAATCCCTTTGGCAACCGGCCGTCACCTCCAAGACCGGCGTGCGCGGCCTGATGATGCTGACCCAGAACACCGCCCAGGCCATGGGCGTGTCCAACCGGCTGGACGCCAAGCAAAGCATCATGGGCGGTGCCAAGTACCTGGCGAGAATCAAGGATGAATTGGACGACAGCATCGCCGAGCCCGATCGCACCTGGTTCGCCCTCGCCGCCTACAACGTCGGCACCGGCCACCTGGAAGATGCGCGCACCCTGGCCAAGCGCGACGGCCTGAACCCGAACAAGTGGCTGGATGTGAAAAAGATGCTGCCGCGCCTCTCGCAGAAGCAGTGGTACAGCAAGACCCGCTACGGCTATGCCCGCGGCGGTGAGCCCGTGCATTTTGTGGCGAACATCCGCCGTTACTACGACATCCTGACCTGGGTAACCCAGCCGCAGCTGGAGGGCAACCAGGTGGTCGAGGGCAACCTGCACGTGCCGGGTATCGACAAAACCAAGCCGCCGGAAGACACCCCGCAGCTATAAGAACGTTGCAAACTGCCATGTGGGAGGGGGCTTGCTCCCGATGGCGGTGAATCAGCTTTGAATAGGCTGGCTGACACACCGCTATCGGGAGCAAGCCCCCTCCCACAGGTGGATCTTCACTTGGTTATAAGCCGGTGAGCAGATGCACCACCCCACCCGCCAACACCATCACGGCGGGCACACCCGCCGCCTTCAACCTCGTCTCATCCAGACGTCCCACATCCTGCAACTGTACCCGCACCCGCGTCAGCGCCACACGCTGCTGCGACTTGAGGTTATCGGCCCCACCCAATGCGCTCAGCACTTCGGCCGACAACAGACTCTGCGTCGGCGCAGTGGCCGTCTCGGCAATCAGATCCGGGGTCAGGGCTTTCCAGAACGCCCGCTGTATTTTCTCGAACATGCTCAGTGCTCCACAACAGGTGAGGTTTCAACGGTAGCCGTGTGGTACAGGCGCAGGGCTTCACGCACTTGGGCGGCTTCTTCCAGGCCCAGTACCTGACGGGCGATGAGCTGGCAGTCAGCCAGGTCCAGATCGCGCACAGTGGCCTTGATGGTCGGGATCAACGGCACGCTGACCGACAGCTCATCCACCCCCAGGCCAATCAACACCGGCACCGCCAGCGCCTCGGACGCCAACGCGCCGCACACCCCTACCCACTTGCCGTGGGCGTGGGCGGCCTTGACGGTGGTGGCGATCAAACGCAATACCGCTGGGTGAAAGCTGTCGGCCTGGCTGGCCAGGCGCGGGTGGTCACGGTCCATGGCCAGGGTGTATTGGGTCAAGTCGTTGGTGCCGATGGAGAAGAAATCCACATGCGGCGCAAACACATCAGCCATCAAGGCGGCAGACGGCACTTCGATCATGATGCCCAGCTTCGGCAGCTCGGTGAGCCCGAGCGCCAGCGCTTCTTCCTGAAGCATCGTGCGGGCCAGGTGCAACTCCGACAGCAGGCTGACCATCGGCAACATGATGTGCAGGCGTGCGAAACCGGCACTGGCAAGGATCGCGCGCAACTGTTCACGCAACAACTGCGGGCGCTCCAGGCACAGGCGAATACCGCGCAAGCCGAGAAAGGGGTTGGCCTCGCTGTCCATCGGTACATAGGCCAATGGTTTGTCGCCGCCCACATCCAGAGTGCGTACCACCAGATTGCGCTCGGTGCCCAAGGCACAGGCAATGGCGGCGTAGGTGCCGGCTTGTTCGTGCGGGCTCGGTGCGCGGTTGCGGTCCAGGTACAGAAACTCCGAACGCAGCAGCCCGACGCCCTCACCACCGAGGGCCAGGGATTGCTCTACCTCCTGCAACGAGGCGACGTTAGCCGTGACTTCGACGTGATGGCCGTCGCGGGTAGTGGCCGGCAAAGCCGCCTGCGCCACGTCACGCTGACGCCTGAGCACTTGCTGCTGGCGCGCCGTTTCCAACTGTTCGATTTCAGCCAGGTTCGGCTCCAGGTGCAGTTCGCCTTGGTCGGCGTCGAGTAGCACCTGCTTGCCGTTGGCCAGCGCCAGTACCTGCACCGGCACGCCGCAGATCGCCGGCAACCCCAACGCCCGCGCAAGAATTGCGACGTGGCTGGTCGCGCCACCGCCGACGGTGACAAAGCCGAGCACCTTGTGCGTGTCCAGGCTGGCGGTTTGCGAAGGGGTCAGTTGTTCGGCGATCAGGATCGTGCGCTCGGGTAAATCCCAGGCGCGGTCCTGAATGCCGAGGATCAACTTCAAGACGCGCTGGCCGACATCGGCCAGGTCAGCCGCACGCTCGGCGAGCAATGTGCTGCCCAGGCCCTGGAATAATTTGCCAGTGGTCACCGTGGCACTGTGCCAGGCAAACGCAGCGCTCTTGCCTTGCGCCAGCAGGTCGTGGGCTTGTTCCAGCAAGCTCGGGTCTTCGAGCAACTCCTGGTGGGCGCGGAAAATCTCGGCCTGGGCACTGCCTGTCGCGTTGTCTTGCAACCTTTGCAGGGCGACGGTCGCCGCCAGCAGGCCACGGTCCAGGGCCGCGCGCTCGAGCGCTTCGCCAGCGCCGGCTTCGGTGATCGTCAGCTCAGGCTCGGCCACCTGCACTACTTGGCCAAACGCCGACCCTGGCGAGGCACAAACGCCGCGCAGCACTGTCGATGACGCCGCAGGCGCCGACGGCTCAGCCACCTCGACCGTCGCCACGCCCGCCTCACCACAGCCCTCATTCAACAACGTCACCAGCGCCTTGATCGCTGCCTCGGCATCTTCGCCAGCGGCGCTCACCTGCAAGGTATCGCCCTGTACGGTTTGCAGCGCCATGATCGCCACCAATGACTTGGCATTGGCGCTCTGGGTTTGCTTGTGCAAGTAAATGCTCGCCTTGAACCCTTTCGCCGCCTGGGCCAACACCGCCGCAGGGCGGGCGTGCAGGCCGTTGGCATTGGGCAAGGTCAACGGCTTGGAGAACAGCGCCTCGCCCTCCTCTTCAACCTCCTCATCAGCGGGTTGAGAGGCTGAAACCCGCAGCAGCGGCTGGCCCACCTCCACTTGTCCGTTAGCCAGGAGCGTGAAGGGTTCGCCGCTGACCACCAACATCAGGGTCAACAAACTACGCGCATTGAGCGCCAAGTAGTCAGCATCGAATTCGATCAGCGGCTGCCCCGGCAGCACCCGCTGGCCTTCCTGCACCAGTCGGTTGAAGCCCTGCCCCGCCAGGTTTACGGTATCCAGGCCAATATGCAGCAGCACCTGGACACCATTGTCGTCGGTCACGCTGACGGCATGCCCACTGTCCTGGATATTGCTGATCACCCCGGCCAACGGCGCGCAGAGGGTCTGCGAGGTCGGGTCGATGCACAGGCCGTCACCGATCAGGCGACTGGTAAACACCGGATCGGGCACCTGATCCAGCGCCAGCAGGACACCGGACAAGGGCGCCAGCAGTTCCAGGGGTTGAGTTGTGGTCATGACTTCACCTGCTGTCTGGTTCTTTAAAAATCATTGGGTGGGAGCTAATCCCATCAGTGACAGGAATCAAATGTGGGAGGGGGCTTGCCCCCGATGGCAGTGGTTCAGCCTGCACATTTGCCACTCGATATACCGCTAACGGGAGCAAGCCCCCTCTCACATGGGGCCACGCTATTTCCACCAGTATTCGACTTGCACACCCACATTCGAGCCATGCCGTGCCGTGCCGTAGGCGCCGGTGTCGGACAACGCCGAACCCGCCGCCAGTTCATTCGCCGCACGCTTGGCCGCCTCGTTCCAGCTTGCATAGGTGTAGTACAAGCGCACCTCCGGTCGTGCCCAGAAGTCCGGGCCTTTAGGCGACCAGGTCGGGGCAAACGTGAATTTGCTCAGTTTGCGCGTGCCACCGCTGGCCTCGACCTGATCATGGCCAAGCTCGGTGACCAGTTTGAATTGTTCGCTGAGCGCATACGCCGGGCGCACGCCGATGGACATCCAGGTCTGGTCCTGGCTGCCGGGACGGATGTCTTTCTGGTACACCGCTTCGACCTGCCCGCCGAAACGCGGGGTCACCTGCCAATCGAAAAACTCCACGGCACGGTAGCTCTTGCTGCTTTTGTCCAGCGCCGTATCGCCGGTATAACCGAGGCCGGTGCCGGGGCCTTCACCGTATTGCAGGGCGAATTTGTTCTTGCCACCCAGGAAAGGTTTTTGCACATGCTGCGCCGTGATCGCCCATCCGCTGTGAGCGTCGCGGCCACCCGCTTTGTCGATGTAGCTCAAGCCGAACTCCAGCTCACCGCCCGGGTTGGTCTTGAAGCCCGCCACGTTGAAGTCGTGACGGGTGGCGTATTCCTTCTGGTACAGATTGTCCTTGCGGGAAATCGCGTAGCTGTATTTGAGGTCGCCGATCAATACGTCCTCGACGCCACCGCCCGTGGCGCTCTGGTTCCAGTAGTAGAAATCGGAGATATGGATATCGTTACGCTTGTAGTAACGCCGCCCCGCCCACAGCGAACCACCATTGAGGCTGGGCAGGTTGGACCACTGCGCATACATCTGCGGCATACGTGCCGAGCCGTTGTCCTCGCCCTGGAACTTCAGGGCACGGTCGTACCGGTTGTAGAGGGACGCCATGGCATCGACGCTCAACACCGAACCGTCATCCAGGGTGAGCAGGTCCTGGCGCAATTCCAACTCGGCGTACTGCTCACATTCATTCCCCAAACGATATTTCGTTTGCGCCCCCGGTAATTGAAAGCACTGCTGTTTGCCACTGCCGGTCGAAGTGCCCGCGCCGCTGCGCAGGTAGCCGGCGAACTCCAGGGCCTGAGCGGCAAAGGGGGCAGTGAGACACGACGCAATAAGGCCCAGCTTGATTGTTGTTTTCATGAAGCACTCCACTTTTTTTATTATGTTTTTTGAAGCGCCCCTGCACTCCCATACAGGGGTTCCAGCCGGTCTCAATCCTTGAGGTGCAGCACGAACGATTCATAGGGGCGTAACACCACCCGGTTCGAACGACGCGGGCAGTCGGGGTAGTTGCTGATCAGCAGGCGTTGCTCAGTCGCCGCGGTGATGAGCGTTTCCGGCAACTGGATTTCGCAGTGCTCGCCGTAGAAGTTGTTGAGCACCAGCAAGCGCTCGCCATGGCCTTCGCGCACATAGGCCCAGACTTGCGGATGGTCTTGCAGCAGTTGGCGGTAAACGCCTGCCTGAATCAGCGGCTCGTGGCGCCGCAGAGCGATCAGCGCACGGTAGTGATGCAGCACCGAATCCGGATCATCCAGCTGGTTGGCAACGTTGACGTGCGCCGCGTTGGCCGGAATGCCGATCCACGGTTCTCCCGTGCTGAAACCGGCATTCGCTTCGTTGCTCCACTGCATCGGCGTGCGGCTGTTATCGCGGGACTTCTGCATGATCGCCGCCATGCTCGAAGCCTCGGACTCTCCGGCATCGCGCTTGAGACGGAAGATGTTCAGGGTCTCCACATCGCGGTACTGCGAGATGTTGTCGAAACCCGGATTGGTCATGCCGAGTTCTTCACCCTGGTACACAAACGGCGTGCCCTGCAGGAAGTGCAACGCAGTACCGAGCATCTTGGCCGAGACCACGCGGTGCTCGCCGTCATCGCCAAAGCGCGAGACCACACGGGGCTGGTCGTGGTTACACCAGAACAATGCGTTCCAGCCACCACCGGCCTGCATGCCCAGTTGCCAGTCGGAAAAGATCTGCTTGAGTTGCAGGAAATCGAAGTCGGCCTTCACCCACTTCTGCAAGTTCGGATAATCGACTTTCAGGTGATGAAAGTTGAAGGTCATCGACAGCTCTTTCGACTCCGGCCGTGAGTAGCGCACGCAGTGCTCCAGGCTGGTGGAGGACATCTCGCCGACATTGATCAGGTCGTGCCCTTCGAAGACTTCGCGGTGCATTTCCTGCAGGTATTCGTGCACGTTCGGGCCGTCGGTGTAGAAGCGCCGGCCATCGCTGTTGTCTTCGGGAAAATCGGCTGGCTTGGAGATCAGGTTGATCACGTCCAGGCGGAAACCGCCCACGCCCTTGTCGCGCCAGAAGCGCATCAGCTTGAACACCTCGGCGCGCACCCGGGGGTTATCCCAATTGAGATCGGCCTGGGTGTGGTCGAACAGGTGCAGGAAGTATTGCCCGGTTTGCGCTTCGTATTCCCAGGCCGAGCCGCCGAACTTGGACTCCCAGTTGTTCGGCTGGTCGCGCCAGATGTAGAAGTCGCGGTACGGATTGTCGAGGCTGCTGCGCGCTTGCTGGAACCACTCATGTTCGATGGAGGTGTGGTTGACCACAATATCCAGCATCAGCTTGATGCCGCGCTTGGCCGCTTCGCTGATCAGCAGGTCGCAGTCGGCCATGGTGCCGTAGCTGGGGTCGATGGCGTAGTAGTCGCTGATGTCGTAGCCGTTGTCGCGTTGCGGCGAACGCAGGAACGGCGTGATCCACAGGCAATCCACGCCCAGCCATTGGAGGTAGTCGAGTTTGTCCACGATGCCCAGCAGGTCACCGGTGGCGTTACCCGCGTGGCTGTGGAAGCTTTTGGGGTAGACCTGGTAGATCACCGAGTGTTGCCAGTCTTGCATGGTGGGTTCCTTCAGTTGATTGGGGGACTGGCCTCTCGGGCCTCATCGGGGGCAAGCCCCCTCCCACACTTGAATGCATTCACACATCAAACAGTGGGAGGGGGCTTGCTCCCGATAGCGGTTGATCAGGCGACGCGATACCCGGGCCGAACAATCTTCATGCTCAACGCACAGGTCAAAACAAACGGCACCACGATCGCGACGACCATCCCAATCACAAACATCGGAATGGCGCTCGGTACGATCGAAATAAAACCCGGCAGCCCCCCTACCCCAATGGCCGACGCCTGCACCTTGTTCAGCGATAGGAAAATGCTGCCCAGCGCCGAGCCCACCAGGGCGGCATAGAACGGAAACTTGAAGCGCAGATTGACCCCGAACATCGCCGGTTCGGTGATGCCGAAGTACGCGGAAATCGCCGAGGTGGACGCCATGCTTTTGTCCCGCGCATTGCGGGTGGTGTAGAACACCGCGAGTGCGGCGCTGCCCTGGGCCAGGTTGGACATGACGATCATCGGCCAGATAAAGGTGCCGCCCTGGGTAGAGATCAGTTGCAAGTCCACGGCGAGAAACATGTGATGCATGCCGGTGATGACCAACGGCGCATACAGCAGGCCGAAAATCGCCCCGCCGATCATCGGTGCCAGATCAAACAGCGTCACCACGCCTTCAGTGATCAGGATGCCCAGGTGACGGGTCACCGGGCCGATGATCGCCAGCGCCAGCACACCGGTCACGACGATGGTGGTGATCGGCACCACGAGCAGTTGAATCGCATTCGGCACCCGCGCCCGCAGCCATTTCTCGATGACGCTCATCACATATGCCGCCATCAGGATCGGCAGGATCTGCCCCTGGTAGCCCACCTTCTCAATCTTGAACCAGCCGAAAATATCGAAGTACGGCAGGCTCTGGCCGTCGAGCCCGGCCACTGCCTTGCCGTAGTTCCAGGCATTGAGCAGGTCCGGGTGTACCAGCATCAGGCCGAGCACGATGCCGAGGATTTCACTGCCGCCAAAGCGCTTGGCCGCTGACCAGCCCACCAGCGCCGGCAGGAACACGAACGAGGTGTTGGCCATCAGGTTGATCAGGCTCCACAAGCCATCCAGGTTCGGATAGGCCTCCAGCAGCGTCTTGCCCTCGATGAACATGCCCTTGGCGCCCATCAGGTTGTTCACGCCCATCAACAGGCCGGCGATGATCAGCGCGGGCAGGATCGGCATGAACACGTCGGAGAACACCCGCACCAGGCGCTGCATGGCGTTGGTCTTGTCGGCGCCCTTCTTCTTCACGTCGGCGATGGTGGCGGCCGCAAGACCGGTCTGCTCGCGCAAGGCGGCGTAGACCTTTTCCACTTCACCGGGGCCGATCACCACCTGGAACAGACCGCCGGTGAAGAACGAGCCCTTGACCAGATCGACCTGGTTCAACGCGCTGCTCTTGACCAGGCTTGGGTCCTTGAGCGCCAGGCGCAGGCGGGTCACGCAGTGGGCAGCTTGCTCAAGGTTTTCGCTGCCCCCGAGGTTTTCGAGAATCTCGCGGGCAATCGTCGAATAGTCGTGGCTCATGCTTGGTTTCCACTTTGATTTTTTTATTGGAGGGCAGTCATTGGCAGCACGCCGAGGGCAAAAGTACTCGTCTGTACGAGTTAAAGCAACAACTCGTACAGACGAGTTACAAATTGTTTACTTTTCCGAACCTTGAGTCAGACATTTCAGCTCTTACGCAGGCCTGCAATGGACAAACCCCACCTCTGCCACTAAGGTTCCTGCCTGAACGCGCAGTCACCTTCATCAGTCGGGCACAGAGCCATCTCCATGAGCAAATACAACCAGATCTATACGGATCTGCTTGCCAGCATCACCACTGAACGCCTGCAACGCGGCACGCGCCTTCCCTCCGAAACCGAATTGATGGACAGCTACCAGGCCAGCCGAGGCACCGTGCGCCGGGCCATCGAGCAGTTGCAGGAACGTGGTTTTGCACAAAAGATCCACGGCAAGGGCACCTTCGTGCTGTCGCCCAACCCGATCGAGTTCCAACTGGGCGGTATCGTCAGCTTCCACGAAACCCACGCCGACCTGGGCGATGACGTACGCACCGAAGTCGTCGAGTTCACCCAGTTCCCATTGGAAGGCACACTGCTGCAACACATCGAAGCAGAGCCCGGCACCCTGATCACCCGCATCAAACGGGTACGGCGCATCGGCGGCAAACGCGTGATCCTGGACATCAACCACTTCGTCGCGGACGTGATCCCGGGGCTGGATCGCGACATTGCCGAACAATCGATCTACGCGTTTATCGAACAGACCCTGCAGTTGCAGATTGCCTACGCCCAACGCACCATCGAAGCCCTGCCGCGCGGCAAAGACGACCAGACCCACCTCGACCTCGAAGGCCAGAGCCATGTGATCGTGGTGAGTAACCAGACGTTTTTACAGGACGGGCGGCAGTTCGAGTACACCGAGTCGCGGCATACGTTGGATAAGTTTTACTTTTCGGATATTGCACGTCGATAAGCCGGAAACAAACATGAAAATCCCAAGCAAATGGCATAGACAATACCCCCATGCACTCATCGAGCAGCAAGCCATCGGCGAGTCACGGGCAGACGTCTTTCGCCTGCGCCAGGATGGCCGCACGGATCTGTTCCTGAAATCAGAGCGGCTCGATGAACACAGCGAGCTGGCAGACGAAATCGAACGGCTTCGCTGGCTGCGGCAAATGGATCTGCCTGCACCTGTGGTCCTGGATGAAGTGCAAGACGACCATCGCCATTGGCTGCTGATGACCGCCGGGCCGGGACAGGACCTGGCCAGTGCCACCGGGCTTTCTGCCGCGCAGGTCATCAACATAATGGCGACGGCGCTGCGGACTTTGCATCAAGTCCCCGTCGCGCTTTGCCCCTTCGACCATTCAGTTGAGCAACGTATCGCACGCGCCCAGAAGCATGTCAGTGCCGGGCTCGTGGACGAGGCGGACTTCGACGATGAGCGACTGGGACGAAGTGCAGAGGACGTGTTTGCCGAACTGCTGTCGACTCGGCCAAAGATCCAAGATCAGGTTGTCACCCATGGCGATGCCTGCCTACCGAACTTCATGACGGCAGACGCTCGCTTCAGCGGCTTCATCGACTGCGGCCGCCTGGGAATCAGTGACCGTTATCAAGACCTGGCCCTGGCAGCGCGAAGTATTGAACGCAACCTGGGGCAGGCATGGGTGAAAGCCTTTTTTGAGCTTTATGGTGTTGAACCCGATGAACAGCGCATGAAGTTCTATTGTTTGCTGGACGAGTTTTTCTGACCTCGCCGGCCACCTGAAACACAAAACCCCGGCATATGGCCGGGGTTTTGTTATTCAGCACTCACCTGCTATTGCAGGATCACTCCCACTCAATCGTCGCCGGCGGCTTGCTCGAAACATCATACGTAACGCGCGAAATGCCTTCGATCTCATTGATGATACGGCCGCTGACCGTTTCCAGCAGTTCGTATGGCAGGTGTGCCCAACGGGCGGTCATGAAGTCGATGGTTTCTACGGCACGCAGGGCCACGACCCACGCGTAACGGCGGCCATCGCCGACAACGCCAACGGACTTGACCGGCTGGAATACCACGAACGCCTGGCTGACTTTGTGATACCAGTCGGCCTTGCGCAGTTCTTCGATGAAGATGTGGTCGGCGCGACGCAGCAGGTCGGCGTATTCCTTCTTCACTTCACCCAGGATGCGCACGCCCAGGCCCGGGCCCGGGAATGGGTGGCGGTAGACCATGTCGTACGGCAGGCCCAGCTCCAGGCCCAGACGACGGACTTCGTCCTTGAACAGTTCGCGCAGCGGTTCTACCAGCTTGAGGTTCATTTCCTCAGGCAGGCCACCCACGTTGTGGTGGGACTTGATCACGTGCGCCTTGCCGCTCTTGGCGCCGGCCGACTCGATCACGTCGGGGTAGATGGTGCCTTGGGCGAGGTACTTGATGTTGTCCAGTTTGTTGGACTCGGCATCAAACACGTCGATGAAGGTGCGACCGATGATCTTGCGCTTCTTCTCCGGGTCGGACTCGCCAGCCAGGTTGTTCAGGAACTGCTCTTCGGCGTTGGCGCGGATCACCTTGACGCCCATGTTCTCGGCGAACATGGCCATCACTTGCTCGCCTTCATGCAAGCGCAGCAGGCCGTTGTCGACGAACACGCAGGTCAGTTGGTCGCCGATGGCCTTGTGCAGCAGCGCTGCAACCACGGAGGAGTCTACGCCGCCGGACAGGCCGAGCAGCACGTTGTCGGTGCCGACCTGGGCGCGAACCTGGGCGATGGCGTCTTCAGCGATCTTCGACGGCGTCCACAGGGCTTCACAGCCGCAGATGTCGAGGATGAAGCGCGACAGGATGCGACCGCCCTGCTTGGTGTGGGTCACTTCCGGGTGGAACTGCACGCCGTAGTAACGACGCTCGTCGTTGAACATGCCGGCGATCGGGCAGCTCGGGGTGCTGGCCAGGATGTGGAAGTCTTCCGGCATCTTGGTGACCTTGTCACCGTGGCTCATCCACACATCGAGGCCGAACAGGCCGTCGGCGTCGATGTGATCTTCGATGCCGTCCAGCAGGCGGCTCTTGCCGACCACGTCCACACGGGCATAACCGAATTCACGCAGCTCGGAACCTTCAACCTTGCCGCCCAGTTGCTCGGCCATGGTCTGCATGCCGTAGCAGATACCGAAGACCGGCACGCCCAGGTCGAATACCGCTTGCGGGCAGCGCGGGCTGTTGGCTTCGTGCACGGACTCGGGGCCGCCGGCGAGGATGACACCCTTGGGGGCGAATTCGCGGATCGCTGCGTCGTCCATGTCGAACGGATGCAGTTCGCAGTACACGCCGATTTCACGCACGCGGCGGGCGATCAGCTGAGTGTACTGGGAACCGAAGTCGAGGATCAGGATGCGGTGGGCGTGAATGTCGAGGGCCATGAAGTCAGTCTCGTCTAATGAATCAGAAACAACTCGGGGCTGAAGAACAGCCCCGGTTACTTAACGTTTTGCTGGAAGCCTCAACCTACGCGGTAGTTTGGCGCTTCCTTGGTGATCTGCACGTCGTGGACATGGGATTCAGCCATGCCGGCGCCGGTGATCCTTACGAACTCTGGCTTGGTGCGCATTTCTTCGATGTTGGCGCTACCGGTGTAGCCCATCGAGGAACGCAGGCCGCCCATCAGTTGATGGATGATGGCGCTCAGCGGGCCTTTGTACGGTACACGGCCTTCGATCCCTTCCGGTACGAGCTTCTCGGCGCCTGCCGAGGAGTCCTGGAAGTAACGGTCGGAAGAGCCTTGTGCCTGGGACATGGCGCCCAGCGAACCCATGCCGCGGTAAGCCTTGTACGAACGGCCCTGGAACAGTTCGACTTCACCCGGGGCCTCTTCGGTACCGGCGAACATCGAGCCCATCATCACGCAGGAGGCACCGGCAACGATGGCCTTGGACAGGTCACCGGAGAAGCGGATGCCGCCGTCGGCGATCAACGGCACGCCAGTGCCTTCAAGGGCGGCGGCGACGTTGGCGATGGCGCTGATTTGCGGCACGCCGACACCGGCGACGATACGGGTGGTGCAGATCGAGCCAGGGCCGATACCGACCTTGACGGCGTCGGCGCCCGCTTCGGCCAGGGCCTTGGCGGCTGCGCCGGTAGCGATGTTGCCACCGATCACCTGCACTTCAGGGAAGTTCTCTTTGACCCAGCGGACGCGGTCGATCACACCTTTGGAGTGACCGTGGGCAGTGTCGACCACCACTACGTCAACACCGGCGGCAACCAGGGCCGAAACGCGGTCGCCGGTATCTTTACCGGTACCGACGGCGGCGCCCACGCGCAGACGACCTTGGTCATCCTTGCTGGCCAGCGGGTAAGCCTTGGCTTTTTCGATGTCGTTGACGGTCATCATGCCTTTGAGGGCGAACTTGTCGTCGACGATCAGCACGCGCTCGATGCGGTGCTTGTGCAGCAGTTCGCGCACATCGTTCTTGTCGGCGCCTTCCTTGACGGTGACCAGACGCTCTTTAGGCGTCATCACTTCGCGGACGGTGACTTCAAGACGGTTCTCGAAACGCACGTCACGGGAAGTGACGATGCCGACCAGGTCGCCATCGTGCAGCACCGGAACACCGGAGATGTTGTGCGTGCGAGTGAGGTCGAACAAGTCACGCACGGTAGCGTCGGCTTCGATGGTGATCGGATCTTTCACCACACCGGCTTCGTAACGCTTGACCTTGCGCACTTCGGCAGCTTGCTGCTCGATGGTCATGTTCTTGTGGATGATGCCAATGCCGCCTTCCTGAGCCATGGCGATGGCCAGACGGGCTTCAGTGACGGTGTCCATGGCAGCGGAAATCAGAGGAATATTCAGCTCGATGCCACGGGTTAGGCGGGTCTTGAGACTGACTTCGTTAGGAAGCACCTCGGAATAACCAGGCACTAGGAGAATGTCGTCGAATGTCAGAGCTTCTTGGCTGATACGCAGCATCGCGGGGGCTCCCGAGCGGGAAAATGGAAGCGCGCCATTATATACACGCACCCTGCCGGGCTCAATGTAAAACTCTGACAAACTTGGTAATACTGATAGATGGAGAAAACCTGTAGCTTTTCAGGTGGGTTACAGCTCGACTTTGACCCAACTGATCTTCTGGTCCAGCCAGTCGGCAAATTCGTCGATAAAGCTTTGCTTGAACCCGGCCTCCGCCCAATTGTTGAAAATGAATCCCAGGTTGGAAAACCCGCATTCCTGCAGGAACAGAAAACCGTTGATGTCATCCTCATGCCCACACAGCGGGCAAGTGAAGTTGTCAGTGTGGCCAGGCATCCAGTCTTCCAGGCTTTCGAACAATGCCTCGCCGACCTCCTTAAGGCATTCCGGGCAGCCGGCTTCTTCGAGAAAACCTTTGGCTGGCGTATAGATGCAACGCTTGTAGATGATCTCCAGGCCGTTGACCGGCTCGTTGAACGGCAGCGCTTCGGGGTGCAGCACCACGGCGCGGGCGCCATCAGCCAGCGCGTAAGCCATGCGGTTGCCGGTACGCCCGCAGGTGCTCAGCTCTTCCTTGATGATGTTCTTACGCACCAGCCAGCGCACGATCGCGCGGGCGCGGGGTTCGTGGACGGGCAAGGTGGAGATTTTCGGGACAAGGATGCTTTGGGAGTTCATGGGAGTCCTGCGGTATGGCCACTGGCCTCATCGGGGACTTGCCCCCGATGAGGCTCTAAAGGCAGGCAGCTTAATCCCTGCCTCACACAGGTCAAGTACTCAAATACCGCCCGATCAAGGCAATACCGCTGGCCAGCACCAGCCAAGTCACCAACCGCACAAAAGCCTCACGGGACATGCGCATCGTCAGCCTGCGCCCACACCACAGCCCGAGCGCCATCGCCGGCAACAAGCACAGCGCCAGCATCAGCAACGGCCCGTCGGCGTACACCCCGGCGATCAGGAACAGGCTCAGGCGCACCACCGTGCTGCAACTGATCAACGCGCTTTGTGTGGCGCGCGCCGCGTCCTTGGGCAAACGACTGTTCAAGTAGATCGCGTATAAAAAGCCGCCACTGCCGAACAGCGCGCCAAACAGACCGCCGACAGTGCCCATGGGCACCGACCAACCCGCCGCCAACTGAGTGGGCCGGGCCTTCACGGCCAGGCTGTAGATCGCATAGGCGCTGATGAACAGCCCCATCAACAGCAGCAACAGATCCGAATGCAGATTGAGCAGAAACACCACCCCGAGTGTGCAGCCCACGGCCATGCACGGCAGCAAGCGCAATAGCTCCGGCTGGTTAACATCACGCCGCGACTGCAGCAGATTGCCAAACGCCGCGACGAAATCCAGCAGCACCAGCAGCGGGATGATCTTCGACAGCGGCATAAACACAATCAGGATCGGCCCCGCCACCAGCGCCGTACCGAAACCGGCAATACCGAACACGATATAGGCCACGACCACGCCCAGGCCGATCACCGCCCAATCGATCCCACCAAACGACCACTGGCTCATCAACTCGACCGGGCTCATGGGTTATTCCTTTAAAGAGAAGGTCATCACTTTAGCCATCGGTGAGAGATGCGACTAATATCTTCAAAGCCCTTCACCTATCTCTAAAAGGCATGACGTGTGATCTCCACCCGCCAACTGCGCTACTTCGTCGAAATCGCCGACAGCGGCAGCTTCAGCGCCGCTGCCGAACGCCTGTTTGTAGCGCAATCGGCCCTGAGCCGACAGATCAAGGAGCTGGAAACCCAGCTGCAAACGCCACTGTTCGAACGCACTGCACGCCAACCTCGACTCACCGCCGCCGGCGAAGCGTTCTATCCACGGGCGCGCAACCTGCTGAGTGAGCTACTCAAGGCCAGCGAAATGGCGACACAAGTGGGTCACGGTCAACTTGGCACGTTGCGCCTGAGCCACTCAAGTACCGTGCCGATGAGCGGCCCATTGTTACAGGGCATCAGCACCTGGCTGGAGCGCTGCCCCGGCGTGTCGGTGGATATCGCCAAACTTTCCTCCGAAGCGCAGTTGGAGGAAATCGCCAACGGCCGCCTGGACGTTGGCCTGTTACGCCTGCCGGTGCTGCGCCAACGTGAAGGCGTGCAGGTGGAACCTCTCTATAGTGAGCAACTGCTGCTGGCGGTGCCGCCGAACCATCCACTTGCCCGCACAGACGGGCCGATCGAATGGGCGCAGCTCAAGGATGAAACGTTTATCTCGATCCCTCATCCCCAGCGTGGCGGCCTGAGTTACCTGTCGGCGGAACTGTGCATGCGTGCTGGTTTTTTCCCCAGGGCGGCGCGGGTGATGTCGCGCAAGACCACCCAACTGCAACTGATCCAGGCCGGTTTCGGTATTGCCTTGTTACCAAAATCCATGCAGGACATTGCGCCACCCAACCTGCACTTTTTGCCCCTCGCCGAACCGGATTGCCTGAGCACCGTGGCCTTGGCCCGCGCACAGGCGCCCAGCGCGCTGGTGGAGCAATTCTGCCAAACCCTGCACGAATGCCTATAAACTGCCGCCATGATTAAAGATCCCTTTGCCCGTCTGGGCCTGGACCGCGAAGTCCTGACTGTCAGCCAGCTCAACGGCCGCGCGCGGGTGTTGCTGGAAGACGTGTTCACCAATATCTGGGTGGAAGGCGAGATCTCCAACCTCGCCCGCCCAGCCTCCGGCCACGTGTACTTCACCCTCAAGGACAGTGGCGCCCAAGTGCGTTGCGCACTGTTTCGCAACAATGCCGCACGGGTGCGCCAGGCGCTGAAGGATGGCTTGGCGGTCAAGGTGCGTGGCAAGGTCTCACTGTTCGAGGGCCGCGGTGACTATCAGTTGATCCTCGACACGGTGGAGCCGGCCGGTGATGGTGCGCTGCGCCTGGCTTTCGATGCCCTGAAGGAAAAACTCAGCGCCGAGGGCCTGTTCAGTGCCGAACGCAAAGTACCGCTGCCGGCGCACCCTCGGCGCATTGGCATTATCAGCTCACCAACCGGTGCAGTGATCCGCGACATCATCAGCGTGTTCCGCCGCCGTGCACCACAGGTGCAATTGACGTTGATCCCCACTGCCGTACAAGGCCGCGAAGCGATCCCGCAGATCGTGCGGGCGCTGAAACTGGCCGACGCCCGCGGCTTTGATGCGTTGATCCTGGCCCGTGGCGGCGGCTCACTGGAAGACCTCTGGTGCTTCAACGAAGAAGCCGTGGCCCGGGCGGTGGATGCCTGCGTCACACCGATCGTCAGCGCCGTCGGCCATGAAACCGATGTATCGATCAGCGATTTTGTCGCGGACGTTCGCGCCCCAACGCCCTCGGCCGCCGCTGAATTGCTGGCCCCGGATGCCAGCCATCTGGTGCGCCAGGTCGAAAGCCTGCACCGAAGGCTGGTGATGCTGATGCGCAACCGCCTCACCCACGACCGCCTGCGCCTGGAAGGCATGGCCCGCCGCCTGCGCCACCCCGGCGAACGCCTGCGCCAGCAAGCCCAGCGCCTGGATGACCTGGACATGCGCCTGCGCCGTGCGTTCGAACGCAGCCTCAATACCCGCCGCGAACGCCTGATCCGCCTGGAAACCCGCCTTGCCGGCCAACACCCGGGGCGCCAACTGGCCTTGTTGCGCCAGCGTCTGGACAGCCTCGCCGAACGCCTGCCCCGCGCCATGCGCGAAGGCCTCAAGGCCCGCCGCCTGCAACTGCAAAGCCAGGTGCAGACGCTGCAGGTGGTCAGCCCGCTGGCGACCCTGGGCCGGGGTTACAGCATTCTGCTGGACGAACGCGGCCAGGCCATCCGCAACGCCGCACAGACCCACACCGGCCAGCGGCTGACCGCGCGTCTTGGTGAAGGTCAATTGCAGGTGCGGGTGGAAGACAACCACCTGACACCCGTCACCCTTTCGTTATTGGATTGATCGATGCCACGTTTACTCAGCCTGTTAATGCTGCTGTGCCTTGCCTTTAATGCCCACGCCGACAGCTACATCACCCGCACCCTGAACAAGCCGGTGCCCGGCGGCGTTGCGGTGGTCGATCTCGGCACTTCGGCAACAGCTCCCAAAGCCACTTACCAAGGCAAACCGGTGCTGGTGGTCAAGGAACAGGACAACTGGCTGGCGATTGTGGGTATCCCGCTGACCGTCAAGCCGGGCAACGAGCGCATCATCAGCGGCGGGCGCAACCTGCCATTTATCGTCGGTTACAAGAAATACCCGGAACAACGCATCACCTTGAAAGACAAAAGCCAGGTCAACCCCGATCCGGCTCAACTCAAGCGCATTGAGGGTGAACTGGCGGTGCAGATCAAGGCATACCGCACCTTCAGTCCCAACCTGCCGAGCAACCTCGTACTGGATAAACCGGTGAATGGGCCGTTGTCGAGCAAGTTCGGCGTGCGCCGCTTCTTCAATGGCGAGGAGCGCAATCCACATTCCGGCCTGGACTTCGCCGTCGGTGCCGGCACCCCGATCAAAACCCCGGCAGCGGGCAAAGTGATCCTGACCGGCAACTACTTCTTCAACGGCAACACCGTGTTCGTCGACCACGGCCAGGGCTTTATCAGCATGTTCTGCCATATGTCGAAGATCGACGTGAAAACCGGCGATCAGCTGGCACGCGGCGCCGTGGTCGGCAAGGTTGGCTCTACAGGCCGCGCGACCGGGCCGCATATGCATTGGAACGTCAGCCTCAATGATGCACGAGTGGACCCGGCGATCTTTATCGGCGCATTCCAACCTTGATCGGCTCGATTGCGCGCTCGCCAAAGGGCGCGCAATAAATACCAGGCTGTAGATAATTACCCACTATAAAATCTCGTTTTCTGAGCCAATAGCAGAACTTCTCTCAATTTTTCTCGACTGCTTGCCATCTTTCACCTCGGCGGTTAGGGTTGAGCTTATGAAAACCTCTCACACCCTCATTCAGCTCCGCCAGCACCGCAGCCTGTGCCTCGTCAGCGCACGACTGCCAGACTGAATCGATCTGCCTCGTCCCCGGTTTTATCCCTAATAAACGCTTTCCGGCAGGCCGCCTCTTCTCGGCCCTACAACAAGGATTTTTCTGATGAGCATGCTCAAAGACCCGTCTTCCAAGTACCGTGCGTTCCCGACTATCGATATCCCGGACCGCACCTGGCCTTCGAAAACCATCACCAGCGCGCCGATCTGGTGCAGTTCCGACCTGCGTGATGGCAACCAGTCGCTGATCGAGCCAATGGACGCGGTTAAAAAGCTGCGTTTCTGGAAGACCCTGGTGGCGGTCGGCGTGAAGGAAATCGAAGCTTCGTTCCCGGCGGCCTCGCAAACCGACTTCGACTTTGTACGAACCCTGATCGAAGACAACCACATCCCCGAGGACACCACCATCCAGGTGCTGACCCAGGGTCGTGAAGACCTGATTGCGCGGACCTTCGAATCCCTGCGCGGTGCCAAGAAGGCCATCGTGCACCTGTATAACGCCACGTCGCCGTCGTTCCGTCGCATCGTGTTCAACCAGGATAAGGAAGGCATCAAGGCCATCGCGGTCAACGCCGCCAAGCTGTTCGTCAAATACGCCGCCCAGCAGCCTGAAACCCATTGGACCTTCGAATACTCGCCGGAGACCTTCAGCGCCACCGAGCTGGAGTTCGCCAAGGAAGTGTGTGATGCCGTGATCGAGGTGTGGAACCCGACACCTGAGCACAAGATGATCCTCAACCTGCCGGCCACCGTTGAATGCGCGACACCGAACATCTATGCCGACCAGATCGAGTGGTTCGGTCGCCATATCAACCGTCGTGACAGCGTGATCATCAGCCTGCACACCCACAACGACCGTGGCACGGGCGTTGCCGCCACCGAGCTGGGCCTGATGGCCGGCGCCGACCGTGTCGAAGGCTGCCTGTTCGGCAACGGCGAGCGTACCGGTAACGTCGACCTGGTCACCGTGGCACTGAACATGTACACCCAGGGCCTCGACCCACAGCTGGACTTCTCCGACATCGACGGCGTGCGTAAAGTCGTCGAGGAGTGCAACCAGATCCAGGTGCACCCACGTCACCCCTACGTCGGCGACCTGGTGCACACCGCCTTCTCCGGCTCCCACCAGGACGCAATCCGCAAGGGTTTCGCCCAGCAGAAGGACGATGCGCTGTGGGAAGTGCCGTACTTGCCGATCGACCCGGCCGACATCGGCCGCAGCTACGAGGCCGTGATTCGGGTGAACAGCCAGTCGGGCAAAGGTGGTATCGCCTACCTGCTGGAGCAGGAATACGACATCAGCTTGCCGCGCCGCATGCAGATCGAATTCAGCCAGGTGGTGCAGGCCGAAACCGACCGCATCGGCCTGGAGATGACCGCACAGCAGATCTACGCCTTGCTGCAACGTGAGTACCTGCAAGCCAACACCCCGTACGCGCTGGTCAGCCACCGCCTGCAGGAAGAGAACGGCAACAGTTCGGTAGAAGTCGAAGTCTCGGGCAAGGGCCAGGGTGAAACCAACCTGCGCTGGCACGGCAAGGGCTACGGTACCCTGGAAGCCCTGGTCGCCGCCCTGCCGATCACGGTGGAGATCATGGACTACAACGAACATGCCATCGGCGCAGGTACCAATGCCAAGGCGGCGGCCTACATTGAACTGCGTGTGAATGGCGAGCGCCCGGTGCACGGCGTGGGCATTGACGAAAACATCACTACGGCGAGCTTCAAGGCGGTGTTCAGTGCGCTGAACCGCTCGTTGAGCCAGCTGGAAGCGAAAGCGGCGTAAGCCCTACCGCTGAAATGCAAAAGGCCCCTGGGTGAGAATCCAGGGGCCTTTTTTGTTTGAGATATCAGGGCGTTCGGTCTGGCCTCATCGGGAGCAAGCCCCCTCCCACACCTGGAATGCATTCCAAATGGTGGGAGGGGGCTTGCTCCCGATGGCGAAATGACAAACAGCGAGAACCGATCAGACAAACTGAAAACTATCGGCATCCAGGTTCGCTGGAAACCGGGTGCGATAATCCGCCAGCTCCGCCGCGACCAGGCACACCTGGAACACCCCATCCGCCTCGCCGGCACTCAGCAAGGTCTCGCCCTGGAAATCCAGCACCTGGCTGTCACCGGTATAGGCAAAGCCTTTGCCATCGGTGCCCACCCGGTTCACTGCAGCCACGTAACACAGGTTTTCGATGGCTCGCGCCGGCAGCAGGCGGTTCCAATGCAGGCGGCGGGCACCCGGCCAGTTGGCGGTGTACAGCAGCAGATCGGTGTCCTGGGCGTCGCGGCTCCACACCGGGAAGCGCAGGTCGTAGCAAATCAGCGGGCGAATACGCCAGCCTTTCAATTCAAACTGTACCTGGCGCTCGCCCGGCGTGTAGTGGTCATGCTCGCCCGCCATACGGAACAGGTGGCGTTTATCGTAATGCAGCACCTCGCCATCCGGGCGCGCCCACAGCAGGCGGTTGCGGTGGCTGCCGTCCGCCGCCTGGATGATGACGCTGCCGGTGATTACCGCGTTGTGCTTCGCTGCCTGGGCCTGGAGCCATTGATGGGTAGGCCCCTGTTCCGGCTCGGCGAGCGTGGCCGACTCCATCGAAAAACCGGTGGTGAACATTTCCGGCAACACGATCAGGTCAGCCCCTGTCACCTGCTCCAGCAACAGCTCGAAGTGTTCAAGGTTGGCCTGGCGGTCATGCCAGGCCAAGTGGGTCTGGACCAGGGCAATATTCAGATTCGGCAATGTACTCAGATCACGCATAGTTTTTCGGCCGCTTGTCGCAGCGTCTCCTCGCGTTTGGCAAAGCACAGGCGCACCAGGCGCTGGCCTTGGGGTGGGTGCTGATAGAACACCGAGACCGGGATGGTCGCCACACCGTGTTCACGGGTCATCCACAGTGACATGGCGACGTCATCCAGGTCCGGGCGAATCTGCGAATAATCCACCAGTTGAAAGTAAGTACCGCTCACCCGGGTAAAGCTCAAGCGCGACGGGGTCAGCAAGTCGCAGAACAGATCACGCTTGGCTTGATAGAACGCCGGCAGTTCGTCGACGTGCTCCGGATGTTCGGCCATGAAGTCGGCCAAAGCATACTGCAGCGGGGTCACTCCGCAGAAGTTGACATATTGATGCACCTTGCGCAGTTCGGCCGTCAGGGCCGGTGGCGCGACGACGTAGCCGGTTTTCCAGCCGGTGACGTGGTAGGTCTTGCCAAAAGAACTGACCACGAACGCACGCGAGTACAGCTCTGCATGGGCCAATACGCTGACGTGGGGCACGCCATCGAATACCAGGTGTTCGTAAACCTCATCACTGACCAGATAAATATCACGGTCGCGGATCAGTTCGGCCAACTGGTCCAGCTCGGCACGACTGATCAATGCGCCAGTAGGGTTGTGCGGGGTGTTGAGGATAATCATGCGCGTGCGCGGCGAAAGTGCAGCCTTGATCTTTTCAAAATCCAGGGCAAAACCGTGCAGGCTCAACTGCACATGGATGCACCGACCGCCGGCGAGTTCGACGGAGGGCTCGTAGCTGTCATAGCAAGGGTCGAACACGATGACTTCATCACCCTGGCGAATCACCGCCTGGATCGCGCAGAAAATCGCCTCAGTGGCGCCGGGTGTGATGGTCACCTCAGTGTCAGCATTGACCGTGGCGCCATAACTGCGGGCGATCTTGGCGGCCACCTGCTGACGCAGCACCGGCAGGCCGGTCATTGGCGCATATTGGTTGTGGCCCAGGGCGATGTGCTTGCCCACCGCGTCGAGCAAACCCTGGGGGCCGTTGAAGTCCGGAAACCCTTGGGACAGATTGAGCGCGCCGGTTTCGGCAGCGAGTTGCGACATGGTGGTGAAAATGGTCGTGCCGACATTCGGCAGCTTGCTGGTGATCATCGAAAGGCCCCTGCAGGTAAGCCTCAAGTTTTAAGCTGCTGGTTGCATCGGGTCAAGGCACAAACCACCGCGCACAAAAAAGGGCTCATCAAGAGCCCTTTTTGCAAGATCGAAATCAGCGCTTATCGCGGCGCTTCTTGTCGGCCTTCTTATGATGGCTCATCAAACGACGCTTCTTGTTCACCTGACGGTCAGTCAAGGTGTTCTTGTTGCCTTCGTATGGGTTCTCGCCACCTTTGAACTCGATACGGATCGGCGTACCGACCAGTTTCAGGACACGACGGTAGGTGTTTTCCAGGTAACGCACATAGGATTTCGGCACCTTCTCGATCTGGTTACCGTGAATCACGATAATCGGCGGGTTGGCACCGCCCAAGTGGGCGTAACGCAGTTTGATCCGGCGGTTGTTGACCATCGGCGGCGCGTGCTCGCCAACGGCGTCTTCCAGGATCTGGGTCAGGCGACTTGTGGGCCAGCGGGTAACCGCAGACCTGAACGAGTTCTGTACGGACGCGTAGAGGTTACCCACGCCGGTGCCGTGCAATGCCGAGATAAAGTGGATATCGGCGAACTCGACGAAGAACAGGCGACGCTGCAGCTCGGTTTTGACGAAATCGCGCTCGCTCGGCGTCATGCCGTCCCACTTGTTGATCGCGATGACCAGTGCGCGACCGGCCTCCAGGGCAAAGCCCAGCAGGTTGAGGTCGTGGTCTACCACGCCTTCGCGGGCGTCCATCACAAAGATCACCACGTTGGCGTCCTTGATGGCCTGCAGGGTTTTCACCACGGAGAACTTTTCAACTTCCTCGTGGATCTTGCCGCGCTTGCGCACACCGGCGGTGTCGATCAGCGTGTACTTTTCCTCGTTACGTTCGAACGGGATGTAGATGCTGTCGCGGGTGGTGCCGGGTTGGTCGTACACGATAACCCGGTCTTCACCGAGCATGCGGTTGACCAGCGTCGACTTGCCGACGTTCGGGCGGCCGATGATGGCGATCTTGATACCGTCTTTCTCGCTCGGGCCTGGAATGCGCTTGGCTTCCTCACCTTCGGCGACGATCTCTTCCTCACCCTCTTCTTCCTCGACATCATCCTTGGGGAAACTGCTCAGGGCAATTTCCAGCATCTGGCTGATGCCGCGACCGTGGGCACCGGCGATCGGGATCGCATCACCCAGGCCCATCGGGCTGAATTCGGCGCGGGCCAACTCAGGATCGATGTTGTCGATCTTGTTGGCGACCACATAGGAACGCTTGTTGCGCTTGCGCAGGTGCTCGCCAATCATCTGGTCGGCAGCGGTATAGCCCGCACGGGCATCCACCAGGAACAACACGACATCGGCTTCTTCGATGGCCAGCAGCGACTGCTCGGCCATTTTTTCGTCCATGCCATGCTCGTCACCGGAAATACCACCGGTGTCGACAATAATGTAGGAGCGCCCTTGCCACTTTGCCTCACCGTATTGGCGATCACGGGTCAGACCGGACAAGTCGCCGACGATGGCGTCGCGAGTCCTGGTCAGGCGATTGAACAAGGTGGACTTGCCGACGTTAGGTCGGCCCACCAGGGCGATTACGGGAACCATGCGGCTCTCCACTTCGTTATTTCAGAAAATACAAAAGCCGCTGCAAGGCAGCGGCTGGTGCTCGACTGTAGGGGCGAGCTTGCTAGCTCCTACAGGTGAAGCTGCTTGAGGGGCTAGCCCCAAGCATAGTTCTTACTTGATGGTCAGGGCTTCCAGCTTGCCGCTGTTGCCGAACACATAAAGCATGTTACCCACGACCAGCGGACGAACACGCAGGCCGTCGCTGTCGATACGCTCGCGACCGACAAAACGACCATCCACCTGGCTCAGCAGATGCAGGTAACCTTCGAAGTCACCTACCGCCACGTAGCTGGAGAACACTTCCGGCGCCGACAGTTGACGGCGAGCCAGAGAGTCATTGCTCCAAAGTGCAGTAGTGGAACGCTCGTCGACACTTTCAACGGTGCCGGACGCCAGGCTTACGTAGACGCTGCCAAAACCTTGGGCGACACCGGCGTAGCTGGAAGCATCACGCTGCCAGTTGATCCGGCCGCTTTGCAGGTCCAGCGCAGCAACGCGCCCCTGATAAGTGGCCACGTAGATCGTCTCGCCCGACAGCAGCAAGCCGCCGTCGATGTCGACCACGCGATCCAGCTCGGAGCGACCTTGCGGGATGGCAACACGGGTTTCCCAGGCCGGCACGCCGTTCTGGGTATCCAGGGCGACCACTTTACCGGTGGACAGGCCCGCAACGGCCAGGTTATTGGTCACAATCGGACCACTGGTACCGCGCAAGGTCAACACCGCCGGGGTGCTGTCATACAACCAGCGCTGGTTGCCGGTGGCGGCATCCAGGCCGATCAGACGGTCATCCTGGGTCTGCACCACGACGATATCGCCGTTGGTGGCAGGCGCGGCGAGGACTTCACTGGTCACGCGAGCGCGCCATTTCTCTTCACCGTTGCTCGAGTCCAAGGCGACCACTTCGCCTTTGAGCGTACCGATCAACACCATGCCGTAGCCGACGCCCACACCACCGGAAACCGGCATGTCGAGGTCTTTCTTCCATTTGACGTCGCCGTTCATGCGGTCCATGGACATAACGACGCCAGTGGAGTCAGTGGCCACAATGTTGTCGCCGTCGATTGCCGGCTGCAACAGGTTGTAGAGATCACCCTGGCCGTCACCGACGGAGCGGCTCCACTGCTTTTGCAGGACCACTTCTTCCTTGAAGCTGGTCAGCTCGGCCGGAGGCAGTTCTTTTTTGCTGTTGCTGCTGCAACCCGCGGCCAGAACGGCCAGAGCCAGCAATGCTGCATGTTTCCAACGGATCACGTCACGCATCCCCTTTGGCCAAGTCGTCCAGCTTGATTTGTAAGCCACCGACCGCCGCTTCATCAGACAGCGCGGCCTTGGCTTTTTGGTACGCAGCATGGGCTTCGTCGGTACGACCCAATTGGACCAACAGGTCGCCCTTGAGCTCTTCACGAGTGGCCACAAATGCCTCGTCAGCATCGCCGTCGAGCAGTTTGAGTGCTTCGTCAGCCTTGTTCTGTGCCGCCAATACCTGTGCCAGGCGCTGACGTGCGATCTCACCCAGGGTCGGGTTGGTCGGCCTGTCGGCGATGGCCTTCAGCTCAACGGCTGCATCATCCAGCTTGCCGGTGTCGACCGCGACTTTCGCGACGAACAGGCTACCGTACTGGGCGTAGGTGCTACCGCCAAATTCGTTTTTCAGCTTGCCGGCCAGGTCGGCAACCTGCGCCGGGTCAGGCTTGCCATTCGGGGTCAGCGTAGTTTCCAGCAATTGCTGATAGAGGATCGAGGCGCCTTGGGACTGGTTGGCCTGATACTTGTGCCAGGCTTGCCAGCCGAACACCACCACTAACGCCAGCAGACCGCCAGTAACCAGGGGCTTGCCGTTACGCTGCCACCAGTCCTTGAACTCGGCCAGTTGCTCATCATCAGTACTCGACACCCCAATACTCCTTAATCGCTAAATTCGGCTGTTCGACAGCTCAACCCTGCACGACGCAGGTGGCCAAGTGCGCGGCAAGCGCATCAAAGGCAATGTTTTGTTGTTCGCCCTGGCCACGCAGGGGTTTGAAACCTATCACTTGCTGGGCCAGCTCGTCATCGCCGAGGATCAGCGCATACAGTGCACCGCTCTTGTCAGCCTTCTTGAACTGGCTCTTGAAGCTGCCGGCACCGGCATTGATCTGCAGGCGCAGGTTCGGCAGTTGGTCGCGTACTTTTTCGCTCAGGGCCAGGGCCGCCAGTTCGGCGGCCTCGCCAAAGGCGCACAGGTACACGTCCACCTGACGGGAAATCTCTTCAGGGATCTGCTCCAGGGTTTCCAGCAGCAGGATCAGCCGCTCGATACCCATGGCGAAACCCACGCCGGTAGTCGGCTTGCCGCCCATCTGTTCAACCAGGCCGTCGTAGCGACCACCGGCACACACGGTACCTTGGGCGCCAAGCTTGTCGGTGACCCACTCGAACACGGTCTTGCTGTAGTAATCGAGGCCGCGAACCAGTTTCGGGTTGATCACGTACGGAATACCGGCGGCATCCAGGCGAGCCTTGAGGCCCTCGAAGTGCGTACGGGACTCGTCGTCCAGGTAGTCGGCCATTTTCGGCGCGTCGACCAGTACGGCCTGGGTGTCGGCGTTCTTGGTATCCAGTACGCGCAACGGGTTGGTTTTCAGACGACGCTGGCTGTCTTCATCCAACTTGTCCAGGTGAGCGGACAGGTACTCGACCAGGGCTTCGCGATAGCGGCCGCGGGATTCGCTGGTGCCCAGGCTGTTGAGTTCGAGCTTGACCGCATCGCGGATGCCCAACTGGCCCCACAGGCGCCAGGTCAGCACGATCAGCTCGGCGTCGATGTCCGGGCCGTCCAGGTTGAAGACTTCGCACCCGATCTGATGGAACTGGCGATAACGCCCTTTCTGTGGACGCTCGTGGCGGAACATCGGGCCGATGTACCAGAGCTTCTGGGTCTGGCCACCACCGGTAATGCCATGTTCGAGCACGGCGCGCACGCACGCGGCGGTACCTTCCGGACGCAGGGTCAGGGAGTCGCCATTGCGGTCTTCAAAGGTGTACATCTCTTTTTCAACGATGTCGGTTACTTCACCGATGGAGCGCTTGAACAGCTCGGTGAACTCGACGATCGGCATGCGGATCTGCTTGTAACCGTAGTTATCCAACAGACGCGCGACCGTGCTCTCGAAGTAACGCCACAGTGGCGTCTGCTCCGGCAGGATGTCGTTCATGCCACGGATGGCTTGCAGAGACTTGCTCACATCTAATCCTTAAATTCGTTCTTAGCCGCGCGCGATCAGCGCTGCGTCAGCCGCGACCTTCTCGGCCGCTTTCTCGCGGATCAGCCTTTCAAGCTCATCCACCAGATTGTCATTCGTCAACTTCTGCGCCGGCTTGCCGTCGATGTAGATCAGGTTCGGTGTGCCACCGGTCAAACCGATGTGCGCCTCTTTGGCTTCACCGGGGCCGTTGACCACACAACCGATCACCGCAACATCCAGCGGCACCAGCAGGTCTTCGAGGCGCCCTTCAAGATCGTTCATGGTTTTCACCACGTCGAAGTTCTGCCGCGAGCAGCTCGGGCAGGCAATGAAGTTGATGCCACGGGAACGCAAATGCAGGGATTTGAGAATGTCGTAACCGACTTTCACTTCCTCTACCGGGTCTGCCGCCAGGGAGATGCGGATAGTATCGCCAATCCCTTCGGCGAGCAGCATACCGAGACCCACCGCAGATTTCACTGTGCCTGAACGCAAACCGCCCGCTTCAGTGATACCCAGGTGCAGCGGCTGCACGATTTCCTTGGCCAGCAAGCGGTAGGCTTCGACCGCCATGAATACGTCGGAGGCCTTTACGCTGACCTTGAAGTCCTGGAAATTCAGGCGTTCCAGGTGTTCAACGTGGCGCAACGCCGATTCAACCAGCGCCGCCGGGGTAGGCTCGCCGTATTTCTTTTGCAGGTCTTTTTCCAGGGAGCCGGCGTTGACGCCGATACGGATCGGAATGCCACGGTCACGGGCCGCATCCACCACCGCACGCACCCGGTCTTCGCGACCGATGTTGCCCGGGTTGATGCGCAGGCAGTCCACGCCCAGCTCGGCGACGCGCAAGGCGATCCTGTAGTCGAAGTGAATGTCGGCGACCAAGGGCACCTTGACCAACTGCTTGATGCGGCCGAACGCTTCGGCAGCGTCCATATCCGGCACGGAAACCCGCACGATGTCGACGCCGGCGGCTTCCAGACGGTTGATCTGGGCAACGGTGGCAGCCACATCGTTGGTGTCGCTGTTGGTCATGCTTTGTACCGCGATGGGGGCATCACCACCCACCGGCACCGAGCCGACCCAGATCTTGCGCGATACGCGACGTTTGATTGGAGATTCGCCGTGCATGACTATTGTCCCAACTTGAGGCGAGCAGTCTCGCCACTGGTGAACGGCGCCACGTCCACAGGCTGGCCGTTGTAGGCCACTTGCGCGCCACGGGCATAGCCCAGACGCAGCGTCAAAGGAGGCTTGCCGCCTTGGTCGAGCGTATCTCCCTTACGCTTCAGACCGCTAAACAGCACTTTGCCATTGCCATCGGTGACTTGTGTCCAGCAGTCAGCGATGAACGTGATCTGAATGTGGCCATCACCGGCGATCAACGCAGGCGTGGTCGGCGCGGAAACCGCCGGAGCAGACGGGGTAGCCGGCACGGCCGCGGCTTGCGCCGGCACCGGTGCGACCGGCACATGAGCCTGGGCAGCTGGAGCGGCAGGCGCAGCAGGTACGGCTGGCGTCGGTACGGCCGCCGTCGCAGCAGGCGGGGTTTGCTCTTGCTGGGCCGGCTGATCGGCGACGGCCGGCGCTTGTGGCGCAGCCTGGGCTTCGGTAACAGCCTGGTCTTCCGGCTCATCCAACGGATGAATCTGGGTGGTGCCGTCGGCACTTTCGACTTCGACGTGCTCCAGGGCGTTACTGGTCAAATCCTTGTTGCGCTGGGAGGTCTGGTCCTGCCACCAGACGAAACCACCGCCGATCACGGCGACCAGCAGCAACAGGCTGACAATACGCAAAATAGTGTGGGATACACGCACGGGCTCTTCGATACGCCCCAGGCCATGGACATTGCTGCCCTGGGAGTCGGTACCGGTGAACTGGTCGAATTCCTGGACCAGCACGGCCTGGTCGATGCCCAGCAACTTGGCGTAGGCACGGATATAGCCGCGGGCGAAGGTATGCCCCGGCAACTTGTCGAACGCGCCGGCCTCCAGATTGGCCAGGGACGTGCTGGTCAAATTGAGCTTGAGGGCCACTTCTGCCAGCGACCAGCCATTGCTCTCGCGGGCCTGACGCAAGGTCTCGCCTGGGTTTACGCGATTAGCTGCTACAACTTCCGGGGGCGCCGCTTTCATCATTACTCCGACAGGTATTGCTGATATTCCGGCGTACCGGGATAGAGTCGTTCGAGTTGCTGGCCAAAACGTGCGGCTGTATCAGGTTCGTCATGAACCGTCGCCAGGCGCACACCGAGCAATAGACTACGTGCATTTTGCCCGCTGAGCAGGCTAAAGCGCTCGTAATAGTCACGTGCCGGCACATAATGCCTGTCTTCGTAAGACAACTCAGCCATTTCGAGCAAGGCCCGTGGCTGGCGACTATTCAAATGCAGGGCTTTTTCCAGTTGCTGGCGGGCATTGTCGCGCTGGCCGAGACGCACCGAAGTGACACCAAGGTTCTCGAATACCCGCGACCGCTCCGGGTAAAGGGTATCGGCGGATGCCTGCTGGAAATAACTTGCGGCCTGGTCATAGCGTTTCTGCTCGAACAGGAAGCTGCCGTAATTGTTCAGCAACCGTGGGTCAGCAGGTCGGGAGGCCAGGGCCTTGAGAAAATACTGCTCGGCCAATTCAGGCTCGGCCTGGGCCTGGAACACCAGGGCCAGGGCGGCATTCGCGTCGGCATCGCCACCGTCCAGTTCAAGGGCCTTTTTCAAGGGCACCTTGGCCTGCTCGCTCATGCCTTGGCGCAGGTAACCCAAGCCCAATTGCACATAGGCAACTCGCGCCTCATCACGGCCTTTACCGGTCTGCAACGGGCGCTCATGGCCCGATGAAACACAACCGGCCGCAAGGCCGGCAACAAGCAAGAGCAGCGCAAGGCGCAAGGGCATAGAGATCCTCTCTCAGATTCGATTCACAGCAATTTGCGGCAAATCATCGGCGGCGTTCAATTCACGCACCGCGATGTAACGCTCGCTGCGGCGGGTGCGGTCCATCACCTGCCCTACCAATTGGCCACAGGCGGCGTCGATGTCCTCGCCACGCGTGGTGCGTACGGTGACGTTGTAACCGGCCTGGTGCAGTTGATCCTGGAAACGACGGATGGCGTTGTTGCTCGGCCGTTCGTAGCCAGAATGAGGAAACGGGTTAAACGGAATCAGGTTGATCTTGCACGGGATGTTCTTGAGCAACTCGATCATCTCGACCGCGTGTTCAACCTTGTCGTTGATGTCTTTGAGCAAGGTGTACTCGATGGTCAGCACGCGCTTTTCGCCCAGGGACGACATGTAGCGCTGGCAAGATTCGAGCAGCATCTTAAGCGGATACTTCTTGTTGATCGGCACCAATTGGTTACGCAATGCGTCATTGGGTGCGTGCAGCGACAACGCCAGGGAGACGTCGATGTGCTTGGACAGCTCATCGATCATCGGTACCACGCCGGAGGTCGACAGGGTCACACGGCGCTTGGAGATGCCGTAGCCCAGGTCGTCCATCATCAGGTGCATGGCCGAAACAACGTTGTCGAAGTTCAGCAGCGGCTCACCCATGCCCATCATCACCACGTTGGTGATGGCACGGTCGACGGTCGCCGGGACGCTGCCAAAGGATTTGTTGGCAATCCACACCTGGCCGATGACTTCGGCGGCGGTGAGGTTGCTATTGAAGCCTTGCTTGCCGGTGGAGCAGAAACTGCAGTCCAGGGCACAGCCTGCCTGGGACGAAACGCACAAGGTGCCGCGCTTGCCCTGGGGAATGTATACGGTCTCGACGCAGCTGCCGGACGCCACGCGCACCACCCACTTGCGGGTGCCGTCGCTGGAGATGTCCTCGCTGACCACTTCAGGACCACGGACTTCGGCAATGGCCTTGAGCTTGTCGCGCAGGGCCTTGCTGACGTTCGTCATGGCATCGAAATCGTCGACGCCAAAGTGGTGAATCCACTTCATTACCTGACCGGCACGGAAACGCTTCTCCCCGATTGAGTCGAAGAATTTTTCCATTTCCTGTTGAGTCAGCCCCAGCAGGTTGGTTTTAACAGTCGATGTAGTCATGGATTCACCCTCACTCTTTAAGCCGATGCTTAGCGAGCGGTTACTTCAGTAGCAGCGAAAAAGTAAGCGATTTCGCGAGCAGCAGCGGCTTCGGAGTCCGAACCGTGAACAGCGTTGGCGTCGATGGACTCGGCGAAGTCAGCACGGATGGTGCCGGCAGCGGCTTCTTTAGGGTTGGTAGCGCCCATCAGCTCACGGTTCAGAGCGATAGCGTTTTCACCTTCCAGAACCTGAACAACAACAGGACCGGAGATCATGAAGGCAACCAGGTCGCCGAAGAAACCACGAGCGCTGTGCTCAGCGTAGAAGCCTTCAGCTTCAGCCTTGGACAGTTGCTTGAGTTTCGAAGCTACAACCTTCAGGCCGGCTTTTTCGAAACGAGTGGTGATCTCGCCGATGACGTTTTTTGCAACAGCGTCAGGCTTGATGATGGAGAAAGTACGTTGAACAGCCATGGTGTAACTCCAGAAACGGTAATTTACGAAAAATTAAACCCGCGAATTATACGCGGGTTATTGGGTATTGCCTAACTGCGTGAGGAAGGCGTCAGTCCTGTTCGTCTTTCCAGGCGGTCTGGATAGCTTCCAGGACCTTTTCGCCGCCACGGTCCCGCTCATCCTCAAACCCCGGCAAAGCCATGACCATGTCACGCAAAGCGACAAAGTTCAGCGAATAAGGGTCCAGATCCGGATAACCATCAGCCAGCAGAATGGCGATTTCTTGTACATCAACCCATTTCAGGCTCATGACATTTCCTTGAATCAATGCGGCGCTTCGGCCGCATGGTTGAGCGAATACTTCGGAATTTCGACAGTGATGTCTTCAGTCCCGACCTTTGCCTGACAGCTTAGGCGCGACTGCGCCTCAAGGCCCCACGCACGATCAAGAAAGTCTTCTTCCAGCTCATCGGCTTCTTCAAGGGAGTTGAAACCCTCGCGGATGATGCAGTGGCAGGTGGTGCAGGCGCAGACACCGCCACAGGCACTCTCGATCTCGATGTGGTTGTCATGGGCAACTTCGAGGATGGACTTGCCGGTCTCAGCCTCCACGACCATACCGTCCGGGCAATGCTCGGCGTGTGGCAGAAAAATGACCTGCGGCATTAATTATTCCTCGATTTCATTCAGGTTGCGCCCGGCCAGTGCGGCTTTCACCGTCTGATCCATGCGGCGGGCGGCAAAAGCATCGGTCACTTGCGACAGGCGCTTGGTCTGTTGCTCGATGGCGTACCCATCGGTGCCTTTCATCAGTTCGGCCAATTCCTGCATCTGCAGGTCGATGACCATGCGCTCTTCGGCATCCAGCAGGCGTTCGCCATCCGCATCGAGGGCGCCCTGCACCGCTTCGAGCAGACGCTGGGCATCCACCTGCTGCTCACGCAAGACACGGGCGACCTTGTCATCACCGGCATATTGGAACGAATCCTTGAGCATCTTGGCGATTTCGCCGTCAGTCAGGCCGTAGGACGGCTTGACCTGGATACTGGCTTCAACCCCCGACCCCAGCTCACGCGCAGCCACATTCAGCAAGCCGTCGGCGTCGACCTGGAAGGTCACGCGAATCTTCGCCGCACCCGCCACCATCGCCGGAATGCCGCGCAATTCAAAGCGCGCCAGGGAGCGGCAGTCGCTGATAAGCTCGCGCTCGCCTTGCAGCACATGAATCATCATGGCCGTCTGGCCATCTTTGTAAGTGGTGAAGTCTTGAGCGCGGGCGACCGGGATGGTGGTGTTGCGTGGAATCACCTTCTCCATCAGGCCACCCATGGTTTCCAGCCCCAGGGACAGCGGAATCACGTCAAGCAACAGCAGTTCGCCGCCGTCACGCTTGTTACCCGCCAACGTGTCGGCCTGGATCGCTGCGCCGATAGCGACGACCTGGTCCGGGTCGATTTCAGTCAACGGCTGACGACCAAAAGCTTCGGCCACCGCCTCGCGGACACGCGGCACGCGGGTAGAACCGCCGACCATCACCACCGCACCGACGTCTTCCAGCTCGACACCGGAGTCACGCACCGCGCGACGGCAGGCTTTCAAGCTACGGGCCACCATCGGCTCGATCAACGCATCGAAGGCTTCGCGAGTCAGCTCGGCCGACCAGTCGCCGTAGGACACTTGCACAGAGGCCGCATCCGTCAGCGCTTCCTTGGCCGCGCAGGCAGCTTGCAGCAGGTTGCGCTGGGCGCCCGGGTCCAGATCGGCGGACAAACCGGCATTGGTGATGATCCAGCCAGCAATAGCGTGATCGAAGTCATCGCCGCCCAGGGCGCTGTCGCCACCGGTAGCCAGCACTTCGAAGACGCCGCCGGTCAGGCGCAGGATCGAGATATCAAAGGTGCCGCCGCCCAGGTCATAGATCGCAACCAGGCCCTCGGCGTGCTGGTCCAGGCCATAGGCCACAGCCGCAGCGGTCGGTTCGTTGAGCAGGCGCAGCACGTTCAGGCCGGCGAGCTTGGCCGCATCCTTGGTGGCCTGGCGCTGGGCGTCATCGAAATAAGCAGGAACCGTGATCACCGCACCGACCAGTTCGCCGCCCAAGGTGTGTTCCGCGCGCTGGCGCAGCACCTTGAGGATATCGGCCGACACTTCCACAGGACTTTTCGGGCCCTGCACGGTGTCGATGAACGGCATGTGCGACTCGCCGCCGACAAAGCGGTAAGGCAACTGGTCGCCCAATTGCTTGACGTCGGACAGACCACGACCCATCAAGCGCTTGACCGACAGCACGGTATTCAAAGGATCGGTAGACGCCGCCAGCTTGGCCGACTCACCGACTTCGGTGCGATCGGCGTGGTAGCGCACGGCGGACGGCAGGATAACCTGGCCGTCAGCGTCGGGCAGCGGCTCGGACAGGCCGCTGCGCAAGGCAGCGACCAGGGAATTGGTGGTGCCCAGGTCAATCCCGACCGCCAGGCGACGCTGGTGCGGTTGAGGGCTTTGGCCGGGTTCGGCGATCTGCAGTAGAGCCATGGTAATCAGGTCTTATCTGTCTATCAGGCGTGCGACACGGGCAGCACTGGGTTAATCGTCGAGGCGCTCTTCTAGCTGGCGCACTTCGTAGGTGAGCTTGTCGAGGAACTGCATGCGCCGCATCAGGCGTTCGGCCTGCTCACGTTGCGCTGCATCATCCCAACAGGCTGCGAAGCTTTCGTTGAGCTCATCCTGGGCCGCTTTCAGACGACGCTTGAAGACCGCGACACCGGCCAGATCGGCTTCGTCCTGCAAGTCTTCAAGCTCTTCGCGCCACTGCATCTGCTGCATCAGGAAGTCCGGATCGTGCACCGTCACTTCCAGAGGCAACTCGCCCCCCTTCATCGCAAGCAGGTAACGCGCACGCTTGGGCGGGCTCTTGAGCGTCTGATAGGCTTCATTGAGGCTGGCAGACTGCTCCAGCGCCAGGCGTTGCTCACGCTCGGAAGCGTCAGCGAAGCGGTCCGGATGTACGCCGCGCGCCAGTTCTCGGTAGCGCGTAGCAAGCTGCTCAAGGTCCAGCCGAAAGCTCGGCTGCAGCTCGAATAAAGCGAAATGACAAGGAGTACCCACGAATAGCCTCAGATGTTGAAGCTTTCGCCGCAGCCACACTCACCGCGCACGTTGGGGTTGTTGAACTTGAAGCCTTCGTTCAACCCTTCCTTGACGAAATCGAGTTCGGTGCCGTCCAGGTAAGTCAGGCTTTTAGGGTCGATGATCACTTTCTCGCCGTGACTTTCGAACACCTGGTCTTCCGCAACCACCTCGTCGACAAACTCCAGCACATAGGCAAGGCCGGAACAGCCCGTGGTGCGCACACCCAGACGAATCCCCTCACCTTTACCGCGCCCATCCAGGGAGCGTCGCACGTGCCGTGCAGCCGCTTCTGTCATGCTGATAGCCATCGTTGACTCCTTACTCGTCGCCAAATGCTTAGATCAAGCCTTTCTTCTGCTTGTAGTCGCGAACGGCCGCCTTGATGGCGTCTTCCGCAAGTACCGAGCAGTGGATTTTCACGGGCGGCAGGGCCAGTTCTTCGGCCAGCTGAGTGTTCTTGATGGTCTCTGCTTCATCCAGAGTCTTGCCTTTCATCCACTCGGTCGCCAGGGAGCTGGAGGCGATGGCCGAACCGCAGCCATAAGTCTTGAACTTGGCATCTTCGATGATGCCCTGCTCATTGACCTTGATCTGCAGGCGCATCACGTCGCCGCACGCCGGAGCGCCGACCATGCCGGTGCCGACATCAGGGTCTTCCGCGTTCATCTTGCCGACGTTGCGCGGGTTTTCGTAGTGGTCGATGACCTTTTCGCTGTAAGCCATGGTACTGAATCCTCACTCATCAGGGCCGCTCTGGAACCCTGTAGAAACGCCTGCGTTTTCCGCCACGTTCCTACAGAGCTTGGGTGGCGGCTTCTATATTTAGTGTGCCGCCCACTCGATCTTGGAGATATCGACACCGTCCTTGAACATGTCCCACAGCGGCGACAGAACGCGCAGCTTGTTGACGGCTTCGCAGACTTTCTGCGCGGCGTAGTCGACTTGTTCTTCAGTGGTGAAGCGGCCGAAGGTAAAGCGGATCGAGCTATGTGCCAGTTCGTCGTTGCGGCCCAGGGCGCGCAGCACGTAGGACGGCTCAAGGGAGGCCGAGGTGCAGGCCGAACCGGACGAAACCGCCAGGTCCTTGAGCGCCATGATCAGCGACTCGCCTTCGACGTAGTTGAAGCTCAAATTCAGGTTGTGCGGTACACGAGCGGTCATGCTGCCGTTGATGTACAGCTCTTCAAGGTTTTCGACCTGCTTGTAGAAGCGATCGCTCAACGCCTTGATGCGCACGTTTTCGGCAGCCATGTCTTCCTTGGCCACACGGAACGCTTCGCCCATGCCGACGATCTGGTGGGTCGCCAGGGTACCGGAGCGCATGCCGCGCTCGTGACCGCCACCGTGCATGGTGGCTTCGATGCGCACGCGAGGCTTGCGGCTCACGTACAGCGCGCCGATGCCCTTAGGGCCGTAGGTCTTGTGGGCAGAGAACGACATCAGGTCGACTTTCAGCTTCGACAGGTCGATATCGACCTTGCCGGTGGACTGGGCAGCGTCGACGTGCAGCAGGATACCTTTGGAGCGGGTCAGCTCGCCGATGGCCGCGATGTCGTTGATGGTGCCGATTTCGTTGTTCACGTGGATCACGGAAACCAGGATGGTGTCTTCACGCAGCGCGGCTTCGATCATGGCCGGGGTGACGATACCGTCGGTGGTTGGCTCAAGGTAGGTGACCTCGAAACCTTCACGCTCCAGTTGGCGCATGGTGTCCAGGACAGCCTTGTGCTCGATCTTGGTGGTGATCAGGTGCTTGCCTTTGGTCGCGTAGAAATGCGCGGCGCCCTTGATTGCCAGGTTGTCGGACTCGGTAGCACCGGAAGTCCAGACGATTTCACGAGGGTCGGCGCCAACCAGGTCCGCGACCTGACGACGAGCGTTCTCGACCGCTTCCTCGGCTTTCCAACCGAAAACGTGGGAACGGGAGGCTGGGTTGCCGAAGTTTCCGTCAACCAGCAGGCATTCGCTCATCTTTTGCGCGACACGCGGATCAACCGGGGTGGTCGCTGAGTAATCAAGGTAAATCGGCAATTTCATGGACTTTCTCCTAAATCAGGCTGGCTGGCGCACCGTTAGCTCTTCGGCTGTCACTCGACGGCGGACGCTTCAATCTTGTCCAGACGCGGCGCCTTGGTGTTGCAACGGCGCTGGTCCTGACGCTGGGCTACTTCTTGCACCTCACGGCGAGTCACAAGATCAGCCAAGCTGATACCACTCAAAAACTCATGGATCTGCAGGCTCAAGTCGCACCACAGGTGGTGCGTCAGGCAGGTGTCGCCGGCATGGCAATCACCCAGGCCCTGGCATTTGGTTGCGTCGACGGATTCGTTGACCGCATCGATCACCTGGGCTACCTGGATGCCCTGCATATCGCGGGACAGTTGGTAGCCGCCACCCGGCCCACGCACGCTGGAAACCAAGTTACTCCGACGCAATTTGGCGAACAGTTGCTCGAGGTAGGACAGGGAAATGCCTTGGCGCTCGGAGATATCGGCCAGGGACACCGGCCCAGTTTGCGCGTGCAAGGCCAAGTCGAGCATGGCGGTCACCGCGTATCGGCCTTTTGTAGTCAGTCTCATGGACAAGTACCAAGGTGTTTCAGAATGGGAGCAAGTATGCGATTCCCGAGTATTTAAGTCAACTATAAGACCTAGTACTTTAGTCAGGATTACCCGTAAAAAGGGCGCGCGAATCATAGCAGGATGGGCAGGGGACGAACAGCGCGAACAAGGCCGCGTAGAAACCCAGGGACCAATGGAGATCAAAATGTGGGAGGGGGCTTGCTCCCGATAGCGGTGCATCAGTCACAAATGTGGCGACTGACACCCTGCCATCGGGAGCAAGCCCCCTCCCACACTGGATTTTTGGGGCTCATAGAGCCTCAGCTGGCCTTGGTAGCGGCTTCGCTCTTGATCTCGGCGAAGTCTTCTTCGCGCAGCTCAGGAAGATCTTTCGCACAGTAGCTGCTACCCAGCTCCTTCAGCGCACCACACATGCCATCCAACTTGCCATCGACCGCCTGCAGGTGGTCGAGCAACTGACCAATGGCACGCGCCACCGGGTCAGGCATGTCTTCGCTGACGCCGTAGGCATCGAAGCCGATTTTCTCGGCCATGGCCTTGCGCTTGGCTTCCTGCTCGTCGTCAGCCTGCGGCTTGACGATGATTCGGCCCGGGATGCCGACAACGGTAGCCCCCGGTGGGACAGCCTTGGTCACCACCGCGTTGGAGCCGACCTTGGCACCGGCACCGACGGTAAACGGCCCGAGCACCTTGGCCCCCGCCCCGACCACCACGCCATCACCCAGCGTCGGGTGGCGCTTGCCTTTATTCCAACTGGTACCGCCGAGCGTCACGCCCTGATAGAGAGTGACGTCATCACCAATCTCGGCCGTCTCGCCAATCACGATGCCCATGCCATGGTCGATGAAGAAGCGGCGCCCTACCTTGGCCCCCGGGTGAATCTCGATACCGGTCAACCAGCGCCCGAAGTTCGAGACCAGTCGCGCCAGCCACTTCCATCCCGCGCCCCACAAGGCGCCGGACAGGCGGTGAAGCCAGATCGCGTGCATGCCCGGATAGCAGGTCAGCACTTCAAAGGCATTGCGCGCCGCCGGGTCACGGTGGAAAACACTCTGGATATCTTCTCGCAAACGCTCGAACATTTTTAATCCTTCCGCTTAATAAGCTCACCACGGGCCGCTTTCTGGGTTTCCGTGAGGATGCCACGCAATATATTCATTTCTGCCCGGCTCACCGAGCTACGCCCGTACAAGCGGCGCAGGCGCGCCATCAAGTGCCGTGGTTTTTCAGGATCGAGGAACTCGATGGCTACCAGGGTTTGCTCCAGGTGCTCATAGAATCGTTCCAGCTCGTCCATGGTGGCCAGTTCGCCACTTTTGGTCGAGGCAACCTCTTCCTTTTCCACTTTGCTCGGCTGGCCGGCAGCCGCCAGCCAGGCCATGCGCACTTCATAGGTCAACACCTGCACGGCCGCCCCAAGGTTCAGCGAACTGAACCCGGGGTCTGATGGAATGTGCACGTGGTAATGACATCGCTGCAGCTCTTCATTGGTCAGGCCGGAGTCTTCACGGCCGAACACCAAGGCGATTTCAGCGCCACCAGCCGCCTCCTCCACCACTTTGGTACCGCATTCACGCGGGTCCAGCAGTGGCCATGGGATACGACGGTCACGCGCACTGGTGCCGAGCACCAGGTTGCAGCCGACCAAGGCGTCTTCCAAGGTGGCAACAACCTGGGCCTTCTCAAGAATGTCATTGGCGCCCGAAGCGCGAGCATCGGCCTCGTGGTGCGGGAACACACGCGGTTCGACCAGCACCAGGCGCGTCAGCCCCATGTTTTTCATGGCTCGCGCCACCCCGCCGATGTTGCCGGGATGACTGGTATTGACCAAGACGACACGAATGTTTTGCAGCAAGGGAGGCGCTCTCGGACACGGGAAAGGGGAGCAAATCTTACAGAACAGCCTAAGGTTATGCCACGAAAGCGAACGTCGTCCTTCACCTGAAGAAAGTTTCTGCTAGAATGCGCGGCTTTCTTTAACAACCTTAGGTGACACATCCATGCAGCCCATGCTGAATATCGCGCTGCGCGCCGCCCGCAGCGCCAGTGAATTGATCTTCCGCTCCATCGAGCGCCTGGATACCATCAAGGTCGACGAAAAAGACGCCAAGGATTATGTATCCGAGGTGGATCGCGCCGCCGAACAGAAAATCATCGACGCGCTGCGCAAGGCCTACCCTACCCACGGCATCCTCGGCGAAGAAACCGGCCTGCACAAAGGTAGCGGCGAAGGTGAAGACTACCTGTGGATCATCGACCCACTGGACGGCACCACCAACTTCCTGCGCGGCATCCCGCACTTTGCCGTGAGCATTGCCTGCAAATACCGTGGCCGCCTGGAACACGCCGTTGTGCTGGACCCAGTGCGCCAGGAAGAATTCACCGCCAGCCGTGGCCGTGGCGCCCAACTGAACGGTCGTCGCCTGCGCGTCAGCGGCCGCACCAGCCTGGAAGGCGCTCTGCTGGGCACCGGCTTCCCGTTCCGCGATGACCAGATGGACAACCTGGAAAACTACCTGGGCATGTTCCGCGCCCTGGTTGGCCAGACCGCCGGCATCCGCCGCGCCGGCGCCGCCAGCCTGGACCTGGCTTACGTCGCAGCCGGTCGTTTTGATGCATTCTGGGAATCGGGCCTGTCCGAGTGGGACATGGCCGCAGGCGCCCTGCTGATCCAAGAGGCCGGCGGCCTGGTGAGCGACTTCACCGGCGGTCACGACTTCCTGGAAAAAGGCCACGTCGTTGCCGGCAACACCAAATGCTTCAAGGCAGTACTGACGGCGATCCAGCCGCACCTGCCGGCTTCGCTGAAGCGCTAAGCCAGCGAGCACAAAAAAAGCACCCCTCGGGGTGCTTTTTTTATGCACTGCGTTTGACCCACACCTGACGACCAGCAACAACCAAATAGCAAATGTGGGAGGGGGCTTGCTCCCGATAGCAGGGTGTCAGTCGCCACATTTGTGACTGATGCACCGCTATCGGGAGCAAGCCCCCCTCCCACACTGGAACTAAACCAGGCTTGGAATTACTGCTGGTTCTGACCCAGGATCAGGCGACCTTCTTTGTCGACCGGAATCTGGCCACCTGGATCGCGATCCATACGCACGGTGCCTTCCTTGCCATCCAGGTTGTAACGCACGTCATACCCGACAACCTTGTCGCTGATGTCGTTGACGGTGTTACAGCGAGTCTGCGTAGTCGTGTAGGTATCACGGTTCTGCATGCCTTCCTGAACCTTGTTACCGGCATAACCGCCACCGACCGCACCGGCCACGGTGGCCAGCTTCTTACCATTACCGCCACCGACCTGGTTGCCCAACAGGCCACCGGCCAAAGCACCGACCACGGTACCGACGATCTGGTGCTGATCCTGTACCGGCCGCTGCCGAGTAACTGCAACGTCCTTGCACACTTCGCGAGGCGTTTTGATCTGGGTTTTGACCGGCTGCACCGCCAACACTTGCGCATACTCAGGGCCGCTTTTAACCAGGCTGTAGGTGGCAACAGCGCCCCCGGCAGTCACACCGACAGCACCCAGTACCGCACCAACCAGCAACGACTTGTTCACGTTGAACCTCCTGACCATCACAAGCGGACCGAAACGTCCGCGCTATACCCAGCCTTGGAGCAAAAAAAAAGGCGCGAGTTCAATACTCACGCCTTCTTTGTAACAGCAGATCAACGAGTACCCATCAAGGGCGGTCGTCGACCTCCTTGCCGGTAGCGGCCGGAGGGATCAAGTCTTCGCTGTTGAGGTTCAGCCAGATCAACACCACGTTGGCGATGTAGATCGACGAGTAGGTACCCGCCAGGACGCCGATGAACAGCGCCAGGGAGAAGCCCCACAGGTTGTCGCCACCGAAGATCATCAGCGCAGCGATCGCCAGCAAGGTGGAGATCGATGTCGCCATGGTCCGCAGCAGCGTCTGGGTGGTGGAGACGTTGATGTTCTCGATCAACGACGCCTTGCGCAGTACGCGGAAGTTCTCACGAACCCGGTCGAATACCACGATGGTGTCGTTGAGCGAGTAGCCGATGATCGCCAGTACGGCGGCCAGTACGGTCAGGTCGAAGGTCACCTGGAAGTACGCCAGGATACCCACGGTCACGATCACGTCGTGGATCAGCGACACAATGGCGCCGACACCGAACTTCCACTGAAAGCGGAAGGCCAGGTAGATCATGATGCCGACCAGCGCCATCAGCATGCCGAGGCCGCCCTGGTCGCGCAGCTCTTCACCCACCTGCGGGCCTACGAACTCGACGCGCTTGACCGAAGCCGGGTTGTCGCCACCAACCTTCTGCAAGGCATCGGCAACCTGGTGACCCAGTTGCGGGTCTTCGCCCGGCATACGCACCAGCAGGTCGGTCGTAGCACCGAAGCTCTGCACGATGGCCTCGTGATAGCCGGCCTTGACCAGTTCGTTGCGCACCAGGGTGACATCGGCCGGCTTCTCGTAGGTCAGCTCGATGAGCGTACCGCCGGTGAAGTCCAGACCGTAGTTCAGGCCCTTATGGAACCAGCTGAACAACGCCAGAACGGTAAGGAGCATGGTGAAGCCGAACGCAACGTTGCGAACGCCCATGAAGTTGATTGTACGTAACATGGCAGCCCCTTAAATCCACAACTTCTTGAAGTCACGTCCGCCAAAGATCAGGTTGACCATTGCGCGGGTCACCATGATGGCCGTGAACATCGAGGTAAAGATACCGAGGGACATGGTGACCGCAAAACCCTTGACCGGGCCGGTGCCCATGGCAAAGAGAATCCCGCCGACCAGCAAGGTGGTCAGGTTGGAGTCGAGAATCGCGGTAAATGCCCGGCCGAAGCCTTCGTTGATTGCACGCTGTACGCTCATGCCCGCCGCGATCTCTTCACGAATCCGCGAGAAGATCAGCACGTTGGCGTCTACCGCCATACCCATGGTGAGCACGATACCGGCGATACCCGGCAGGGTCAGCGTAGCGCCCAGCAACGACATCAGCGCCAGCAGCATCACCATGTTGCCCGCCAGGGCCACGGTGGCGATGATGCCGAAGAAGCGGTAGATGGCGATGATGAACAGCGACACGAACAGCATGCCCCACAAGGCTGCGTCGATACCCTTGGTGATGTTGTCGGCACCCAGGCTCGGGCCGATGGTGCGCTCTTCAGCGAAGTACATCGGTGCAGCCAGGCCACCGGCACGCAGCAGCAGTGCCAGTTCGGACGACTCGCCCTGGCCGTTCAGGCCGGTGATGCGGAATTGAGCACCCAGTGGCGACTGGATGGTCGCCAGGCTGATGATCTTCTTCTCTTCCTTGAAGCTCTGCACCGGTACGTCTTTCTCGACACCGTTGACCACTTGCTTGGTGTAGGTGGTCACCGGGCGCTGCTCGATGAAGATCACCGCCATGCTGCGACCGACGTTGCTGCGCGTGGCGCGGCTCATCAGTTCGCCGCCATGGCCATCCAGGCGGATGTTCACTTCAGGGGTACCGTGCTCGCCGAAACCGGCCTTGGCGTCGGTCACCTGGTCACCGGTGATGATCAGGCTGCGCTCGATCAGGGCTGGAGGACGGTTGCCTTCACGGAATTCGAATTCCTCGGCAGTAGCGCGGGAAGCTCCCGGCTCAGCGGCCAGACGGAATTCCAGGTTGGCAGTTTTACCCAGGATACGCTTGGCTTCAGCGGTGTCCTGTACGCCCGGCAGCTCAACCACGATGCGGTTGGCACCCTGGCGCTGAACGATCGGCTCGGCCACACCCAGCTCGTTGACGCGGTTACGTACCGTGGTCAAGTTCTGCTTGATGGAGTATTCGCGGATTTCCGCCAGCTTGGCCGGGGTCATCGCCAGACGCAGTACAGGTTGACCGTTCAGGTCGGCCGGTACGATGTCGAAATCGTTGAAGTTCTTGCGGATCAGCGCACGGGCCTGTTCGCGGGAAGCTTCGTCAGAGAAGCCCAGCTGGATGGCACCGTTGAGCTGCGGCAGGCTGCGATAACGCAACTTCTCTTTGCGCAGCAGGCTCTTCACGTCGCCTTCGTAGACTTTCAGGCGAGCGTCGAGGGCTTTGTCCATGTCGACTTCCAGCAGGAAGTGCACACCACCGGACAAGTCCAGGCCCAGCTTCATCGGGTGCGCGCCGATCTTGCGCAGCCAGGTAGGCGTGGTCTGTGCCAGGTTGAGCGCGACAACGTAGTCGTCACCCATGGCCTTGCGCACCACGTCTTTGGCCGGCAATTGGTCTTCGGCCTTGGTCAGGCGCAGCAAGCCGCCCTTCGCATCCGCCGACAGTGTTGCCGCCTTGACCTGGATACCAGCGTCGGTGAGCGCTTTGCTCGCGCGTTCCAGGTCAGCCTGATTGACTTGCAGCGAAGTGCTGGCACCGGTGATCTGGATCGCCGGGTCATCAGGATAGAGATTGGGAGCGGAATAAATAAAACCGATCGCCAGCACCGCCAGGATCAGTACGTATTTCCACAGAGGGTATTTGTTCAGCATCACGCCGCCCGCTTATAACGCGGGGCGCCTTGCGCGCCCCGTCGATTGGTAAAGGTTGTTACTTAGATCGCTTTGAGCGTGCCTTTTGGCAGCGTGGCGGCGATAGCGCCCTTCTGGAACTTCATTTCTACAGTGTCGGAGACTTCCAGTACCACGAAAGCATCGGAAACCTTGGTGATCTTGCCGGCGATACCGCCAGTGGTCACCACTTCGTCACCTTTCTGCAGGCTGCCCAGCAGGTTTTTCTGCTCTTTGGCACGCTTGGCCTGTGGACGCCAGATCATCAGGTAGAAGATGACCAGGAAGCCGACCAGGAAAATCCACTCGAAACCACCGCCCATAGGGCCGGCAGCGGCAGGCGCAGCGGCGTCAGCCATGGCGTTAGAGATAAAAAAGCTCATTTAGCACTCCAGTTGCAAATAGTGAATCTTAGGGTCGGAAAACTCAGTCCAAGGGCGGCACAGGCAGCCCGCGCTTGGCATAGAAGGCATCGACGAAGGCGGCCAATGTACCCTGTTGAATAGCCTCGCGCAAACCAGCCATCAGGACTTGGTAATGACGCAAATTGTGGATGGTATTCAACATGCTACCCAGCATTTCTCCGCACTTGTCCAGATGGTGCAGATAAGCACGGGAGAAGTTCTGGCAGGTGTAGCAATCACAGGTGGGATCCAGCGGCGAATCATCATGGCGATGGAACGCGTTACGGATCTTCAGCACGCCGGTGTCGATGAACAGATGCCCATTGCGGGCATTACGGGTTGGCATCACGCAATCGAACATGTCCACCCCGCGGCGCACACCCTCTACGAGATCCTCCGGTTTGCCAACGCCCATAAGGTAACGAGGTTTGTCAGCCGGCATCAGGCCCGGCAGGTAATCCAGCACCTTGATCATCTCGTGCTTGGGCTCGCCCACCGACAGACCGCCGATGGCCAGGCCGTCAAAGCCGATCTTGTCCAGGCCTTCCAGCGAGCGTTTGCGCAGGCTTTCATGCATGCCGCCCTGCACGATACCGAACAGCGCCGCAGTGTTGTCGCCATGGGCATTCTTCGAACGCTGGGCCCAACGCAACGACAGCTCCATGGACACCCGCGCCACGTCTTCGTCGGCCGGGTACGGCGTGCATTCGTCGAAAATCATCACGATGTCGGAGCCCAGGTCGCGCTGCACCTGCATCGACTCTTCCGGGCCCATGAACACCTTGGAGCCATCCACCGGCGAGGCGAAGGTCACGCCCTCCTCCTTGATCTTGCGCATGGCGCCCAGGCTGAACACCTGGAAACCACCGGAGTCGGTGAGGATCGGGCCTTGCCACTTCATGAAATCGTGCAGGTCGCCATGCTTCTTGATCACTTCCGTGCCCGGGCGCAGCCACAGGTGGAAGGTGTTGCCCAGGATAATCTCGGCGCCGGTGGCGACGATATCGCGCGGCAGCATGCCCTTGACGGTGCCGTAGGTGCCGACCGGCATGAAGGCCGGGGTCTCCACCGTGCCACGCGGGAAGGTCAGGCGCCCGCGACGGGCCTTACCGTCGGTGGCGAGCAATTCAAACGACATACGACTCATGGCTGTTCCTCAGGGCCGGCTTCTCCAGGAGCAGTCGGCGCCGGGTTGCGGGTGATGAACATCGCATCACCGTAGCTGAAAAAACGGTACTCGTTGGCGATGGCGGCTTGATAAGCGGCCATGGTTTCCGGGTAACCGGCAAATGCCGACACCAGCATCAACAGCGTGGATTCCGGCAAATGAAAGTTGGTGACCAGGCAATCGACCACATGGAACGGCCGGCCTGGGTAGATAAAGATATCGGTGTCACCGCTGAACGGCTTGAGCACGCCATCACGCGCCGCGCTCTCCAGCGACCGCACACTGGTGGTGCCCACCGCCACGACGCGACCGCCACGGGCCTTGCAGGCGTTGACCGCATCCACCACATCCTGGCTGACTTCCAGCCACTCGCTGTGCATATGATGGTCTTCGATGTTATCCACACGCACCGGCTGAAACGTGCCGGCCCCCACGTGCAGGGTCACATAGGCGGTCTCGACGCCCTTGGCGGCAATCGCCTCCAGCAGCGGCTGGTCGAAATGCAGCCCGGCCGTGGGCGCGGCGACCGCGCCCGGGCGCTGGGAGTAAACCGTCTGATAGCGCTCGCGGTCCGCGTCTTCGTCGGGGCGGTCTATATAAGGAGGCAGCGGCATGTGGCCGACACGCTCCAGCAACGGCAACACTTCCTCGGCGAACTTGAGTTCGAACAGCGCATCATGACGCGCCACCATCTCGGCTTCGCCACCGCCATCAATCAAGATGGCCGAGCCCGGTTTCGGCGACTTGCTGGAGCGCACATGGGCCAGCACGCGATGGCTGTCCAGCACCCGCTCCACCAGAATTTCCAGCTTGCCGCCGGAAGCTTTCTGGCCAAACAGCCGCGCCGGAATCACCCGGGTATTGTTGAACACCATCAGATCGCCTGGGCGCAAATGCTCAAGCAAATCAGTGAATTGACGGTGTGCGAGGGCACCACTGACCCCGTCCAGGGTCAGCAGTCGACTGGCGCGACGCTCGGCCAAAGGGTGGCGAGCAATCAGCGAATCCGGGAGTTCAAAAGTAAAGTCAGCAACGCGCATGATGGGGTTCGTCTAGCAGGGCCGGGAAGTCTAGCGGAAATAGTGAAAATAGACCATGAAACGTGATTGACCAACGGTAATCTCATCTCTATACTTCGCCGCCATTGAGCCCTGATGGCGGAATTGGTAGACGCGGCGGATTCAAAATCCGTTTTCGAAAGGAGTGGGAGTTCGAGTCTCCCTCGGGGCACCATCTTAAAAAAAGACCTTGAAATTCAAGGTCTTTTTTTTCGCCTGTAGAAAAGTGCGCGGCCACCGGAATGACTATTCACAGCCCACTATCCACCTGAAACACGATCCCTTTGTAGGAGCTGGCTTGCCTGCGAAGACACCCGCCCCAACACCTCAAATTCCCCGCCTACACACCACCCGTATCTCCCTCCTCCACCACTCCATTCGGCAACATCCCATTCGCCAAATCATCCACCACCGCCTTCGCCATCTCCCCCAAATAATGCGCCGCCCAGGCGAAGCGATCGGCGCCTGTGTCCATGGCGGCATCCAAGGCGAGCATTTTTGAACAGTGGAGCAGTTCCGAGGCGTGCTCCAGGGCATCGCGGATGGGCACGCCGGAATTGACGCGGAATAGGCGGTGGAGGTTGGGGTGTTTGCCGCAGGTGGAGAAGGTGATGATGCCGAGGGTTTTGTTTGGGGGTGGGTTGATCATTGGCCACCTCCGAGCTGAGCGGCGGTGTCGATTACGGTACTGCGCGGGTACGACCTGTCAGAAACGTTCATTGCTTAAGCTCCTAATGTAGAGGGCTGCCACGTTCGTTTCTCATGCGAATGGGTGGCAGCTATGCGCGGGCTGAGAAACCGGGACAATAGGAACCCGGCAGACCCGAAGGTCTCCCACGCATAGCCGCCATGACACAGACATGCGGGCACAAAAAAGCGCCAACAGTCTAATGGATGGTGGCGCCTATGCGCCTATTGTTTCTCGGATTCTCAAGTCCGGTCGCCGGGTTGGTAGCGACGGGGAGAAGGTAGCGCGGGAGCGACGGGAGATGAAAGTTCGTATCTGTGGCTAGAGATTTCCGGTGGACTGCTTGAGGGTTGCGAGGGTTTGGAGGAAGGAACGTGGCCTGACCCCGATTACATGCAGCTTAGTGAACAGGTGAACCCGGTGAACTCCAGTTCACCTGTGCATTTGCCCTACCGTTTGGGCCCTCTGCGTGCACCATTAACAATACGGTAACGATGCCCTCTTTTCTTCGAGATCCTTTCAATTTCAACATTGAAATTTCAGTAAGCTGGCACGGCTGCCGCTAACGCGGTCCCGCGGGTTTCCGACCCCGTAAGTCTAAGAGTTCTCCAGGGGCCCCGCTGATTTCGCGAGCATCCAACCATGGATACCGGTAAATTACGCGGGCAGCTTCTACTTTTCGTTTCACGTTCACGAGCTTGTGCCATGCCTTGAGCATGTTTTTTTCGAACAACAATTCAATGGTACTAAGGTAAAAACACATGGACTGGTTAGATATCTACAGCCTAGGTAGTAGCACGAAGCTTATTAGAAAGTTTTTAATTGACATCGCCTCAATGGAGACTGACATTGCTTTAACTGGACTACATATTACTAGAAACCTTGAAACATTTGAAAACACCACAGCAGCGATGGACGAATTTCCAGAAACATTCACTTCTATCAAAAGAAATATTGCGCATATCGACAAAGAAACCTACCTCACACTAGAGCACTTAGAAAAAGAAGCCCTATTAGTTGAGCAAATCTCTCTGATCAATTTAAAACTGCAGATGTCTCGAACCCCTACACCAACATCATTTCTCAAAGGGTTCGTAAAGTCATTCATGAACGTTCGCATCTTCTTCCCTTCCGAAACTATTCGTTTATTCGGAGAGGAAAGCATTTCAATAGAGCGAACTATCATTAACTGTGACAAATTGATTTCGACACTTAAAATAGCCGAAGAAATAGTTCGTCACAGAGCGACAATTGATGACGATGTGTTTAAGCCTTCACGAGTAAAAGAAAGCGTTGTTGTAGAAATGATAGACAACGCATCGAAACAGGTAGAAAAATCACGTTCACTGGATTATGAAACAAGGGCCTTAATCGGTGAATACCTAACAGAAATCAAAGCCGAAGCACAGTCGAAGACTCCAAAGTGGCAAAACATCATTGGTTCTCTTATGATCGTTGCCGCGATGACCAGCGGCTTGGCAGATGCCCCAGGAGCAGCCCAAACGCTCCAAGCATTGATCCGGTACATCGTAGAGACATCGGTCATAAAACCTGAGCCACACTACCTGCCGACACCAACCGACCAAAAGACCGAGGATTTAGATTTTTTCAGTGGAATACCAACGTAGAGAGTTTTTTCAGGCTTTGTCCCTTTCACCAGGCGATTGAAATCTGTATCCCTACGTGTATCCCTAAACAAATAATTCGGCTATAACCCCGTTTTGTATAGACCTTTCTAGTCCCTCTCGGATCTTAAAAAGACTTTGAACTCAAGGTCTTTTTTCGCCTGTAGAAAAGTGCACGACTAGCAAAAATGTCCATGCCTTCCTCCCATCCGCCAAATCACCCACCACGCTGTCACCACCTCCCTGAAATTTCGCATCCTTCGACAAATGCCCCCCTCGATGACCACGCTCACCCCCATCCTTATTCTGCTGATGCCATCGCGCCAACGCCTCGGCACCGCCTTCGGCCTGCGCTATCAGCGGAGCTGACACCATCAATACAAGCCCCATGCATAAAGTCAGTTTTCTCATCTCATGTCACCTACGTGGGTTGAAACGCAAATGCGGGCACCACGAACCCCATGCTTGCGCCCCTGAAGCCGGCTGCGATTGCGGGGCGATCCGCTGGGATTGGTAGTGTTCGCGTATCGCTCTAACAACCAGGCCAGGTCCTGATAGCACGCCGCCAAGTGATGGGCGCCGAGCCTCGTCATCGACTTCGACGTTCGTCGTGCCTGGGCCGCACCGATCGACGGGGCATGGGCGTACCGAGAGATCCGTCGTATTCCTGCTTGTGCGCACCTGGCGATGGGGGATGCGGGGTCCACACGGCTCGCCTTGCGCTGTAGCCGTCCCAGTTCACGGCTCAGTTGAAGCGACAGGTAGCCCGCCTGGTAGTCGTGCTGATTGTCCGGGCCGAGCAGATTCTTCAGGGACACCATGCGGTGCTGCTGCTTCGCCTGCCATTTACCCTGATCGATACGCTGCCCGTAGCGGAGCAACAGACGCGTTTCTTTATGCAACGCGCCTTTGAGCGCCAGGATCTGTTTGTTGGCATCCTTGGGCAGGATTTGAAAGGCCAATAAGGAAATGAGCATCGCGGCGAACCAGGCGAGCGCCTGATTGGCAAATTCGGCGAAGTCGTAGTGGGCGGTGCCACCGGTGCTGACCAGCGTATTGAACGCAATCAGGTAGGCGATACCTTGAAGCGTTTGGCGAGGTTGAGTCGTGGCATGAATGCCGAACGACCAGAACATGGCAAGCGTCATGAACAGAAGCGGAAAGCCGTTGATATGCGGCAACAGCAGAAACTTGCACACCGCGGCCGCCAGCACGGCATAGAGCGTGCCCCGGATGAAACCGGAGATGCCGTCGATGGGGGCTGCGGCGACGGCCAGCAAGGTGCAACACGGCCCCAGCACAGCCAGAAGCGTCGGGCCCTGGTCCCAGGCGGTCAGGTACCAGAGCCCGCCGACGGCCAGCGTGGCAAACAGCGCACGCAGGCCGTTGCGTGCCGCGTCCGGATAGTTGCGATGAAAGCCTACGTTGCGCACAGCTACATATGCCTTGCGGTCGAGGCTTGAAAAGCTTTCCAAGGCGTATGCGAAGTCCGCCAGTTGTTCCTGCGAGCGTTCCCTGTGCAACATCGAGTTGGGGTTTAGGCTACTGCCCAGGTCACCATCGCGGCCTATACGTATGCGACCCACCTGATCCGCCGCCGTCGCGAACCCATAGGATGTGTTTGCGATGCCTTCGCCTAAATGCTGCAACGCCCTACCTGCATCGGCGAGGGCCGGTTGGATTTCCAGTTCGGGTTTGCTCAGGGGCGCATTCAGAATCGCGGCTTGAAGTTGCGCGAGGCCGACCTGAATCGCCAGCATCCTGGTGCGAATGAGCGACGACTCTCCCCAGGCTATTCCGAGCAGGTCATCGACCTTGCCGATGTCGATGGCAAGCTGACGTTGCTCCCCAGCCAATTGCGGCGATGGTTCGCCCGAGAACTGCGCCGCGAGCAGCCGGGCAGTGCGGGCGCACACGTCGGACAAGGCACGGCGGACTGTCTGCTCCGAGGTCTTGCGACTGAACAACGTGGCGATCAGGCTCAGGCTGAACACGCCCAGCACCACCGCCGTGCCGCGGGTGATGACGTGGTCAAACCCTTGCTCAGGCGCGACGAGCGCGGGCCCCAACGCCAGGCAGACGGTGTAGCCAGCCACCACCGCCGCCGTGGCCCGGTAGTGTTTCAGTAGGGTCATGGCACCGACGCACAGGCCCAACCATAGGCCGATGCCGAGGATGTACAGCAACATCTGCTGGGCGAATAAACCCGTCAGCACTAAGGCGGCGATCATGCCCACCAGCGTACCAATGGCCCGGTTCAAGCCCTTGCCTACTACCGCACCCTGAGTGGGGTGCACCAACAGCAAGACAGTCGATGCGCCAGAGAACGGCGAATCCAGGTGCAAATAGAAGCCGAGCCATAGGGCCAGCCCCGCAGCAGTAATACTGCGCAGCACGTAGCCGAAGCTAGCGGACGTATAGGGGCGGGGGATCGCGCCCATCAGTCGTATCAGGTGACGGGTCATCACATGAACGCCTGCAACCAGCGAGTGAGCCGCCAGCGAGGTTCGGTCTCCATCACCTCGACACTGGCCGTCATGCCTGCGGCCAGTTCGACGCCGTCGGGCACTTTGTCCAACTCAATACGCACCGGCACGCGTTGCGCCAGCCGTATCCAACTGAAGGTTGGACTCACCTGCGGCAGGCCGCTGTCGCTGCGCAGCTCATTGCCATCGGCGATGCCTCGGCCCATGCTCGCCACGTGCCCGTCGAGCAGCGGGGCGAACCCCATCAACTTGATCGAAACCGGCGCCCCCAGGTGGATGCCCGGCAGCTTGGTCTCTTCGAAATAGCCGGTGACCCAGAAGCTGCGGCTGTCGACCACAAAAACGTTGGTGTTGCCGGCCACCGCATAATCACCGGGTTGCAGGCGAAGCTGGGTCACGTAGCCATCCACCGGGGAGCGGATGACAGTGCGCTCAAGGTCGAGCCGGGCCTGGGCTAACTGGCTTTGTGCTACGTCCAGGCGCGCCTTGGCTACCGCCATAGCCCGCGCCGCGTTGTCGATCTCTTCACGAGCAATCGCATCAGCCAGGCGTGTCCGCCGTTTGAATTGGTCGCTGCGTTGTTCGAAGACGCTGCGGGCCTCAGCCAGCTCAGCCGTGCGTTGCTGCTCCGCCAAACGGTAGGCACGCGAGTCTATGCGGTACAACAGGTCACCCGCGCTGACCCATTGGTTGTCGCCCACCAGCAACTGCTCGACCTGGCCGGACACCTCCGGCGCGATTCGGATCACCTGGGCGCTGACCCGTCCATCCCGGGTCCAGGGTGCCAGGACGTAAGCTCGCCAAAGCTGCATGCAAAACAGCAGCGCCAGTACGCCGAGCGACAGGGTTAACGCGGTCTTTAAAATCTTGACGATAGACATACGTGGCCTCCCTCAGCAGTTCACGATCAAGGCCGAAACGACGATGAGTGAGACGAAAAAACGCGCCAGCGTCGGGTGCCAGGCCCAATCCAGCCAGCGCCGGAAAACCCGCTCGAGAAGTCGGTAAGCAAGGGTCGATACGCCCAGGTAGATCAAGAAGGGAGGGACATAGAGATTGGCGATGGAAACTTCGCTAAGCATGCGTGCACCGGCAGTCGGAGGGTCGTCGCGTTTAGGGGCCGTCTCGCTCTGGCCTTGTTGAAAGCATAAGCAACGAGCATTCGTGCCGATATTGATTACACTGCCAAAATATAATCAAATCCAGCCAACCCTTGGACACCTCTCATGGCCGACATCCATCGCTATCACGTTGACCATTTTGAACTTGACGCGCTCTCACAACCTGCCGTGGCGTTGATGCTGGAAACCCAACGTAACGACAGCGAATCCGTCGAGCATAAACACCGCAAAGGCCAACTGGTGGTGGCGTACCATGGCGGTATCGTGTGCACCGTGGAGGACGGTGTGTGGATGGTGCCCTCCGGGTTCGGCGTATGGATTCCCGGCGGTGTCGCCCACAGCAACCGGGTGACCGCGAATGGGCAGGTATGCTTTCTATTTGTGGAACCGGGCGCCGCCTCTATGCCGGAACACTGTTGCACGCTCGCGCTGTCGTCGCTAATCCTGGAACTGATTCGCCACCTGAGTGGCCTGGTGCAGAACTACCAAGGCCACTGCGCCACCGCCCGTCTGGCCGGTGTGCTGCTCGAACAACTGGAGCAGGCCCCTTCGGAACAGCTCTACTTACCCCTACCCGCTTCCCACCAGTTACGCGCCATCGCTCGTGGCCTGGCGCAAGATCCTTCAAACCGCGCCACTGTGGCCGAGTGGGCACGACATGTGGCAATGAGCGAACGCTCGCTGGCACGCTTGATCAAGGGTGAAACCGGTCTGACCTTCGGTCAATGGCGCAAGCAATGGCAGATCATCGTCGCACTGCAGAGCCTGGCAGAAGGACAATCGGTGCAGCAAACCGCCGAAACGCTGGGTTATGAATCGGTGAGCTCGTTCATCGCGATGTTCCGCAAGACACTAGGCAACCCGCCAGCGCGGTACGTGCGAGGTACGGCGGCGCGCAAATATTGATTTGAGTGCTCTTTAGCGTGATCTCCCCCGCCCTCCCAACTTGCAGGATCGTTCAAGCCCTCCTGCCCCCTCCCTCGCTAACCTGACAGTCCTCACCCACCGGAGCACCCGTCATGGCCCAGCCACAACATCCCGCCCTCCCCATAAACCTCACCCAAAAAGCCTCCCTCATCGACCAACAATGGAGCCCACGCGTCGTCGCCGAGATGAACGACTACCAATTCAAAGTCGTACGCATCGAAGGCGAATTCATCTGGCACTCCCACCCCGAAACCGACGAGGCTTTCCTGGTGCTGGAAGGTACGCTGCGTATCGACCTGCCAGACGGCCCGGTTTATGTAGCGCCGGGCGAGTTGTATGTGGTGCCGCGTGGCGTCGAGCATCGGACGGCTGCCGAAGGGGAAGCCAAGCTGATGATGATCGAGCCACGGGGGATCTTGAATACCGGGCATGAAGGGGGTGACCGTACCGCGGTGAATGATCTGTGGATCTGAGGGCGGGCATTGTCTTGAAGTCGCCGGCCGTCTCAAACCGTTGACCTTGCGTCTGCCCGGAGCGAACAGATGCAGGTCTTCAAGGGCTTTACGGGTGCGCGAGCCTGGCGGTTCGCGGCATTAGGGTCTTTTTTTTCCTGTGCGGAACAGTGATCATCGCCCTCCCCCAAAGCCGTAGGAACCAAGACCATGGAGTTGACGCTGGAAGCCGTTGCGCTGTTTGCACTGAAGCTGGTGCACGAGACGGACGGCGGCAGCCCGCTTCTGCGGGATGATCCAGCGATGGGCGGGTATGAGCGGGAGGTGTTTGGGTTGCTGGTGCGGCAGGGGAACCTGGCCGCTATTCAATCCAAAATAGCGGAGTGCGTCGATCAGGCACTTGAGGCATTGGGCGGTGCCGACACGGTCATGGGCCGCGAATTGCAGCGGTTGTCGGCGGATGTGCAAAACGTAGGTCAGCTGGATGAACTGCGCGAGCCGCTGACTACCCTCAAGCATTACCTCAAAGACATTCAGTGAAACACTGACCCGCTGTGCGGCGACCTACCGCCGCCCTTCCGCCGCCATCCGCACGGCCAGCCCCATCAACACCGAGCCCATCATCCAGCGCTGCACCACCTGCCATCCCGGCCGGGTGACGAAAAACACCGCGATGGAACCCGCCATGGTCGCAATCACTGCGTTGACGCTCACGCTGATCATGATTTGCGTAAAGCCCAGCACCAGTGATTGCATCAGCACACTGCCGTGGCCGTTCGGGTCGATGAACTGCGGCAGCAGCGACAGATACATCACCGCCACCTTGGGGTTCAACAGGTTGGTCACCAGGCCCATGGTGAACAGCTTGCGCGGGCTGTCCTGGGGCAAGTCGCGCACCTGGAACGGCGAGCGCCCACCGGGCCTGACCGCTTGCCAGGCCATATAGGCCAGATACAACGCACCGCCGAAACGCAGCGCGTCATAAGCAAACGGCACCGCCATGACCAGTGCCGTGATCCCCAACGCCGCGCACACCATATAGACCAGAAAACCCAACGCCACGCCGCCCAGGGAAATCAACCCGGCGGTGCGGCCCTGGCAGATCGAGCGAGAAATGAGGTAAATCATATTCGGACCGGGCGTGAGCACCATACCGAGTGAGATCAGCGCATAGGCCAGCCAGTTGGACATTTCAGGCATTGTTGGGCTCCTGGATTGTTATTCGGCCGGCGTGAAATTCTTGGCCTACAGTGCGTTGTTGGCCACCATGTTAGGGCGTCCAAAAGCAGGCTGTTAGATACAGATCTGCGAGCAAAACGTCATACAGGCGCGAGCGCTTATTGCAGTACTTACACAAGGACAGGCACATGATCGACTTCAACAACAAAGGCTTCTTCAAGCTCAAGCAAAACAACGAGTACGCCGAGCGCGTCTCGGCCCTGCTGCTGGATGGCGAGGAAGTGATCGACGCCTACAAGGCCATGCGTGATGGGGTGGTGTTTACCAACAAACGCATCATCGCGGTAAATGTGCAGGGCATTACCGGCAGCAAGAAGGACTTCACGTCGCTGCCGTATAAAAACATCGTGGCGTATTCGGTGGAAACGTCCGGGACGTTTGATCTGGATTCGGAGTTGGAAATTTACTTTTCGTCGTTGGGGAAGGTGAGGTTTGAGTTCACCGGGAAGACGTCGATTGTGGAAATCTCGCGGTTGATTTCCAGGCATCTGCTGGGCTGACCAACAGGAAAAAATAACTTGTATGTTCGAATGTGTCATAAGAAGCGAAAAAAAATAAGCCCCCACAAACTTTTATTAAAAATACAACAACAACAACAACAACAACAAGAGAAGTACACCTATGAAATCTGACCCTCAAAAAAAATCAAATAACGACTCATTCTACTCCGACATCTTGAAAGAGGACGAACTAGGTGCAACCATCCGCGCGCACATTTACATCGAATCTGCTCTCGAAAAATTAATCGAAACATTGACATCTGATTATGCACATGTCAAAAAAATGCAGCTCGACTTCTCTCAAAAGGTAAATCTCGCCGTTGCTATAGGAATGCCAAAAGATTTAGCTCCGGCACTTTTAGCACTTGGAAAAATTCGAAATAAATTCGCTCACAGGCTCGATACAAAAATTGACGAAGAGCTCACCAATAACCTTTACAAACAATTTTCACCAGAGCAGAGAAATACAATACATGCCTCATTCAAAAACACACTTAAAAAACATCAGATCAGAGGATAAACTTTTCTAATCTAAACCCCAGAGAAAAATTTGCGATCTTATCAGTGGCATTAATAATGCAGATCTTCACCCTTACAAATATATACAGCGAATAAAATTCGTAAAACGCGGCAGCTTTAACCAAGGAAACCCCTCCGCAGTTAGGTTTGCACAGTGATATGGATTTTAAAGCATTACCTCATAAGGCCCAAGAACCTTACTAGTCTGCACCAAGCCCTGTCGCATCAACATCTCAATGTAATTCCCCGCCTCCATAGGAGGCCGCTTCAACGCTCGCCTCTGTTTCTGCGCAGCCCCCAACACAGCCGCCTGATCCAGATCCCAAAGGTCTGAAATAAAGTCATCCGGATGCATCGGCTCAATATCATAGGCAGCCAGGATATGCGGCGGAAAGTCTTTCAAATTGAAGGTCACGATAACCTCAGCCTTGCTCCGAATCGCCGCCGCCAGCACGTGGCGATCATCAGGATCAGGCAAATCCAAACCAGAACATAGGTCCTCATATCCCGTCACCAAAGCATCGGGTATCGCCTTGTCCATCAGGGCCGACGTGCAATTAACTTGCTCTACCGTGAGATCAGGTCGGTTCTTGAGCACGTTCCGCTTCCACTCTTCATGAATTTGGTTAGTCCATCTCGCTCGATACAGCCCCGACAAGCCAAGCCACATCAGCAAATCCCGAAGAGCCGCCGGGTAGAGGACACAAGCATCGTATACAGCAGTAAAAGGCGAACACCTCATCCGTCATACCCCATTCCCAACTCTTGGGCTTGTTGCGCCAGCGCTTCCATTGCCTCTTGGCTTTCTTCATCACGTCGCTGCTTGAACGACATCAAATCCGAAAATCGAATTCGCCGATGACGACCCGTTTTTGTAAAGGGGATAGCACCTTCCTCCAGCATCTTGACCAAATGGGGGCGTGAAACATTAAGCAGGTCGGCGGCCTCCTGCGAGGTCAACTCGGCATGAACTGGCACTACTTTGACGGCATTGCCAATAGCCAACTCACCCAGAATATCGACCAGCAGGCGCAGTGCTGAGGTGGGCAGTACCAGGGTGTGGGGTTTGTCTTCTTTGTCGAAAATGTCGATGCGCTGGGTTTCAAATTTGGTCGACAACAAAGACGCTAGCTCGCGCTGGCCTTGCACGGCGGCTTCGACTTCCTTCTCCAGCGGAAGGATCGTTTTGGGAAGGTGGTTAGTCATCATGATGCAACTCCGGCGTCACGTAATTCAGTTGAGAACAACGCTAAACGAAATAAACGAAAATCGCAATATTCGAAAACGCGACCACCCGCTCAAGCATCAGTCCACTTTTCTCACATCAACCACCGAATTAAGCCGACATCAGCCACTGAGCCCCCCTCTTAGGCTCACTCCCTCGCACAAGGAAGTGAGCCGGTCATGTCAGAGCGCTTTTACCCACCCAACGAAGAACAACTACTCAAACATCGGATCCTGATCCCGCAGCCATCGCGTGTGTCGTACTCGCCGGCTGTTGATTTTTTCGAGCCGCCCCCTGCCCCGGCCCCTACGCTAGCCAAGCCTCCTGGCTGCGTTTTCATCAAGCCCTGCCAACTGCCTGACGGTGTCACCCACTACTTCAACCCCACCGGTTACATCCCCTTGGAGCTGATCAAGGAGTACGCCCATTTAAGCCTGCTGGGTGGGCGTGAGGTGGATGGCCGAGGGGCGGTTGCCTTGCGCAAGATCGGCGGCAGCGCACTGCCTGCAGGCTTGGGACAGTTGGCGTTGCGTTCGGCGGTTCTGGAGTCGGCGGCCACTGCCGTCGGGTCTGTCGCGGGAGGCTTGTTGGCAGGGTTGGTGGCACTGGCTTGGCCGTCGGAGCTGGGTGACAGCGCGCTCTACAGCGAGGAGCAATTGCGTTCGATGCAACGGGCGCGTTCGCAGGTGCGCTTGCACATAGAGCAACGCGAGGACGGCACGCTCAAGGGGTATGGGTTTTACACGGGCAACCATGCCGATTGGCAGATGATCGATGTGGTGCAGTTCCAAACCCGTGGCGATCAGTTTGTGGCGGACCTGGATGAAGGCGTGGAGCTGATCTGGACGCCCGCCGTTGACCCAGGTGACACGCTGGGTACTCCCGCCTTGGAGGCTGCGCCGCAGGCGCCGGTGATCTGGATTTACCCACCGACGGAGAAGGCGGCGCAGATTCTGGTGAACCTGATTTACCCGCCGGAGTATCGGGATTTTATTCTGGTATTCCCGGTGGAGTTGGGGGTTCGGCCGCTGTATGTGGTGGTGAATGAGCCACGTAAAGGCTTAAGAAATCCGGATCATGATTACTTTGCAGCGCCAAGGACCGAGGACATTACTGGCTTCCCAGGTTTAATAAAGCAAAAGAGGAAAACCCCAAAAAAGGATGGTAGCGGCCTTCGTGAGCGTTGGAAGGATGCTAAGGGGCGTAGACTTTTTGAGTGGGATTCAGAAAAAGGTGAGCTGGAAGTCTACAGATACAGCGATGTTAAACACCTAGGTTCATTTGACCCCTATACCGGCGAGCGGCGGGGTCCAGCGAAAGATGAACGACGCATTAGAAAATAAACAGAGAGTCAATCATGGTGATGAAGATAAGACTGGAATGGTTTGACAAACAAACCGAAAACTTAGAAGCGGACGAGTACTCTGCAAACCTTGATGAGGACGATGGCATCCTTAAAGCACTGGACCTACATGATGAACCTGAAATCTATGCCGGAGGGTTCGATGTACTCCCAGACTGGATAGCGATTCTCCAACCGCATTTCCGGCATGTTATAGAACCGAGCCGTTTCGACTACCAAATCTCCTTCCGCTACCAAGGCGCCTGGCCACCGCCGCCAAAGCAACCCAAGAAGGCGTCTTGATGCAATGAAACCTACACCGAAAAAGCCCCTCCTCTACCGCTCGGTCAACACCCGAACCCATGGCGTGCGCCACGGCAGTTGTCGGGCTTACCGATATGAACGACACACCAAAAGCGAAAAAGACAAACTGTCAAACCGTGGGTCAATGCACAGCCATCAACAACACGGTTTTGATTACACCCCACTCTTCCGGTTTCTTCTATCCAAGGTCGGCCACCCATGGGATCAGGTTTTCAGCGAAGCCAAAGCCCGCCTGGATCGCCCAGAGCCCATATTCTGGATGGTTGCGCTACATGAAAGCGACAAGCAGGATGACGTGAGAACGGATGAAAACAGCTACTACAGCGGCCTGTGGGTCGACGAAGCCGGGCTGTTGCAAAAGGTCAATCCACAGCTGACGGCTGAGCAGATGGAACCGTCCTGCGACTGCTGTACCCACACCTTCAACGGCGTGGTGTTCGCATAGCCTTTCGCGCGCAAACGGCGAAGGACAGCGATACGAGCATCGGGGCCTGCCAGGCATACCGAGGTGATCCCATCGCAGCCTCGCTGGGGCTCGACAGCTCCCACAGGGGATAGGAGGTGCGGCCGCTTCAGGTGTTCTCAAATACCAACCGCGCGCACAACCCGCCCCGCTCGCGGTTATGCAGCGCCAAGCGGCAGCCGATCTTGCCGACGATCATCTGCACAATCGCCAACCCCAACCCCGCGCCATTGGCATTGCCTCGGCTGTAAAACCGCTCGAACAGGCGCTCCATCTGCGCCTCGTCAATCCCCGGGCCCTGGTCTTTCACGCTCAGGCAATGGCTGCCGATCACGACTTTCACTTCGCTGCCCGCAGGGGAGAAGTTGAGAGCGTTGGTGACCAGGTTCTGGAACGCAATGGCCAGCGCCACCGGTTCGGTGGCGACCCAGCAAGCCTCATTGCCTTCGAGCACCAGGTCCACGCCTTTTTCCAGGGCGAGCGGGGTCAACTCGGCGAGTTCTTCGCGCACCAGTTCGGTCAGTTGCACCCGTTCACATACGGGGTTGTTCAGTTGCGGTTCGATGCGTGCCATGGTCAGCAGCTGGCTACCGATGCGGGTGGCGCGGTCGACGCCGTTGACCAGAAACTCCAATGCCTCGCGCCGTTGTTCTTCAGTGACGGCGCTCTGCGCGTTCTGGGCGTGAATGCGCAGGATCGCCAGCGGCGTGCGCAGTTCGTGGGCCGCGTCGGCGATAAAACGGCGTTCACGGTCCAGCAGTTCATCCACTTGGACCAACAGGCGGTTGAGCGCGGTTTGCATGGGCTCCAGGTCGCCAGGTAAGGGCTTGAGGTGCAAGGGTTGCAAGGTCTCGGCGGTTCGCCCACGGATGGACAGGGCCATGCGGCGCAATGGTTTGAAGCCCCAGCCAATCACCAGCCAGATCAACAGCGCCAGCAGCGGTACGCCGATCAGCGTGGGCCAGAGGGTGTGGCGCACAATGCGCTGGATCAGGTCCTGGCGGATGTCATCGCGCTCGCCCACCCAGATCAACAGGCCCTGCTGCGGGTCGGCCAGGAGGAAGGCGCACCAGTCGTTGCCGCTGTCCATCAGGTCGTGAGAACCGAGGGTCGCGGGCGGCGCCGCCAGCACGGGGGCTTCGGCGGAGCGCACGAGCAATTCACCCGCGCTGTTCCAGACCTGGAACGTCAGACGGGTTTCATAGGGGTGGGCCACGCCATCCTCGCCTACTCGGCTCATGGCCTGGTCAAACGCCTGGTACAGCCGGTCCCAATCCGCTTCGCCGGGGTCACGCTGGCGCAACACGCCTTGCAGCAGGCGCGCACTCTGGGCGAGTTGAGCGTCGTAGACTTCTTCGATTTCGTGGTGGCTGTCACGCAGCACCAACCAACTGATCAGGGCGTCACCCGCCAGGATCAGTAGCAACACAGGGACGAGGATGCGCGCGCGCAGCGAGGTCATGGTTTGAGCGCCAGTACATAGCCAACACCGCGCACGGTGCGGATCAGCTCGGTGGATAACTTTTTGCGCAGGTTGTGGATCAACACTTCCAAGGTATTGCTCTCGACCCGATCCTGCCAGCCATACAGCGCACGGGACAGGCGTTCACGGGTCACCACCTTGCCGGGGCGCACCATCAGTTGGTGCAGCAGTTGGTATTCCATCGGGGTGACGATGATGTCGGCGTCCTGGTAGCGCACCTGCTGGGTCGCCGGGTCGAGGCTGATACCGGCGTGCTCGAGCATCGGTTGCGCACGCCCCTGACTGCGGCGCAACAGAGCGCGCACGCGGGCTTTGAGTTCTTCGACATCGAAGGGTTTGATCAGGTAGTCATCCGCGCCGGCATCCAGCCCGGCGATGCGCTCGGCGGTGCCGTCGCGGGCGGTGAGGATCAGCACCGGGATATCGTGCTGCGCGGCGCGCAATTGCTGCAACAGGTCGAGACCATCGAGGCGCGGCAAGCCGAGGTCGAGCAGCAACAGATCGAAGCTCTCCGTGCGCAGGGCATGCAGGGCCGCGAGGCCATCGTGCAGCCAATCGAGGGTGTAGCCTTCGGCGCCCAACGCCACGCGAATGCCCTGGCCGAGGGCACGATCATCTTCGACGAGGAGTAGGCGCATAGCGAAATCTCTGTAGGAAACGGCCGCATCATGCCGGGTTCTAGCCCTGGCTATTTCGGCAAAGATGTTACGGCGCATTGCCAACTAAGGTTGCGCTAAGGTTGGTTTTGCACTGTGAAACCTCCCACATTTGCTGAGAGCTTTTCCATGCGCAAAATTCTCCTGCTGTCCCTGATTCTCGCCAGCCCCCTGGCCGTCGCCGGCCCGCAGTGCACCACCGCCGAGCGTTCACAGTGGCAAGACGAAAAAGCCTTCCAGGACAAGCTCAAGGCCGACGGCTACACGATCAGCAAATTCAAAGTCACCGACGGCAACTGCTACGAGATCTACGGCTTCGACAAGGACAAGCGCAAGGTCGAGATCTACCACGACCCGGTCACCGGCAAAGCCGTGAAGACTGAGATCAAGGGCTGATATGCCGGGCGACTCCCTGCGTCTGTGGGACCCGCTGGTCAGGCTGTTCCATCTGTCGATCGCCGGGGTCTTCATCGCCAATTACGCCTTGAATGAGGCGGGCGATACCTGGCATGTCTGGCTGGGCTATTACGCCATGGCCTGGCTGCTGGTGCGCACCGTGTGGGGGTTCGTCGGGCCGCGCAGCGCACGCTGGGCAGACTTCTGGCCCACGCCAAAACGGCTGAAGGCCCACGTGCGTTCCCTGCTCAACCGCAACCCGCAACATCGCTTGGGCCATTCGCCGCTGGGTGCGCTGGTGATGGTGTTGATGCTGTCGGCATTGCTGATACTGGGTGTCAGCGGTTTCCTGATGCAGGAAGTGGACGCGCTGTGGGGCGCCGACTGGCCGCTGCAAGTCCACGCGAGCGCCGCCAATGTGTTGCTGGCGCTGGTGTGCGTGCATGTGCTGGCGGCCGTATTTGAAAGTATCCAGGTGAAGGACAACCTGCCGTTATCCATGCTCACCGGCCGCAGGAAGCGCTTGCCGGATGAGCGTGCGCAGTAATCTTTTCCGACAGGTTCTCTATGCGCTCCGCCTTAATCATTTGCAGCCTGCTCGCGGTATTTTTCGCTGCCTGGCAAAGCCATCCGCCGCATACCCTGGCGCCATTTGCCCAAGCCGGCCCGAGCGATACGCCAGCCGCCACGACGCCGCACTACACCAGCCGTTTTGTGTCCTCGCAGCTCACCGACTTTGTGCACTCCTCTTCCGTGACGGCCCTGCCCGGCGGTGATCTGATGGCGGTGTGGTTTGCCGGCTCTCGCGAAGGCGCCGCCGATGTGCAGGTGCGCACTGCGCGGTTTGATGCGCGTAGCGGCGAATGGGGCGCCGAGCAGGTATTGGCCACGCGTGAAAGCACCCGCGATGGCACCCAGCGCTACATTCGCAAGTTGGGCAACCCGGTGATCGCGCTGGGTCCGGATCAACGCCTGTGGATGTTTTATGTGTCGGTGTCGGTCGGTGGTTGGGCCACCAGCGCGATCAACGTGATGGTCTCGCAGGATCTGGGCGCCAACTGGTCGGCGCCTCGCCAACTGGTGACCTCGCCCTTCTTCAACATCAGCACGCTGGTGCGTGCCGCACCGGTGTTTCACGCCGACGGCTCCATCGGCCTGCCGGTTTACCACGAGTTCATGGGCAAGTTTGCCGAGTACTTGTACTTGAGCGCCGACGGTGCGGTAATCGATAAATTCCGCATCAGTCGCGGCAAGCATTCCCTGCAACCGACCATCGTGCCGCAGGATGGCCAACGCGCCGTGGCGATGCTGCGCTATGCCGGTGACACCCATCACCGGGTCCTGGCCAGCCGCACCGAAGATGCCGGGCAAACCTGGAGCGAACCCTACCCACTGGCCCCCGCCAACCCCAATTCGTCGCTGGCAGCCGTCGCCACCCAGGACGATGGCCTGCTGGTAGCCCTCAACGACCTGCAAGACGGTCGCTTCAAGCTCAGCCTCTACGGCACCGACGCCCGCCTCAGCCAGTGGCGCAGCGTGGTCGAGTTGGACCAGTCGCCTGACCCGCAGGGCCAACCGTTCGCCCCCGACGTGTACAAAGAAATCATCGGCGAAGGCTTTCGCGCCTCCAGCGGGGCCCGGCGCCTGCCGCTGGCACAACGTTTCCTGAGCAACCTGGACTACCGCGTGTGCAAGCCCCGTGGCTGTGAATTCGAATATGAATACCCCTACTTCAGCCGCAGCCCGGACGGCATGTACCACCTGGTGTACTCCTGGAATAACACCTTTATCAAACACGTCAGCTTCAACGAAGCCTGGCTCGCGGAGCGTCTGTGATGATGTCGTTGTGGCAAGCCCATTTGAGTTTTGTGCTGCTGGGCTTTGTGCTCTCCAGCACGCTGGGATTCACCCGGCGATGGCGGCCATGGTTGCTACCGATGTGGGCAGGGCTCAGCTTCATTCCCGTGCATGAACTGCCGCTGGCCGCCTACGTGCGCAGCTTCACCGATGACTTGGCCATCAGCACCCTGGTGTTGCTGGCGTGGGTCGCGCTCTGCCGTTTGGGGCTGCGGCAACCGCTTGAACCCAGGCATCAACGGCAACTGCTGATGCTGTTCGGTGGGCTGAGCCTGCTGCTGTATCCGGCCACGCTGGGGCTGACGTATATCGACCCTTACCGTTGGGGTTTCAACCCGCGCCCGATGATCGTGATGCTGGCAGCTGCCGCGTTGTTACTCGCGTGGCTGCGCAATGCCCTGTGCGTCTGGATGCTGGCGCTGGGCACCCTGGCGTTCGCCTTGCGGCTCAAGGCTTCGGAGAACTACTGGGATTATCTGGTCGATCCGCTGTTGGCGGGTTACTGCCTGGTCGCCGGATTATCGCAACTCAAACTGTGGGAGCGGGCTTGCTCGCGATGGCGTCGGCACGGCCAGAGCCGCTTTGGCTGATACACGCTGCATCGATTCAAAAAATGAGGACGAAACATGGGTGCGTTGCAATCACGCCGCCTGCGCTACGGCGTGGGTGCGATCGGGTTGGTGTTTGTGTTGCTGGCGGCACTGCGGCTGGTGTTTGTGGTGGGCTTTTCGGGCCTGGATCTGAACACGCCAGGGCTGATGAAAACCCTGGGCATCGGCCTGCGGTTTGACCTGCGCCTGGCGGTATTGATCCTGTTGCCACTGGCCGTGCTGGCCTGGCTGCCACGCTGGAACCTCACCACGCTGCCGGCCCTGCGCTGGCTGGCACGCGGCTATCTGGTGCTGGTATTGGCGGTGGTCGGCCTGGTGTACATCATCGATTTCGGCCACTACGCCTACTTGGGGACACGCATCAACGCGACCGTGCTTCGTTACCTGCAAGACGCGCAGATTTCTCAACAGATGGTGTGGGAAACCTACCCGGTGCTGTGGATAACTGCCTGTTGGCTGAGCGCCGTGGGGCTGTGGGTGTGGGCGCTGGTCTGCCTGGAACGACTGACCCTGGACCGCAAAGCCCAGCCCATCGGCAAACTGGCGCTGGCCCCTGTCTCAGTGACCGGCGTCATCGCGGTACTGCTGGCCCTGCTCGGCCGCGTGGCTAACCTCAACCTGGAAAACCCGGTGCCCCTGCGCTGGAGCGACGCCTTCTTTTCCGGCAACAGCCAGGTGGCTGCGGTGGGCCTGAACCCGGTGCTGTTTTTGTACGACACGCTCAAGGTCGGCCAGGCGCAATTCGACGAAGCCAAGGTGCGCGAGCTGTACCCGCAAGTCGCCCACTACCTGGGCGTCGACCAACCCGATGCCGAGGGCTTGAACTTTACCCGCGAACAGGCCGTGCAGCCCTATCGCCTGGCCGGAGAGCGGGCGCCCAACGTGATCTTTGTGATGCTCGAATCCCTCGGCACCAGCGCCGTGGGTGCCTACGGTAACCCGCTGAACCCCACGCCGAACCTGGACAAACTGGCGACGCAAAGCTGGTTGTTCAAACACTTCTATGTGCCCGTCACCGGCACGGCGAAAACCGTTTGGGCGAGCATCACAGGCGTGCCCGACGTAACCCGCCGGGAGACCGCCACCCGCAACCCGTTGATCACTCGCCAACACACGTTGATCAACGCGTTCGAGGGTTACCAGAAGTTCTACATGATCGGCGGCAACGCCGGTTGGGCGAATATCAACGCCCTGATCCGCCAGAGCATCGACGGCGTGCAACTGTTTGAGGAAAGCCACTGGCGCTCGCCACGCGTGGACGTGTGGGGTATTTCCGACCTGGATCTGTTCAAGGAAAGCGATCGGCTGCTAAGCGCTGTTCCCAAGAACCAGGCGTTCTTCGCCTACCTGCAAACCTCCGGCAACCACCGTCCCTTCACCATTCCTGAGCAAAACGATGGTTTCCAGGTAAACGACGTCACGCTGGAGCAGGCCCAGGCGGCCGGTTCACGCAGCGTCGAGCAATACCAGGCGGTGCGGCTGCTGGACTACAACATCGGCCGCCTGATGGAAATCGCCAAGGCCGGCGGCTGGTACGACAACAGTATTTTTGTGTTCTTCGGCGACCACAACACGCGCATCAGCCAGATCCCGCACATGGCCCCGGCTTTCGAGCAATTGGGCCTGGAAAGCAACAACGTGCCGTTGCTGATCCACGCGCCCGGCCTTGCGCCTCGCGTGATCGAAGAAGCGGTGGGCCTGGCCGACCTGCTGCCCAGCGTGGCCGGCCTGGCGGGCGTGCCGTTTACCAATGGCGCAATGGGCCGAGATATCCAGCAACCGGCGCCGGAAGGCGAACGCATGGTGCCGTTGGTACTGCAGGAAGGTACATTCCCGATTATTGGCGGGGTCACCCAGCGCTTCCTCCTGCAAATGCAGCACGACGGTAGTTCACCGACGCTGCATGACTTGGCCTCGCCGACGCCTCGCGAAGACGTCGCCCAGCAACATCCCGAAGCGTTCCAGCGTTTACAGGCGCTGACACGGGGGCTGCATGAAAGTGCGCGGCTGATGCTGTTCAGGAATGTGCGCGAGTAATCACTTGGGCTGGAAGGTTTCCAGGTACGCCAGGATGTCCTGGATTTTTTGCGGGTCACTGATGCCCCAGAAAATCATGCGCGTACCGCTGACCACTTTCTTCGGCGCCTCGATATAGGCGGCGAGTTTGTCGCGGGTCCAGACCACGCCGGAGTTTTTCATCGCATCGGAGTACTGATAGTCCGTAGTGGTGCCGGCGGGCCTGTCGATGATGCCGTTGAGCTGCGGGCCGAAACCACCCCGCGCGCCCTCGCCGATGCTGTGGCAGCCGCCGCAGGTCTTGGTGAAGAGCTTGCCGCCCGCCTCGGCATCCCCGGCAGCGAAGGCCGGGCCGGTGGTGAGCATCAGGGCGCAGGTCAATAAGGCGTACTTCATGGGCGACTCCACATCAGGTGTAGCGGGCGATTATGCCTGTTTGTCAGTCGGCCATGCCTTGAGGCGTGCGCGCCGATGACCACTCATCGTTTTGGATAGCCTGGATCGAACCTATTCGAGCCGGTCCCACTCCATCTAGTTGTTATCAGCGGGTGAAGTAAAAATCATGGCTCAGCCAGCAATTTTAGTGTTGGAAGACGACGAAATCATTCGGGCGTTGATGGTGGATGTACTGGAAGATTTCGGTGCACAGGTGACGTCGTTTCCGTCGGCTGATGAAGGCATGATTTATCTGGAACGCGGCGATGCCCCGGTCGACCTGATTGTCAGCGATATCCAGATGCCGGGTTTACTCAACGGGTACGACTTGAGCAAAGTCGTGGCCCATCGCTGGCCCTATGTGCCGGTGGTGCTGACCTCCGGCAATACTCGGTTGGCGGCTGAGTTGGGCAAGTCGGTGAGGTTCCTGCCTAAACCGTGGAGCGTCGAGCATTTGCTTGATTGCGTGCAAACGGAGCTGACGCGGCAAGGTTTTTCGATGCATTAATAGCACCACGCTATCATTTTCAGTGAACTTCACGGTACGTGCCAAGGTCGTTAGTGAAGCTAGGAGCGATTTTTCTGATCCGCCGGTCAGTGTTTTCGCCTTTCGCGCAGAACCCGGCCATGAGTTGTGTAGAATCGTCGCCCATTTCCACGCGTCATTCATGGCCGACAGGCCCACAGTTCGAGCTTATTGAATGCATTCACAGGCCCATGACGTCAGTGCGCCCTCGTTGCTGGAAGCGTTGCGCACAGGCACCGGCTTGTTGCATGTCGCGTTGGAAAAGCGCTTGCCGTTTTTTTCCGAACACCTGGACGCGCAGTGGTATCAGCGCTTGCTCCAGGCGTATTACGGATTTTATGCACCGATGGAAGTCAGCCTGTACGCAAGCGGCCTGATCCCCGCAGGCTTTGACCCGGCACAGCGTGTGAAAACCCCGACACTGGTGAACGACCTGAAAGCCCTCGGCCTGGATGACGAAGCCATAGCGGCCTTGCCCTACTGCCGCCAACTGCCGACCTTCGACACACCCGCCGCGTGCCTGGGCGCCCTCTACGTGCTGGAAGGCGCGACGCTCGGAGGCCAGGTATTGCGCCGGGAAATGGCCCAGCGCCTGGCGGTGAATGCCGACAACGGTGGCGCATTTCTTAACGTCTACGGCGCCGAAACCGGTCGACGCTGGAAAGACTTTCTCGATTACCTGGGTTGCCTGCCACTGGACGCTGACGCCAAAGCGCGCGCGGTCATTGCTGCCCGCTCGACATTCAGCGGCTTTGAGCAATGGCTCGAACGCCAGGAGGTACTGCTATGAAACCCGATGATTTTGAAGAACTGCTGGCCAACTGCGCCGACGAACCGATCCGCTTCCCCGGCGCCATCCAGCCCCACGGCGTACTGCTGACCCTGTCGGAGCCGGGCCTGAATATCATCCAGGTCAGTGCCAACGTCAGCAGCCTGTTTGGTCACGCGCCGGAGTCACTGCTGGGCCAGCCGTTGCACACACTGATCGGGATGGACCACGCCCAGGCCGTGCAATCGATAGCCGAGCACAATACGTTTTTCGACGCGCCGACGCTGCACGTCACCTTCAATGGCGAGCCCTTCGAAGGGTTGCTGCATCGCCACCAGAATGTACTGGTGCTGGAATTCGAACCGCGGCTGGAGCACTTCAAGCCGCGCGCGCTGAATGGCCGCACCAGTGACCTGGGCAAGATGCTAAAACGCCTGCAATCGGCGAAAACCCTGCAGGCGCTGTACGAAATCAGCGTGGCCGAAATCCAGGCCATGACCGGTTACGACCGCGTACTGATCTATCGTTTCGAAGAAGAAGGCCATGGCCAGGTGATCGCCGAAGCCTCGGCACCGTCGATGGAGCTGTTCAACGGGCTGTTCTTCCCGGCGTCCGACATTCCGGAACAGGCCCGCGAACTGTACCGCACCAACTGGCTGCGTATTATCCCGAATGCGGCCTACGAGCCAGTGCCCTTGGTGCCCAAGTTGCGCCCGGACACCGGCCAGCCGCTGGATTTGAGTTTCGCCACCCTGCGCAGCGTGTCGCCGATTCATTGCCAGTACATGCAAAACATGGGCGTGCTGTCGTCCATGAGCATTTCGCTGATGAAGGGCGACAAGCTTTGGGGGCTGATCAGTTGCGGCAATCGCGAGCCGTTGCTGGTGCCCAACGAACTGCGTAGCGCCTGCCAGACCATCGGCCAGGTGTTGTCACTGCAGATCAGCGCGATGGAAGCGTTGGAACTGAACCGGCAGCGCGAAGAAAAAATCGACGCCTTGGCCACCCTCGACAAAGCCATGAAAGCCTGCGACGGCAACGTGTTCGACGGCCTGGCCCAGCAAGGCCAAGTGCTGATGGACCTGACGCTGTCCGGTGGTGTGGCGATCATCGAAGACAGGCAACTGCACCGTTTCGGCAATTGCCCGGAACCGGCACAGATCCGAGCGCTGCATAAATGGCTGCAAGACAGCGGCGAAGCGGTTTTCTCCAGCCATAACCTGGTGTCGGTCTACCCACCCGCCGCAGCGTTTCAACAGGTCGCCAGTGGAGTCTTGGCCATGAGCCTGCCGAAGCCTGTGGATAACGGCGTGTTGTGGTTCCGCCCGGAGGTCATCGAGAACGTCAACTGGAGCGGCGACCCGAACAAGCCCCTCGACCTGGAAAGCTCTGACGCCGGCTTGCGCCTTCGCCCGCGTACGTCCTTTGAAATCTGGAAGGTGGAAATGGCCGGTATCTCCACCAAATGGAGCCATGGCGACCACTTTGCCGCCAATGACCTGCGCCGCTCGGCCCTGGAAAACGACCTGGCCCGCCAGGTTTTGCGTGAACAACAGGCCGTACGCGCCCGTGATGAGCTGGTGGCGGTGGTCTCCCACGACCTGCGTAACCCGATGACCGTTATCTCGATGCTCTGCGGCATCATGCAAAACGCCTTCAGCTCCGATGGCCCGCACACGTCACGGCGGATTTCGTCGGCCATCGACACCATGCAACAAGCCGCCGGACGTATGAATACGTTGCTGGATGACCTGCTCGACACCTCGAAAATCGAGGCGGGGCGTTACGTGGTCAAGCCGGTGGCGCTGGATGTCAGCCAGATGTTCGAGGAAGCCTATGCCCTGCTGTCCCCACTGGCGATGGAGAAAGGTATCGACCTGTCGTTCAACGCCGAGCCGGGACTTCGGATCAACGCTGACCCGGAGCGGCTGTTCCAGGTCCTGTCGAACCTGATCGGCAACGCCATCAAGTTCACCCCGCGCCAGGGCAATATCGGTATCAGCGCCATGAGCCATGGCGAAGAGATCGTGTTTTCGGTACGCGACTCCGGCGAGGGCATCGAACCCGAGCAATTGCCTCACGTCTTCGACCGTTACTGGACCAAGACCGAAAACAACCCCACCGGCACTGGCCTGGGGCTGTATATCAGCCAAGGGATCGTGCAGGCTCACGGCGGCAAGATCGTTGCTGAAAGTGAGGTGGGGCGTGGCAGTGAGTTCCGCTTTACGGTGCCACGCCTCCACGACAACGCTCAGGCCTGACCCAAGCGGTCGGGCGACGCTTGTGCCCGCCCGCTCTTGTTAAGGATGCCGAACGCATTACGCGTGAGCCGGGCCAGCGCATGTTCGCCACGCGCGGCCAGGGAGAAGTGTTCCAACTCTCCCCACAGCTCAATGTCACCCACCAGGTAGACCCGATGCCTGGCGCGGGTCAGCGCCACATTCAGCAGGTTGGGTTTGGAGGCGGCCCATTGCGCGCCTCCCGCGTGGTCCCTGTCCGCGCCCAGGATCATGAACACCGTGTCCTGCTCTTTGCCCTGAAACGTATGCACCGTGCCGACGTTACGCTTGAGCCACTCTTTAAGGTCCGTGCGCCGGGGCTCGGCCCCCGCCCATTTGACTTGCATCAGGTGCTGGCGCAACGCCTGGCGCACGGCCTTGAAGGGCGACACCACATACAATCCGGGCAATGCCTGGTCGCGCTGGAACAGGCACACGATCACCTTCGCCATGAATTCAATCTGCTCGTACACCACTTGTTTGCGGGTCACGTTGCCGCGGATGTCGACCCAGCCGCTGGGCAGGTCGATCAGCGGCGCGTCCGGGGCGTTTCGCTGCGCAAGGCCCAAGACCATCTTGTCGTCATAAGCCATGCGATTGGCCAGGGAAAACATCGGGTCATAGCAACGCCGGTGCACGCGCAACGGGCTGCCAATCCAGAGACGCTGCCCCATCATCGGCGCATAGGTGCCAAAACGGCTGGCTTGATCCGCCAGGCGTTGCACCGACACCTGATGGGGCGCATAGCTGTCGTCCTGGGTAAACGGTGACAGTTGCCCCAAGGCCGTGATCAGTTGCCGTGGCAGGGTAAACACCGGTTCAATTTGCAACGGGTCGCCTACCACCACACAACGTCGGGCTCGCCATAGCGCACCGACCGCCGCCTGGGGCACCGCCTGCCCGGCTTCGTCGATAAACACCCACCCCAGCGCGTCGTGTTGCAAGCCTCGGAACTGATTGGCAAAGGAGGCAAACGTGGTGGACACCACCGGCACGATCATGAACAGGTTTTGCCAGATCGGCAGTACGTGGCCGGCGTCTTCCGGCTGCTTGTTGTTCAGCAGGTTGGAGATGGCCCATAGATTGGAGCGCATGCGGTTTTTGGGCTGCCCGGCCTCATGCAACCAGGCTTGCTGCAATTGCAGGGCAGCCGCGAACAACGCCGAGCGCAGTCGAGCGAACTGAGCGTCATGCCACAGACCGTTGATCTGAAACTGCGGCAACTCCAAGTCAGCCAGGGCGGCAGGCAGCACAGGAACACCCAGGCGTTGCTCAAGTACCGCACGCTCTGCGGTTTTGGTTTCCCAGTCGCGAGACCTTTGCGCCAGGCTGCGCTCACCGGCTTGCCGTTGAGCGTCAAGCTTCGCGAGCTGGCAGGAAAGGGTCACCGCTTCGCTTTTGAGCGCTCTGAGACGAGCATGCGATTCGAGCTGCAACTTGGCATTTTCAGCGCATTGGCCCATGTAGGTCTTGGCAGACTGGGTGCGCCACAACCGCGCCCACCAACCAGGCGAGGTGCGATCGATCAGTCGTTGCTGTTCGACGAGCAACAGGCACTCCTGCCCCTCCACGTGCTGCAGGCGCAGATTCTCGCGTACAGCCGCGTCAGCAGCCTCCACGCCCGCTCGCAATTGCGTATGAGCTTGCTGCGCCTGCGCCACGTAGCTGGCCTGGGTACCATCGCCCAGCTCTTCGAGCAATTGCGCCAGGCGCTCGCGCTCAGCCAGTGCGGCGCTGACGGCCTTGTCGGCCAGGCTGAAAGCGGCGCGAGCCTCAGCAAAACGGGTCGGCTGCGCCTGATCGAACCACTTCCAGAGGGTCTGCGGCCGCTCGGTTTTATCGGACTCGAATTCGTTGAAAAACAGCCCTTCGCGAAAGCGTCGCCGATTACCGGCGTTGCCCAATGCACAGCTGACAAGGCCCCAGGGAACGTCCCGGCCCTCGGGGAAAACCGGGCCGGATTTTTTGACCTTCACGGCCAGGTTATGAGCCACCGGTTGCAGGTAACCGACCGATTGCCAGGCAGCGTCCAGGGCGCTGCGCTTGGTCAAGTCCACCGAGATGTTTTCCACCGCGGCATTATTCGACGATGCCACGACCATCTCGAAACCGGTCAGGGCCTCGATCAAGGGCCACACCTTGCGTTGTTCATCCATGAAACGAACAGTCAGCGGCTGCGTACTGAACGCATCATTGACGCTCGACAGGCCCGACAGCACCCGCGCACGGCGCACGATGTTGTCGGCAAACAGATCTCGCAACAGTGTCGTCTTGCCGGTACCCGGCGGCCCGTTGACCGCAAACAAGCCGCTGTACTGCAAGTCTGCGCCGGCTTGATTGAGCGCGAACTGTTGCATCAGGCTCATCGGGTGCTCGGCGTTGCCCAACCAGTGGCCGATGCTCAAATGGCGCGGCCGCAGCCGTTGGTACAACAGCTCGCGCCCGGCGTTGGAATACAGGTCCAGGCGTTGATCGTCGGCAAGCGGGGTCAGGTACTGCCGCAGGGCGGCGGGCACGTTGCCTGTCCGCACACTGTGCATCGCCCGCTCGAGATCGCCGATGTAAAAGCTGTTGAGGATGTCGAGGTCGTCGACAGGGTCATCCTCATCCTCCTCCTCTTCTTCCTGGAGTGTTGCGGGCTCCTGATCGCTTGCATCATCAGGCGCCTGGGTGGTCCTGGCCTTGGTCTTGACCTCAAGTACGGCAAGCGGCTGGTCAGCCCCTGGGTAAAAACCCGCCCACTGGCACAGGGTCTGGTGCAGCGAAAGCACTTCACTCGCCGTCAGCGGGCCGCTGGCATTATCCACACGGGTGGCGAAGAAGTTGTTGAACCGGTTGACCAAGTCGTCGCGGGCAGACTCGAACTCGGCGGCTCCCAGCGCTCCCAACCCGTGGGACAACGCCTGGCCCAAGGCCCAAGGTGCAGTAGAAATGGAGATGGAGCCGGCGAGGGGGCAACCGGACTTATCCAGGCTGATCCTGGCAAAACAGGTCTGCCCCTCAAGGTCGGCACGCGCCTCTTCCTCGAAGCGCCCGGCGGCACTCAACGGTGCGGGAACCGGTACTAACTTCTCACACAGCGAGAGCACTGCAGACTTGTCGAACACGCCCAGGAAGAGGCTGTAGCTGATGATCTCCTGATCAACAGGGACATCCATGCGATTCCACTGGGTAGAGCCGGCGTCGAGACAGGCTTGCGGCAAGATCACCTTAGATTGCCAGTCCTCCAACTCATCCAGGCGCTGATCCAGGCCATAGGGCACAAAAAATTCGACCTTGTGCCAATAATCCAATATGGCTAAAAGTCTTTGCTGATCAAAGGGTGCCAACGTCCTGTATCCCGAATATCCATAATCGAAGGGTGAGTGTACACGCCCCCTCTTCGCAGCGGAGCAGCGCCATCGCCACGCTCGGTCATCTTTTGACGCGAGACGTTTATAGTCCAGTCGCCCAGTGCTCTGTAGGTTGGGTACGCGTCGACCCGCTCGACACGTTCCCACCAACGGAGATCGCCATGATCGATTTGTTTTTCAGCATTCCGCCCAGCTATGCCTCCCTGCATCCGGATCGCAGTGTCACGCCTGACCGGCCCCCAACCGTAAAACCCAAGCCTGCGCCCGAGCCTGGCCCCGCCATCGATTTCAGCGGGCGCCGAAACAAAGCGGCTCGCCCAGGCAATCTGGATAGCCTTGGAGGCGGAAGCGTTCTTTAAACGCTGCTTGAGATTTTTGGCAGGAGCGAGCTTGCTCGCGAAAAACTCACAGGCGCCGCGCTCATTCAGGCAACCCGCGTTAGCGTTGACGTTTTTCGCGAGCAAGCTCGCTCCTACATCGGCATGAGTGATGGCTCATAGCCACAACTCTAAAGCAGTATTCTCGCCCTATTCAAAGCCCACGGCCCACGAGGTAAAGTAGCGCCAGCCACGGAGTATCGGCGTCAACCATGATTGGCCCTCAGAGCCAATCCAAGCAGGGAGCGCGCATATGGACGATACCTCCGACAACCCGCCGCTGAGGAACGATTTTTCCGACCTCAACAGCGAACTGCTGCACGCGGTCATGGAGTTGGTCAGCGATGGGATCTGGGATTGGAATGCCAATACCGGCTTCGTCTACCGCAACCCCGGCTGGTACGACATGCTCGGCTACCCCCGCCACTCCATGGAGAACAGCGTATTCACCTGGGAGAACGTGATCCACCCGGATGATTACCCGCAAGTCATGACGCTGTTCGATGACTATATTCATCATCGTGCGCCCTTTTACCGAACCGAATACCGCTGCCGCAAGGCCGATGGCACTTACCTGTGGATCGAAGACCGCGGCTACATCATCGCGCGCAATGACGACGGCTCGGTGGCGCGCATGGTCGGTGCCCATCGCGACATCCAGATACGCAAATCCTCGATCGAACAGCTTGAGCGACGTAACCAGTCCCTTGAAGCCCTGGTAGCCGAGCGCACCCGCGAGCTGTCACGGGTCAACCAGCAACTGCAATTGCAACTGGAAGAAAACCGTTCCCTGGCTGAACGCGACGCCCTGACCCACGTGGCTAACCGCTACTGCCTGGAGAAAGTGCTGCTGGAAGAATGCGAGCGCGCCGAACGCTTTCGTTCGCCGCTGGCGCTGGTGGCCATGGATATCGATGACTTCAAGCCGATCAATGATCAGCACGGCCACGCCGTCGGTGACCAGACCCTGGTGCGTGTGGTGGAGAGCCTGTCGGCCTGCGTACGCGAGGGCGACCTGCTGGCGCGCTGGGGCGGCGACGAGTTCATGTGGGTCTTGCCCAAAAGCTCGCTGGCGGTTGCCAGGGCGCTGGCCGAAGAGGCCCGCCGCGCCATGCACGAGGCTCCGGCGGTAGGTGCGTTCGCCCTCACCTTGAGCATGGGGGTGGTCGAACGTCGGCCGGGTGAGTCTCCCGCCGCCCTGGTGGCAAGGGCCGATCAAGCGTTGTATCGGTCCAAGGCGGCGGGAAAGGACAGGGTGTCGGAATAACGATCAGCGCACCGGCGGCGCGTACTGGATGCCGCCTTCACTCCACAATGCATTCAGCCCGCGCTTGATCTTCAATACGCTGCCCTGGCCGATGTTGCGCTCGAACACTTCGCCATAGTTGCCCACCTGCTTGACGATCTGCACCACCCAATCCTTGCGCAGGTTCAAATCCTTGCCATATTCACCGTCGGCGCCGAGCAGACGGGCGACGTCGGGATTGCGGGTGGTCTTGGCTTGCTCTTCGACGTTCTGCGAGGTGATGCCCATTTCCTCGGCATTGAGCATGGCAAACAGCGTCCACTTGACGATGCTGAACCACTCATCGTCGCCCTTGCGTACCAGCGGCCCCAACGGTTCCTTGGAGATCACTTGCGGCAGCACGACGAATTCGTCCGGGTGGGCCATCTTGATGCGCTGGGCGTACAGGCCCGACTGATCGGTGGTCAACACATCGCAACGCCCGGATTCCAGGCCCTTGGCGCTTTCATCGGCGGTATCGAAGGTGATCGGCGTGTACTTCATGCCGTTGGTACGGAAGTAATCGGAGACGTTGAGTTCGGTCGTCGTGCCGGCCTGGAGGCAAATGGTCGCACCGTCCAGTTGCTTGGCGTCGGTCACGCCCAACTTGTGGTTCACCAGAAAGCCGATCCCGTCGTAGTAGGTCACGCCGGTGAACACCAGGCCCATGCCCGAATCACGCGAACTGGTCCAGGTGGTGTTGCGTGAAATCACATCGACTTCACCCGATTGCAGCGCGGTGAAACGCTCCTTGGCGGTCAGCTGGCTGAACTTCACTTTCGAGGCATCGCCAAATACCGCTGCGGCGACGGCATGGCACACATCGACGTCAATCCCCGTCATCTTGCCCTGGCTGTCCGGTACGCCGAAACCCGGCAGGCCGTCGCTGACCCCACACTGGATAAAACCCTTCTTCTGAATCGCGTCCAGTGTTGCGCCCGCGTGCGCGGTGCCGGCCAGGGCCAAGGCTGCAGTGGTGCCGATCACGGCCAAGGTGGTTTTGAATGGGTTCATGCAAGGCGCTCCCTGTCATTCCTTTTTATTCGGCGCTGCACAGCCCGCGCCGGTTTATAGTGATGCCAGGCAGTATCTGCGGGTTTCCCGCCTGCCACAAACGACCTTTCGGCAAAGGCTCCTTCCAATTTGGAATGAACTGCATGATTTCAAAACGCTTGACCCCTTCGATGACCGCCTTGCAATGCTTCGAAGCGGCCGCCCGCCATCTGAGTTTCACCCGTGCCGCTGAAGAACTGCACCTGACCCAAAGCGCAGTGAGCAAGCAGGTGGCGCAACTGGAGGAGATGCTGTGCCACAACCTGTTCGAACGGGTGCGCCAGCGCTTGTACCTGTCACCGGCAGGTTCGCTGTACCTGGCCGAAGTGCACAAGATCTTGACCCAGGTGGATATCTCCAGCCGCTATATCCTCACCTACGGCGGCGAGACCGAAGTACTGCGCATCGCGACCCAGCCAACGTTCGGTGACCGTTGGCTGGTGCCCAAGCTCAAGGATTTCGCGGCCAAACATCCCCGTATCCACTTGGACGTGCGCAACGAGCTGGAGCCTTTTGACGTGCTGCAGGCCAAGGCCGATATCGCGTTTTTCTTCGGCCAGGGCTCATGGCCGGGGGCGACCTGCATCGAGTTGTTTCACGAGGCGGTGGTGCCGGTCTGCGCACCGGGGTTCGTCGCCGAGGGCAGCGATGCCTCTTCGCGCCATACCCTGTTGCAGTGCACATCGCGCCCGGAAGCCTGGCACGAGTGGTTTCTGGAGCAGGGCCTGCACTCGCAGAACAGCTACCACGGGCCGCGTTTCGATACGTTCTACATGTGCATCCGTGCGGCGCAGTCGGGTTATGGCGTGGCATTGGTGCCGCAGTATCTGGTGGCCGAGGAGTTGGCCAGCGGCAGCTTGATGATCCCGTGGAACTACGCAATGCCCAGCGCCGGCGCGCATTTTATTGCCCATGCCGAACATGCCGGCGATATCCCCAAAGTGAAGGCCTTCCTGAACTGGATGGTCGACTACGTCGGCGCACATCCTGACTTTTAATAATGACCCGGCGACTTTATTTCGTTTGCGACAGGGCCGGGCGTGCGGCTTAGATAAAAAACGCCCGCCACTGCAGAGTCCGAGAGTCATGAGCCACGCCACCATCAGCCAGTCGATTTCCATCGTTCACCCGATCAGCCTCAGCCACGGCAAGAACGCCGAGGTGTGGGACACCACGGGCAAACGCTATATCGACTTTGTCGGCGGCATCGGTGTGCTCAACCTCGGCCATTGCCACCCAGGCGTGGTCGAGGCCATTCGGGAACAGGCCACGAAGCTTACGCACTACGCGTTCAACGCCGCGCCCCACGCGCCCTACCTCGAATTGATGGAACGCCTCAGCGCGTTCATTCCAGTGGGTTACCCGGTGAGCGGCATGCTCACCAACAGCGGCGCGGAAGCCGCTGAAAATGCTTTGAAGATCGTGCGCGGCGCCACCGGGCGCACGGTGGTCATCGCCTTTGACGGCGCCTTCCACGGCCGTACCCTGGCCACCCTCAACCTCAACGGCAAAGTCGCGCCCTACAAGCAAAAGGTCGGTGTACTGCCAGGCCCCGTGTATCACCTGCCCTACCCCAGCGCCGACAACGGCGTCACTTGCGCCGAAGCGCTGAAGGCCATGGACCGCTTGTTCAGCGTGGAAATCGACGTCAGTGACGTCGCCTGTTTCATCATCGAACCGGTGCAGGGCGAAGGCGGCTTCCTGGCCCTGGATATCGAGTTTGCCCAAGCCTTGCGGCGCTTCTGCGACGCGAACAACATCCTGCTGATTGCCGATGAAATCCAGTCCGGCTTTGGCCGCACCGGCCAACGCTTTGCGTTCTCGCGACTGGGCATCGAACCGGACCTGATCCTGCTCGGTAAAAGCATCGCCGGCGGCGTGCCCTTGGGCGCCGTAGTCGGCCGTAAACCTTTGCTCGACAACCTGCCCAAGGGCGGCCTGGGCGGCACCTATTCCGGCAACCCCATCGCCTGCGCAGGCGCATTGGCTACCCTCGATGCAATGACGGATGCCCACCTGAAAACCTGGGGTTCACAGCAGGAAGAAGCCATCACCCGCCGTTATCACGCCTGGCGCACACAAGGCGTGTGCGCGTACCTGGGCCGCATGACCGGCGTGGGGGCCATGCGCGGCATCGAGCTGGTCAATGCCAACGGCACGCCGGCCTCCAAACAACTGACCCAACTGCTGGAACTGGCACGGGACGCGGGCTTGCTGCTGATGCCCAGCGGCAAGTCGCGGCACATCATCCGCCTGTTGGCACCACTGACCATCGAGCCTGCGGTGCTGGAGGAAGGCCTGGATATCCTGGAGGCGTGCCTGCGGCAGTTGGCTTAAAGTGATACAAGGAGCACTCTGAAGGCTTCGGAAAACCTGAACCGCTTCAGCGCTACCTGAGCCTTCTGAGAATAAAACCCACACATTTCTGCAAGGACGCACACCATGCTCGACATCCTTCAAGGCACGCCCCTGTGGGTGTACGCCGTTTATGCGTGGATTTGTTACTACGGCATCAAAGCCTGTATGGGTGGCCGTGAGAATCGTCGCTCGCTGATGATTCTGCCGGTGGTTTTGGTGGTGTGGTCACTGACGTCATTGGCGCCGTCAATACTCTCGAGCAGCGCCTGGGCGGGCGGCGCTGTGGTGGGGAGCCTGCTGGGGATGTCGTTGTTCAACGCCAATGGCGCCCGACTGGATGCCAAGGGTGAAACCCTGGTGCTGGCAGGCACATGGAAAACCTTGCTGGTCTCACAGCTGTTTTTTGCAGTGAAGTACTATTTCGGCTACCAGCAGGCGGTGCACCCGCTACTGTTGAGCACGCCACAGATGCTGGCGGTGGTCGGTGGCGTCTCGGGGCTTACCGTTGGTCTGTTCTGCGGACGGGCCGTACGGCTGCAGCGGGCGCTGAACGCTTTGCGTCGCGATAAGGGCATTGTGCTGCCTTGACCTGACTCCCCCGCCCCTTGAAAATGCGCGACGCTTTTTGTCCCGCTTACTGAAGTAGTGAAATTTCAATGTCCGATTCGCACACCGAAGAATCCGTAGTCGCCTTGCACTCCAAAGCTGAATACGAAAACGCCATCAATCTTTCACAGCATGTGCCAGCCGCCAAGATCATCAGCGAGATGGTGTTGGACGCGTTCCACACCTCCAAGGAAAGCGACCAGATCCGCGAACTGCGCGTCGCCATCCGCCAGGCCCACGATGCCTTCGACGATGACAAAGCCTACGACCTGATGGGCCAGCTCAAGCAACTCAAGGACGCCGAAGCCGCCGACAATGCTGCGCTGGAAAACCTCAGCAGCCAGTTTTCGATCAGTCGCATTCTGTCCAGTTTCAAGGACGACCCCGAGTTTCAGGAACTGGTCTATGGCCTGGCCCTCAAGGTGCTGAACCAGAGCCACCAGGCCATCAGCAACCCAAGCGCCGGCAAGGGCAAGGCGGCCCGCGCCAAGAAAGAAGCCGAAGTGTTTGTGATCAGCAAAGACGGCATCAGCGTCACCCTGCCGCTGCGCACGCCACGCTCCAAACTGAACGTGGACCGTGAGGCGCTTGAGTTCCTTGGTTTTGCGTTTGTGGGTGAAGGCAGCGAAGCCGAACTGGAAAGCGAAACCTTCATCGATAACAGCGGCGTGGAGCAGCCGGTCACGCGCAAAAGCATCGTGACAGCCCTGCAACAGCAGAGCGCCTTTGACGGCTACGCCATCGCCGCGCAATAAGGGCGTTCATGCCTGTGGTGAGGGAGCTTGCTCCCGCTGGGCCGCGCAGCGGCCCCAGCTTTGGGTTTGAAAAGACTGGGCCTGCTTCGCAGTCCAACGGGAGCAAGCTCCCTCGCCACAGTCGCAGCGTTGCGCCTTTGGCCGACTAAGCGTTCATCACCTGCCCCGCGAACACTTCACGAAAGCGTTCCATCTCCTGCTGGGTGCCGACTGTCACCCGCACCCACTGCGGCCAGTTTTTCCAGACCCGCCCCACCATCACGTTCTGTGCGGCGAGCCGCTCGATGACGTGCTCGGCGGGCTGTTTCACGTCGATCATGAAGCAGTTGCTCTGCGAGACCGTGCAGGCGAAACCGCGGGACTTGAGCCAGGCCAGCGTTTCTTCACGCACCCGGGCATTGAGTGCCTTGCGCTGCGGCAGCAGCGTGACATCTTCCAGGCTCGCCCGGGCGCCGAGCAAGGAGGACGCGGCCGGTACGTTATCGCCACCGAACAACGCCAGCCGCTCCAGCAACGCAGGGTGGCCGATTGCCAAACCCAGCCGCGCTCCAGCCATACCGTAGATCTTTGAGAATGTGCGCAGCACCAGCAAATCGTCATGGTCCTTGACCCAGCTCACGCAACTGGGGGCATCGGAGAAATCGATATACGCCTCATCCACCACCAGCACGCAGCCTTCGGGTTTGTTTGCCAGCGCTTGGCGGATCGTCGCGCTGGGCGTCAGGGTGCCGGTCGGGTTGTTGGGGTTGCACAGGTAAAGCAGGCCCGCCTGGGGATCAGCGGCGAGCATGGCGGGCACATCATGGGCGTGCCTGGCATCGAGGTTCACTTCGTGCACCGGCGCCTTGTGCGACTCGGCAGCCTGGCGCGGCAGTTCGTAGGACGGCGTGGCCATCACCAGGCTGCGGGCTTCGCTGGTGAACGCCACCACGGCGTAGCGCAGTGCAGCCATGGAGCCGGCAAACACGGCCACATGGTCTTCCGGGATGGCCTGCTGCTGGGCGAATACAGCGGCCAACGCGTACATGTCCGGGTAGGGATAACGCCCGGACGTCACGATCCCACGCTGCATCGCCTCACGAGCAGCGCCCGAGGGGCCGTAGGGGCTTTCGTTGTAGTTGAGCAATACCTTGTCAGACGCTGCCGCCGCCGGGCTGGCGAGCGCCCAATCCAGACGCCCGAGTATCGGCAGGGCCGCGCCGACGGCAAGAAGGGAACGACGACTCACGCTGACCATGGTAACGACTCCTCGTAGGCGGGGATGGATTCGCACAGCTCATACAGAGGAGTATGACGAGGAGAACACCGGCTGATTTAACCGGGCACTGGGCGATCAGCGCTCCAGGTAGTCGATGATTGGGTAGCTCGCACACAACGCCTGCACCTGCGAACGCAGCTGTTCGCGTACCGCAGGGTCCTGCCGGTAATCCTCCTCGCCCAGCGGTGTCACGCTGTCCAGCACCTGGCAAATCAGCGCGACAACCTGCCGGCAGCCCGGCGGGTCGATCATGCGTTGCGCCATGGAACCGGTTCCGATACACACGCCGCTGGTGACCCATGACGAGCGCGTCTCACCCGGTACGCGATGCTTGTTCACCAGCAGGCCGCAGCCCTCCAGCGCCGACTCCGCGATGACGCCGGTCATGGCGCCGCGCAACCGGATCAGCACCGTGTGGTTTTCGCTTCGCCCACCCACGACGTCATAGCCATGTGCCTGAAAAGCGCGGGCCATTTCATCGGCAAGTGTACGAACCCGCTCCATGCAGGCGTCGAATGCCGGCGACTTGGCGTACCCCAGGGCAGCCGCTTTAGCCGCGATCATATTGACTGCCGGTGACCCCTGCATGCGAGGAAAGACGGCCTGGTCGAGGACGCGGCTGAAGGTCGACTTCAAGCCGGGCACCTTGGTATTCGCATCGCGCCCGGACAGGATCAGCCCACCACGAGGGCCGCCCAATTGCTTGTGCGTGCAGGTAATGGTGACATGGGCTGCATTGATCGGGTTGGGATGGCGTCCGGTCACGACCAGCCCGGCAATGTAGGAAATATCAGCGAGCAGGATGGCGCCGGCCTCATCGGCAATTTCGCGAAACCGCTCGAAATCCACCACCCGCGAGTAAGCCTGCGCCCCACAGATGATAATGCGCGGACGATGCGCAAGGGCCAGGCTGCGCACCTGCGCGTAATCGATGAGGCCGTCGGCGGTGGTGCCGTAACGGATGGCTTTGTAATAGGCGCCCGTGAGTACAGCCGGGCTGCCGAGGGCGAGATCGCCGTCATGGTCGTGGGCCATGCCCAGTAAGGTATCGCCCGGTTCAAGCAGCGCTGAGAGGACTTGGGAGATCGCACTGGAGGCTGAGTGCGACTGCACGCTTGCGTAGTGGGCATCGAACAGTTCCCGCGCCCGGCGAATGGCCAGGGCTTCGACTCGGTCGACGTTCTCGCAGCCCGTACGATGACGCCTGCCCGGCATGCCTTCCGCCGTGACATTGACCAAGGCCGAGGCACTGGCCACCAGCGTATGCGGTTTAACGGCGCAGGATGAAGAGACCAGCGATAAGGTGCGGTGCTGTCGCGTGACTTCCGCATCGAGGATGCTCGCCAGCTCAAGGTCTTCAGCGTGCAGATCCGCCAGGCCACGACGCAGCAGGTCGGCCTGGTCTTTCAGTGGTGCGGTATTGAGTGCCATCAGTGCGGTTCCCTTCCAGGGTGTTGCGAGCCGATTCGTCCTGAACCGAGGCATTCAATTAAACAGAAATTTAAACATTTTCCCAATTAAATGTTCATTTCTGCGCGCACAGATGACGGCAAAGCAGCGAGGCAGAGCATGCGGGACTTTATTGTTGTGGCCGACGCGTGCAACACTCGCGACGCCGTGCAACTGGCGGTGTGGAAAACGGACGTTTATACCTAAAGGGAAGTGGTGAGCACGTGATACACAAACGGGAAAAAACCGAGCACTTGAAGAGCAACATCAAGTACTTGATCAAAAGCCGTGGCGAAACCCAGCTTTCGCTAAGCAGTGCCGCCGGCCTGACCAGGACCACCATCTACAACATCCTGGAAGGCAAGGTCGTCAACGTACAGCAGTCGACCATTCGCAAGATCTCCGACTTCTTCGGTATCTCCTACGACGAGATCGAGACCGTCGATTTCGAAGCCAAGGAAATCCTCGAGAGCAGTGTCTCCCCTCTGGGCAACATGAATCCCGCAGCCGTGCCGGTGCTCAAGGAAAGCCAGGTGATGCAGAACCTGGACAAGCGTATTGGCGAACTGGCCACGCGGTATCCGTTGACCTACTACTTCGGCACCTGCTGCAACCTGATCGGCGTGCGCCTGGAGCGCGGCATTCCCGGCATCAACGAAGCGGGTGATTTATTGATCGTGCAAAAAGGCACGTCGAGCCCCGGCAAGGAAAAGTTGGTGTACGACAGGGCCATCCGCAAGCTGTTCATCACCCTTGACGCCTGTAGCGCTTCGGAACGCCTGTGCGTGATCGGCGACATCATCGAGGAGCGCTTCAATGACAACGTATGAAGCGAGCGTTGAAAACAGCAACTACAAGCTGCTGGGGTTTGAGAATGACAAGAGCCTGGCGATCATCATGGTGATTGCCACCGGCAAGGTCATCAAAATGAAACTGAGCGAAGTCATCAACAGCGAAATAATGGACAACCTGAACAAAATGGAAGTCAAGAACCTGTACAAGAAGTTCTATTCGCAGGGAGGCACGCTGACCGCCTATGACTTGAACGATCGTAACGAGAACTCCTGGATGATCTACATCATCCTCAACCTGCTGTTGTTCACCTTCTATATTTTTACCAGCATCGCCGCGACCAAACCCATTTACCTGGAGTCGCTGGGCATCATCGTCACGCCGGGCACCTTCCTGTATCCGCTGACCTTCCTGATCGTGGACCTGCTCAACGAGCAGTTCGGCCTGCGCCTGGCCAGAAGGGCCATTCTGTTTGCGTTTGCCAGTAACGCGATGATCATCATCCTGCTCTATGGCTCGACCTTCCTGCCGGGGCTGCCGGGCTGGAAGCTGGATGGGCCGTACAACGACGTGATCATCCAAGTGTCCTCGGTACTGGTCGCCTCCTCGGTGTCGTTCCTGGTGTCCGAGAACATAAACTCGTACTTGCTGTGCAAGATCAAAGAGCTGACCAACTCCCAGTACCTGTACCTGCGCATCTTCCTCAGCACATTCTTCGCGGTCATCATCGACAGCTTCCTGTTTTGCTTCATCGCCTTCTACGGCGCGATGCAAACCAGCGATATCCTGAGCATGATCTACGTGCAGATCGCGATCAAAGTCGGCTTTGCCTTCTTCAATATCCTGCCTGCCTACGGTGCGCGCGCATTGTTCAAGCGCTGGATCACCGGCACTACGGCAACACTGTAACCTGTGGCGAGGGAGCTTGCTCCCGCTGGGTCGCGTAGCGGCCCCAGCTTTTGGTTTGAAAAGACTGGGCCTGCTACGCAGTCCAGCGGGAGCAAGCTCCCTCGCCACAGGTGAGCGGTTGCTCGCGGGAATTACTTAATTCAGCTGCAACTTCTGCTTCAGGCTCTGCATGACTTCAGCCTTGTTCTGCAGGTAGTCATTCAAGCCCCGTGCACGCAGGTTGCACGCGTCGCAGTTACCGCACCCCGTACCGATGATGCCGTTGTAGCAAGTCAGGGTCTGGTGGCGCACCAGCTCCAACTGGTTGTGATAGTCGGCCAGTGCCCAGGTCTCGGCCTTGTTCAGCCACATCAACGGGGTGTCCAGGTGCAGCTTGTATTCCATGCCCAGTTCCAGCGCCTTGTTCAGCGCCTTGACGAACTCATCGCGGCAATCGGGGTAACCCGAGAAGTCGGTTTCGCAGACGCCGGTAATCACGGTTTCAGCCTTCACCTGGTAGGCGTAGATCGACGCCAGGGTCAGGAACAGAATATTGCGCCCCGGCACAAACGTGCTCGGCAGGCTTTCGCCCGAGCTGTTCACGGTCGGCACCGGGATGTTGTCGCGGGTCAGGCTGCTGATGGCCAGTTCGCCGAGCAAAGACACATCCATCACTTTGTGAACGGTGGCGCCCAACTGCTTCGCAAGCTGCTGGGCGACTTCAATTTCCGCCACATGGCGCTGGCCATAATCGAAGGTAATGCAGTGCACTTCGTCATACCGCGTCAAGGCCTGGATCAGACAGGTCGTCGAATCCTGCCCGCCACTGAAGACCACAACGGCTTTTTTACTCATCTCTGCGCTTCCTGCATTTGTAGAATGTGGGTGTAAGAGCGAGCTTGCTCGCGAAAAACGACAACGATAACGCAGCGAGTCCGGTTTGGCACGACGCCCTCAGGTTTTTCGCGGACACGCCAAAATATAAAAAACCCCGCGCTTCTTTCGAAGGCGGGGTTTTTCGTTGCTCGACGACTCAGTGTGCGTAGGTCAGCAACAGCTCTTTCGGTACTTGGAAATCCAGGGACATCATCACGCTCAGCGCGGTGATGGTGAAGATCGAGAACACGAACAGCTTGCGCGCCCAGACGGTGTCATCCACCGCCTTGTAACCGGTCCAGGCCATGTACAACCAGTACATGCCCATGGCGGCCGCAACGGCGAGGTAGCTCATGCCGGCGTAGCCACTGAAGGTCAACATCAAGGTCGCCAGGAGGAAGGCCAGGATGTAGAGCAGGATGTGTTTCTTGGCCACCTGGATGCCACGCTTGACCGGCAGAACCGGAATCGACGCAGCCAGGTAGTCATTGAAGCGGAAAATCGCGATGGCGTAGGAATGCGGCATCTGCCACAGGCTGAACATCACCAGTAGCGTCAGCGCGGCCATGTCGAAGCTATTGGTCACAGCCACATAACCAATCACCGGCGGCATCGCCCCCGACAGACTGCCCACCAGCGTGCCGTGAACCGACTTGCGCTTGAGGTACAGGCTGTAGAGGCCGACGTAGATGACAAAGCCGATCACGGCAAACAGCGCCGCCAACGGGTTGGCCACCTTGTACAACAGGGCCACACCGGCAACACCCAGGACGGTCGCGTAGACCAGTGCCAGTTTCAGGGAAATAAGCCCCTGCACCAGCACGCGGTTCTTGGTGCGTTCCATCTTGATATCGATGTCACGGTCGATGCAGTTGTTGAAGACACAACCGGAAGCTACCACCAGGGACGTGCCGATCATTGCAGCCAGGAAGATGGCCAGATCGACATGTCCCTTGGAGGCCAGGAAGAAACCGCCCGCCACAGAAAGCACGTTACCGAAAATGATCCCCGGTTTGGTGATTTGGATAAAGTGCTTAAGCGACATCGGGTCTTACCTCACTTCGCCATCATGTAGGTGTGGATGCTGAACATGATCCACAGCGACAGACCAACCAGCAGAACGATCACCAGGCCTGCGAACACGAATGCAATCACGTTCTCACGCTGGGCCGCAGAGCGGTCCAGGTGCAGGAAGTACACCAGGTGAACCAGAACCTGAATCACCGCGAACGCCAAGACGATCATCAAGGTGATCGACTTCGGCAAGGTTGGGTACATCACCAGGCCGAACGGGATCAGGGTCAGGATGACCGACAGGATGAAGCCGATAGCGTAAGACTTGACGCTGCCGTGGCTTGCATCGTGGCTGTCATGGGAGTGTGCATTAGCCATTACAGAGTCCCCATCAGGTAGACAACGGTGAATACGCAGATCCAGACCACGTCCAGGAAGTGCCAGAACAGGCTCAGGCAGCTCAGGCGAGTCTTGTTGGTGTTGGTCAGGCCGTGCTTATTGACCTGATACATCATCACCGCCATCCACAGCAGACCTGCCGACACGTGCAGACCGTGGGTACCTACCAGCGTGAAGAACGCGGACAGGAAGCCGGAACGGTGCGGGCCGTAGCCTTCGGAGATCAGCAGGTGGAACTCGTTGATCTCCATGCCAATGAAGCCCAGGCCGAACAGGAAGGTCAGTGCCAACCAGCTCAGTACGCCTTTCTTGTTGCCCTTGTAGAAGGCCAACATGGCGAAGCCGTAGGTGATCGAACTGAACAACAGCAAGGCGGTTTCGCCGAGCACGTAAGGCAGTTCGAAGATGTCGTGGCCCGACGGGCCACCGGCAGTGTTGTTTACCAGTACCGCGTACACCGCGAAGATCGACGCAAACAAGATGCAGTCGGTCATCAGGTAGAGCCAGAAACCGAAAACGGTCATCGGCCCCGAGTCGTGGTGATGGTCATCGTGCCCATGGTCATCGACATGGGCGTGTCCAGCATTGGTCACTAAGTTCGACATGGTTTAAGCCTGTTCCAACGAGGTTTCTACACGGTTGGCCGGAATCTTCTTCTCGGCTACCAGGCGAGCGTGCTGCTCGGCTTCGATGCGCTCGATCGTCTCGACCGGCACCATGTAGCCTTGATCATCACGGGCAGCGTGAATGATGAAGTAACCGATAGTGCCGACCAGGCTCACGATTGCCAGCCACCAGATGTGCCAGATCATCGCGAAACCGAATACGGTCAACAGGCCGCCCATCACCACGCCAGTGGCGGTGTTGCTTGGCATGTGGATCGGTTCGTAGTGCTTAGGCTTCTGGTACGCAGTACCGTTTTCCTTGGCTTCGGTGAACGCATCAATGGTGTTCGCAGTAGGGATCACGGCGAAGTTGTAGAACGGAGGTGGCGACGAGGTCGACCATTCCAGGGTGTGGCCGTTCCATGGGTCACCGGATTCGCACATGTTCTGCTTGCGATCACGCACGCTGACATACAGCTGGATCAGCTGGCAGGCGATACCCACGGCGATCATTACCGCACCGAACATGGCGACGTACAGGTACGGCACCCACTCAGGGTTGGTAGTGGCGTTCAGACGACGGGTCATGCCCATGAAGCCCAGAGCATAGAGCGGCATGAATGCAACGAAGAAGCCCGAGATCCAGAACCAGAACGCAGCCTTGCCCCAGCCTTCGTGCAGCTTGAAGCCGAACGCTTTCGGGAAGTAGAAGGCGAAACCAGCGATGTAGCCGAATACCGCACCACCGATGATCACGTTGTGGAAGTGAGCGATCACGAACAGGCTGTTGTGCAGTACGAAGTCAGCACCCGGAATGGCCAGCAGTACGCCGGTCATGCCGCCGATGGCGAAGGTCACCATGAAGCCCAGGGTCCACAGAACCTGGCTGGTCATGCGCAGACGACCGTGATAGATGGTGAACAGCCAGTTGAACAGCTTCACCCCCGTCGGGATGGAAATCAGCATCGTGGCCAGGCCGAAGAAGGCGTTGACGCTGGCACCCGAACCCATGGTGAAGAAGTGGTGCAGCCAAACCATGAAGCCCAGGATCGAGATCGCGCCGGAAGCGTAGACCATCGAGTGGTGACCGAACAGGCGCTTGCCGGTAAAGGTCGAGATCACTTCGGAGAAGATACCGAACGCCGGCAGGATCAGGATGTACACCTCAGGGTGACCCCATGCCCAGAACAGGTTCACGTACATCATTGGATTGCCACCAAGTTCGTTGGTGAAAATGTGGAAATCCAGGTAACGGTCAAGCGACAGCAGCGCCATGGTAGCGGCCAGGATCGGGAACGAAGCCACGATCAGGACGTTTGCCCAGGTGCAGGTCCAGGTGAAGATCGGCATGTCCATCAGTTTCATGCCAGGGGCGCGCATTTTCAGGACGGTGGCCAGGAAGTTGACCCCCGTCAGCGTCGTCCCGAGCCCTGATAGCTGTAGCGCCCAGATGTAGTAGTCCACACCCACGCCCGGACTGTACTGAATGCCCGACAATGGCGGATACGCAACCCAACCGGTCTTGGCGAATTCGCCGACGCCCAGAGAAACGTTGATCAGCACCACGCCGGAAACCAGCAGCCAAAAGCTCAGGGAGTTCAGGAACGGGTAGGCAACGTCACGCGCACCGATCTGCAGCGGCAAGGCAAGGTTCATCAAGCCGGTGAAGAATGGCATCGCCATGAAGATGATCATGATCACACCGTGAGCGGTGAAGATCTGGTCATAGTGTTCAGGTGGCAGGTAGCCAGGCGAACCCTCGGTGGCCATGGCCAACTGGGTACGCATCATGATGGCGTCGGCAAAACCACGCAGCAGCATGACCATGGCAACGATGACGTACATGACGCCGATTTTCTTGTGGTCGACCGAAGTCAGCCATTCGGTCCACAGGTAGGACCACTTCTTGAAGTACGTGATACCTGCAACCAGTGCCAGACCACCCAGCGCGATCATGGCGATGGTCACCATCACGATCGGCTCGTGGAACGGGACCGCATCCCAACTTAATTTACCAAACATCGTTTACTCCTCTGCCCCAGCAGTTGAATGCGAGCCCGTGTCAGCACCTTCAACCACGGCCACTTCTTTCTTCTCGTGCTTGACCGGCTTGCCTGGCTTCATACCTTCGTACTTGTCGACGATTTTCTGAAACAGGTTCGGCTCATACGCGGAGTACAGAGCGACTGGGTTGTTCTGGCTTGGTTTGGCCAGGGCGTCGTATTCAGCTTGATCAAGCTGTTTAGGTGCGGCCTTGACTTCGGCTACCCAGGCGTTGAAATCTTCCTGGCTCGTCGAGATCGCTTTGAATTTCATGCCGGTGAAGCCAGCGCCGCTGTAGTTGGCGGAGATGCCTTCCATTTCAGCTTTCTGGTTGGCGATCAGGTGCAGCTTGGTCTGCATGCCTGCCATCGCGTAGATCTGACCGCCCAGGGCTGGGATGAAGAACGAGTTCATCACGGCGTCGGAGGTGATCTTGAAGTTAACCGGGGTGTGCTCCGGGAATACGATCTTGTTGACGGTGGCGATACCCAGGTCCGGGTAGATGAACAGCCACTTCCAGTCCAGCGCGACCACTTCGATGTTGATCGGCTTGGCGTCGGATTCCAGCGGACGGTATGGGTCCAGTGCGTGGGTGGACTTGTAGGTCACATAACCCAGGGCAATGATGATGAGGATCGGGACCAGCCACACCGCGATTTCGATCTTGGTGGAGTGCGACCACTTCGGCGCGTAGGTGGCGCTGGTGTTCGACGCGCGGTATTTCCAGGCGAAGGCGAAGGTCATGATGATCACAGGAACCACGACCAGCAGCATCAGCAGGGTGGCGGTGATGATCAGGTTTCGTTCATCCAGACCGACCTGTCCTTTTGGGTCGAGCAAGGTCCACTTGCAGCCTCCCAGCATTAACAACATGCCAAGCAGCGGCAAAAAGCCTAGTAATCGGGGGTACCTGTTTTTACTCATCTCACGACCTCTAAAGCAGCTTGCGCAATGCAGTTGGGTTTTGATCGCCAACACTTCACCCTGCCAAGGGTTGGCATTTCTCTTCGATTGAATAAGAGCCTGCCCATCACGTCATATATGTACGTTTCACGGACCTGCAGTGAGTTCTTATTCGATTTCGTGGTTAAAGGCCTTGTTACAGACCAATTCCATTTGGTGCGGATAGTTGAAAGGCTGCCGGAACCTGGGGTCGCACAGAGCCTTCCATCTGCTCCTCGACCGCTCCAATGCTCAAATATTGAACAGCACCGGACATTCAGTGCGGGCGATTGTAGTTAGCTAGCGATGTATAAACCATGTCTTATAAAGAAATAATTTTTATCGATTACAGCAATAATCCTTCACCATTCTTGCAACGGTTCGCGATCTTATCGCGTTCGATTCTCAACAAAAACCACAAAAATTGCCGTGTTATTGGGCAAAGGGCCACATCCCTTACAGCCTGTAAGGGCATGCCAAACGCGGGCAAGTGCCCATAAAACAAGGCATTCGCAGACCGCTCCGACACTCGAACGCTGCACGCTTTGCGCGGTCTTACACGCCACGAATTGACAGCACAATTTGCGCGTTTGGCGCAAATTTAATGGCCTGTGGCACGGCTCGGAAACGTCCTGCGACAGCCTCCGTGTGACAACATGTCGCACACTGCGCGCACCTGAAATTGCTCCTTGTCACGGCAGTTTCACAAAATCCCTACAAAGCAAAACGCCCCGGCCTTCCTTCAAGAAGGACCGGGGCGTTTTCGTCAGCGACTCAGTGGTTGCGTTGACGGTTACGGTAAATGCCCAGAGGCACCAGGATCACCGTCAGCACGAACGCCACCAGTGCCCATTGCGCCAGGGACAGGCCGAGGATCGGCGGGTACGGCGTGCTGCAAAAGCCATCGACCTGGAAACCCAGCGGGAACACCTTGGCCAGCGGCAGTTCATCGACAATCGGCTGCAATACATCCACACCGCAGCTGACCTCGGGGAACAACTGGGTGTACACATGATGCCCCGCGGCGGCGACGCCACCCAGCGCACTGAGTACGACCAACCCTTCGAAGAACGTGAGCGCGCCCTTGGTACGCATGGCTGCACCGATGAACGCGAACACCGCGATCAACAGCAAGGCATAGCGTTGCAGGATGCACAGCGGGCACGGCGCCTCGCCCAGCACCACTTGCATGTACAGCGCCCCGCCGATCAGCGCCAGGCAGATGATGCCCAGCAACACCAGAAAGCGTCGCTCCCTGCCTAAACGCAATTCGTCACTCATCCCCGTTTCCCTTTGTCGTTGTGCCAATGGCCGCAAGTTTACACACAGGGAGTGGTTTAAACAGACAAGGGTTAACAGCAGATTAATCTGGGCAAATAGAGATCCAAATGTGGGAGGGGCTTGCCCCCTCCCACACATTGAACAGCGTTGTTCCCGCGAAATTACTCCAGCGCCGCCGCCGGGCCGAAGAATTCATAGCGGCTTTGCTTCTCCGGCACACCCAATGCCTTGAGGTGACGCTTGATCGCCGCCATGAAACCTTTAGGCCCCAGGAAGTAGGCATCCACATCACGCTGCTCAGGCAACCACGCCGCCAGTTGCTCGCGGGTCAGCATGCCGACTTTGTCCGCCGCCGCGCTCACGCCGTCATCCTCGGCATAGCAGTAAAAGCGCTTGAGCTGGGGATGTTGGGCAGCCAGGCCATCCACCCAGTCGCGAAACGCATGCACCCCGCCGTTACGCGCACAGTGAATAAAATGCACCGGCCGCGCTGTCGCCAGGGCCGCTTCGAGCATCGGCAAGGTCGGTGTGATACCCACCCCGCCGCTGATCAGCACCAGCGGCTTGTCGCTGGCCGCCAGGGTGAACTCACCCGCCGGCGGGAACAGCTCGATAGTCGCGCCGACGTGCATCTGGTCATGCAGGTAATTGGAGACCCGCCCATTGGCTTCACGCTTGACGCTGATACGGTACAGGCCCTTATCGGTCAGGGCCGACAGGGAATAGTTGCGGCGCACTTCCTCGCCGTCGAGCAACAGCTTCATGCCGATGTATTGCCCAGGTGCGGCCGCCAGGATCGGGCCGTTATCCGCCGGGGCGAAATAGAAGGAGCTGATCTCATCGCTCTCCTCCACCCGTTTGACCAGGATAAACGGCCGCGCACCGCGCCAGCCGCCCGGGGCCTGGGCTTTCTCGTCGTAGATGGCGGCTTCGGCGCCGATCAGGATGTCCGCCAACTGGCCATAAGCCGCCCCCCAGGCACTGAGCACTTCAGGGGTGGCGATCTCGCTGCCCAGCACCTCGGCGATGGCGCGCAGCAAGCAGCCACCGACGATCGGGTAGTGTTCCGGCAGAATCTGCAAGGCCACATGCTTGTTGATGATCTTCGCCACCAGGTCGCCCAGTTGGTCCAACTGGTCGATATGCCGTGCGTACATCAACACGCCGTTGGCCAAAGCCCGAGGTTGGTCGCCGCTGGCTTGGTGGGCCTGGTTGAACAATGGGCGAACCTGCGGGTATTCGCTGAGCATCATGCGATAGAAATGCGTGATCAGGGCTTCGCCGCCGCTTTCCAGCAGGGGCACAGTGGATTTGACGATGGCACGGTCTTGGGCACTAAGCATGGCTGACTCCTGGGTCTTCTTACTGATTGCCCTTACCTACTCAGCATTCGTGCCAACTTTTTATTGGTTATTTTTCAATTAGTTAAATATTTTGTAGTCAGTATGACCTCCCACAACTTATAGTCATAAGGACTACAAGGAGTCATTATGACTGCGCAATCGTTGCTCACGACCCTGCTGCCTCTGGTCGCCGACTTGTCCCGCGATCTGCCTGAGGGCGAGCGCTACCGCCGCTTGCTACAAGCCATGCGCGCCCTGCTGCCGTGCGATGCCGCCGCGTTGCTGCGCCTGGACGGCGAATGGCTGGTGCCCTTGGCGGTCGACGGCTTGAGCCCCGATACCCTCGGGCGGCGTTTCAAGGTCAGCGAACACCCGCGCTTTGCCGTGCTGTTGAGCAGCCCCGGCCCGACCCGCTTCGACAGCGACAGCGAACTGCCCGACCCTTACGACGGCCTGGTCGATGGCGTGCATGGGCATCTGCAAGTGCACGACTGCATGGGATGCCCGCTGTTTGTCGACGATCACCCCTGGGGCCTGCTGACCCTCGACGCCCTGGATACCGAGCGCTTCGAGCGCGTCGAACTGGATGCCCTGCAAGCCTTCGCCAGCCTCGCGGCCGCCACCGTCAACGTCGCCGCACGTATCGAACACCTGGCCCTGCGTGCCGAAGATGAGCACCAGCGCGCCGAGATTTATCGCCAGGCCAGCGGCCAGCAGCACAAGGAGATGATCGGCCAGAGCAAGGCCCACAAGCGCCTGGAGGAGGAAATCAAGCTGGTGGGCAGCAGCGACCTGACCGTGCTGATCACCGGCGAAACCGGGGTGGGCAAGGAGTTGGTCGCGCAAGCCCTCCACGCTGCCTCGCAGCGCGCCGAAAAACCGCTGATCAGCCTCAACTGCGCGGCACTGCCGGAGACCCTGGTGGAGAGCGAACTGTTCGGCCATGTGCGCGGTGCCTTCACCGGCGCGTTGAACGAGCGCCGGGGCAAGTTCGAGCTGGCCAATGGCGGCACCTTGTTTCTGGACGAAGTGGGCGAATTGTCGCTGAGCGTACAAGCCAAACTGCTGCGCGTACTGCAGAGCGGCCAGTTGCAGCGCCTGGGCTCGGACAAAGAGCACCAGGTGGATGTGCGCCTGATCGCCGCCACCAACCGCGACCTGGCCGAAGAAGTGCGCAATGGCCGTTACCGCGCCGACTTCTACCACCGCCTGAGCGTGTACCCGCTACAAGTGCCGGCGTTGCGCGAGCGTGGCCGCGATGTGCTGCTGTTGGCGGGGTTCTTCCTGGAGCAGAACCGCTCGCGCATGGGCCTGGGCAGCCTGCGCCTGAGCAGCGACGCGCAGGCGGCGCTGTTGGCCTACAACTGGCCGGGCAATGTACGCGAGCTGGAGCATTTGATCGGACGCAGCGCCCTGAAGGCCCTGGGCAACTGTCGCGAACGCCCGAAGATCCTGAGCCTGAGTGCCCAGGACCTGGACTTACCCGACATCAGCACGCCACCTGAGGTCGAAACGCCACCCGCAACGGCCCCCACGGTGACTGGCGACCTGCGCCAGGCCACCGAGCATTATCAGCGCCAGCTGATCAGCGCCTGCCTGGAGCGCCACCAGCACAACTGGGCCGGCGCCGCCCGCGAACTGGGCCTGGACCGCGCCAACCTGGGCCGCCTGGCCAAACGCCTGGGCCTCAAACCGTAGTGAGCGGGCTTGCCCCGCGCTGGGGGGCGAAGCCGCCCCAACAAAGACGCCGCGGTATTTCAGGAGGACCGAGGTGCCTGGGTTTGGGGCGGCTGCGCCCCCCAGCGCGGGGCAAGCCCGCTCACTACTTCAAGCAGTGGCGCGCGCTGGAGTCAATGTCGGCTTGGGCTTTCTGAATACCAGCACATTGCCCAACATCACCAGCACCAACCCCATCAGCGCAGGCGCGGTCCATTGATAGCCCTCGGCAAACGCCGACACGTTCAGCGCCACCACCGGGAACAGCACCGTGCAATACGCCGCGCGCTCCGGCCCCATGCGGCCGACCAGCGTGAGGTAGGCGGTAAAGCCGATCACCGAACCTGGAATCACCAGGTACCCCAGCGCGCCGATGTAACGCGCACTCCAATCCATATCGAATGGGATACCGCGCACGGCACAGTAGGTCGCCAGCATCGCCGAGCCATACGCCATGCCCCAGGCATTGGTGGTCAACGGCTTGAGCCCGGCCTTTTGCTGCAGGCTCGACAACATATTGCCCGCCGAAAAACACATCGTGCCGAGCAACGCCAGGCCCAGGCCGAGCAAGGTCCGCGGGCTGGCGGTATGCCCGACCAGCTCCGGCCAGAACAGCAGGCCCAGGCCCAGTAACCCCAGCGCGCCGCCCATCAATACGTTACGCGCGACCCGTTGGCCGAAGAACACCCGGGCATTCAAGGCGTTCCACAGCGTGGCCGTGGAAAACACCACCGCCACCAACCCGCTGGGAATCCACTGGCTGGCGGTGAGAAAACACATGAAGTTGACGCAGAACAGGCACACCCCCTGGGCCAGGCAAATCAGGTGTCCGCGCCGGTTCATCACCTGCAGCTTGCGGCTGAGCAGCAACAGCGCGAACAACACCAACGCCGCCAGGCCGAAGCGATAGACGATCGACACCGGAATCGCCACTACACCCAACTGCCATTTGAGGGCGATCCAGGTGGTGCCCCAGATCAGCACCGTGAGTAAATACAGGAAAAGGTTCATAGCGGGCTCCGTCGATTGAGCCATAGTGTCGCCGCCTCCCTGGCAACTGCGCTTGCACATTCTTGCGCTTTTGTCGGGCGGTGGGATCACAGCGCCGACCGCCCGGAGTAGGATGCAAGGCGCCGGAGAATACGCCATGCCAACCCTGGAATCGCTGCAGGTCTTTCAGTCCCTTAACCGCTCGCCCAACGCACGCCTGGAAGCCTGCGCCGAGCTCGGTGACGGTTTGTCCGCGGCCTTGTGGAGCAACCACCACGATGCCCAGGATTACCAGGCGCCCGACCATCACACCTTGTCTTGCTACATCGGCGGCGGCACCGGCACGTTCCGGCGTGACCAGCCGGGCACCAAGGGCGGGCCGGACAAGCTGTGCATCCTGCCCGCCGAGCATCAGTCGGCCTGGGTGATCAACGGCGAAATTCGCCTGGCCCATGTGTATTTCAGCGCGGAGCAATTTGCCCTGGGCTGCGTCACCTTGCTTGACCGTGAGCCACGCGCGCTGCAACTGCGCGAAAGCACCTTCCTGGAAGATGCCGCCCAGGCCCGCCGCTTTCACCACTTGATCGCCCTGAACTGGCATGAGCCCGGCGAACGCCTGCTGACCAGCAGCCTGGCCCATGAAATGCTCAGCCACACCCTGCTCAGCCAGGTTGGCGCACGCGACGGGCTGCGGTTGAAAGGCGGGCTGGCGGCCCATCAGCGCCGGCTGTTGATCGAGTACATCGACCAGCATCTGCAAGACCCGATCAGCCTGGGCCAGTTGGCCGGGCTGTGTGCGCTGTCGGAATACCATTTTGCGCGGATGTTCCGCCAGAGTTTCGGCCTGCCGCCCCATCAGTATCTCTTGGCGCGACGCCTGGCGCGTGCGCAAGCCCTTCTGCGCGGCGGCGCGTTGCCCTTGGGTGAGATCGCCTGGATGTGCGGCTTCTCCAGCGCCAGCCACTTCACCCATCGTTTTCGCCAGGCCCTGGGCGCCACGCCCGGTGAATACCGCCAGGCTTTGCGCAGCTAGGCCATCAAGCCCAAGGTCTTGGCTTTGGCCACCGCTTGGGTTCGTCGCTCCACGCCCAGTTTGCTATGGATACGCCGGGCATGGGTCTTGACGGTGTGCAGGGAGATAAACAGTCGGTCGGCGATTTCCAGGTTGGAGTTGCCCAGGGCGATCAACTGCAACACTTCCAGCTCACGCTGACTCAGGGGGTTATCCGCCGCGCCCGCTGGTGACACTGGCGCCTCCAGGCCCAATTCGCTCAACAGCCCAGGCGAGCGCAAACGCAGCTCACGCAGCGCCTGCTGCACCTGGCAACGCTGCGCCAGGTCCTGCCCGGTTTGCAGCGCATGGCGGGCCAGCGCCGGGTCGCCCAACTGCCAGGCCACTTCACCCAGCACCAGGTGCAATTCGGTTTCCAGGCACAGCATGCCGCGCTGGCGAGTGGTCTCGAGCAGGGCATTGAGGCGTGCGATGGGGTGATCGGCGCAACCCAGCTTGACCTCGGCCAGCACCAGCAGGTACTCCAGGCGCGGTACCAGTTCCAGGGTGGCCGGCGGCGCCTGGCGCGCCTGGGGGCCACGAAAGTGACGCAATACCCGACGCACCGCCTCTACCGTCAGTTCGGCACGCCCCTGCTGCAACCAGAAATGCCCGCTGACCAACAACAGCACGGCGCGGTAGACCGTGTCCGGCACATGGCGTTGCTGCATCAGCCGTTCGGCGTCACGCAACTGGATAAAGGCCTGGGCGTAATCGCCATGGTTGGCCGCCAGCAACGCCAAGCCGAGAAATCCATACAGCACGCGCTTGTCGTGGCTGTGCAGGCACAGGTTCAACCCTTCGGTGAAACACTCGGTCGCCAGCACGTCATGCCCTTGGCGCAACGCCAGGTGCCCACGTCGCAGGGCGATACGCCCGGCCAGTGGCCCGGCCTTGAGCCGCTGGCGAACCAGCATGGCCTGTACCGTCTCCAGCAGGCTCTGGGCCCGATAGGGCGCACCGCGCTGCTCCAGCAATTGAGCATGATCCAGCTCAAGCAGGGCCTCCAGGATCAGCGAGCCATGGGCACGGGCCAGGCACAGGGCTTCACGATTCAAGGCTTGAGCCACGTCCAGTTCACCGCGCAGCAAGGCTTGCTGGGTCAGGCCCGACAGGCACATCAAACGTGAGGTCCAAGCGCTGTCGGGCAAGGCTTGCAGCGCTTCCAGAAAATGCTCGCGGGAGTGCTCGGCATCGCCGCCCAAATGCAACAGCCAGCCCCATTGGGCCTGCCAGCGGGCCAGCAAATGGCACTGTTGCGCCGCCGTCGGCTGCGGCGTAAACCGTGCAAGCTGGTCGATACACACGCCTGCTTGTTCAAAGCGCCCGGCAAACAGTAATGCAGCCGTCATCAGCCCGACCCGTTGCGCCGAGCCCAACATCAATTCATCCCCGTGCTGCTCATGCAGGCGCAACAACAGCACGGCGTTTTCCCCGCGGAACAAATCCTCGAAACTGAAATGCTGCAACAGGCTCACCGCCACTTCGTACTCTTCGGCCAGCAGCGCCTGTTCAAAGGCTGCTTGCCAGTCGCTTTCTGCGCTGAACCACTGGCAGGCGCGCCGATGCCAGGAGCGCTTGGCCGGCCAGGGCGTCTCACGCAGCAGTCGCGCCAGAGGCGGGAACACCTGCAGCCAGTCCGGGGTGTCTTCCCAGGGCTGGATGAACGCACCGAGGGCCTGCAACTCGCGCAGGTAGTGGTCACCGTCACCGAAGCCGAACAGGTGCTCACACAACCCCGGATTGAAGCGTGGCATGTGGGCCAGCACGCGCCAGGCTTCGGCCAGTTCAGCAGGCAGGGTGCTGAATAGCTCATGTTGCAGGTAGTCGAGCAAGGTCTTGTCGGGATGACCGTCGCCAAGCAAGGCGATGCGCACCCCGGCGCACCATCCGCCACTGAACTGCATCACACGCTCGAGGGTCGGCCCGTCGCCGAGCAATCGCTGGATTTCCGCTGGGCTGAACAGCAGCTCGTGGCACTCCCACAGTTCATCGTCGAGCAGCAGGCGTGGCCAGTTGCACGCTGGGCGCCGCCGTACGCCCAGCCACCAAGTGAGTGCCAGGCTGGCGGCGCTGAGCAGGCGGTCAAGCAAGGCGTCCAGTTCGGGCGCGGGCACACGGCAAAAATCATCGAGGAACACCCAACCCGGCGGCTGCCAGCGGCCAAGGTCGAGCAACAAGGTAGCTTCGTCGCTAAAGGGCAGGCCCAGGTTCTGCGCCAACCGCCGGCAGAACTCCAAGGGTGTGAGCGCGGCGCCATTGAGGGGCAGCCAATAGACCTGGCAGCCTGTCGGCGCCTGCAAGGCACACTCGGCCAGCAGCGCACTTTTGCCGCTGCCACCGGGCGCGCACAGCAGCTTCACCCGGGCCGACGCGGCCAGCAACGGCTCGGCCAGGCGTGGTCGCAACAGATGATGGGCGGACAGCCGGGGCATGAATCCAGGACGGTCCAGGCAGCGTGTCATGGCAGTCATTGCTGCATCCTGCTTTTTTATTGTTATGCGATCTGGGGCCTACCCTAGTCCTGTGGTGAGGGGTTATTGAAGAAGTATTCAGCACACTGATTGTCAGCCATGCACAAAACCCGATGTGGGAGGGGGCTTGCTCCCGATGGCAGGGTGACAGTCGACTTATAAGTCGACTGATACACCGTCATCGGGAGCAAGCCCCCTCCCACATTTTTATTGCGTTTCAAACAGGCATTATCGAACGCCCTCGGACCTCAACGCCGCCGGGGTGTAATCCGCAGCCTTGGCCGCAAAGCCGAACACGAAGCTGCTCTTCTCCTCGTTCTTCATGCCCAAGGCGATGTAGCGCCCGGCGATGATGTCGTACAGGGTTTCCACGGTATAGGCCGGCACCTGATGGTCGTAGTAGAACTGCGCATGACCTTCGGCGACACGCCACAGCTGGCCACGGCCGTCGTAGTGGTCCACCAGCGCGACCTGCCAACTGTCTTCGTCGATGTACATGTGGCGCTTGGCGTAGATATGCCGCTCACTCGGCTTGACGGTGCCGACCACTTCCCACACGCGGTGCAGTTCGTAGCGGGTGAGGTCCTGGTTGATGTGCCCGGCCTTGATGATGTCGTCGTACTTGAGGGTCGGCGAATCAAGCCTGTAGCTGTTGTAGGGGATGTACATCTCTTTTTTGCCGATCAGCTTCCAGTCATAACGATCCGGAGCGCCGGAGAACATGTCGAAGTTGTCGGTGGTACGCAGGCCGTCGGAGGCCGTGCCCGGGCCGTCATAGGACACCTGCGGTGCACGCCGCACGCGGCGCTGGCCGGCGTTGTAGATCCAGGCCAGGCGCGGTTCCTTCACCTGGTCGAGGGTTTCGTGCACCAGCAGCACGTTGCCCGCCAGGCGCGCCGGCGCGGTCACCGACTGCTTGAAGAAGCTCAGCACGTTGGCCGCTTTGGCCGGGTCGATATCCGGAATCGCTTGGGGCACCGCCACCTCTTCCTCGAAGCGGATCGGCGTGTAGCTGCCGTTGGTCTGCGGGGTGGCCTGGGTGATGATGCGCTTGAGGTTACCGCCGTGGTAACGGGTGATGTGGTTCCACAGCACTTCCACGCCGTTCTTGGGGATCGGGAACGCGTAGTAACGGTTGCCGGTGAAGTTCTCCAGGCCGTTGCCGTCGTTGATGGCGTGCACGTTCAGCGCGCTGCGCTTGATCGACTCGTAGATGTCCGGTGGCAGGTTGACCGTACGGTGGCTGGGGTACACCGGGATCTTGTAGGTTTCGGGGTAGCGCTTGAACATCGCCACCTGGCCATCGGAGAGTTTGTCCTTGTACTTGTCCACCGTCGCTGCGGTGATCACGAACAGCGGTTTTTCACTGGCGAACGGGTCGGCCAGGAAGCCCTTGCTGTCCACCGCTCCGGCATTTTTCGGGATGCCGCCGGTCCAGGCCGGGATCGAGCCATCGGCGTTGCCGGCTTTCTCGGCGCCGACCGGGGTCAGGGTCGTGCCCAGCTTGGCGGCTTCTTCAGGCGACACCGCCGCCATCACGTTGGCGGCCAATACACTCAGCGCCATCACTGCAAATAGCTTACGCATAGGTTCTTGTCCTTCCTTAAAACCAGATCAGAAGTTCACGCCGAAGCTGAGGGCGATAAAGTCGCGGTCGGTCAGGGTGTTGTAGTCGCCACCAAAGAAGTCGGTGTAGCTGAGGCTGGCGGTATAGGTGTTGCGGTAGTCCGCATCCACGCCGACGCTGATCGCCTTGGCGCCTTCGTTGAAAATGCCGTTGGGGCCGTAGCCACTGACGTCATGGGACCACGACAGGTTGGGCTTGAGGTTCACCCCGGCGAACACGTTGTTGTAGTCCAGGATCGCCCGGGCGCGGTAACCCCAGGAGTTGGCGGTGACGAAACCGTCGGTATCGCCCTGGAACCCGTAGGCACCGAACACCGAGTCGCGGCCATAGCGCAGCTTGGTTTTGGCTTCCAGGCCGCCGACGTGCACGAACGCCGCCTCACCCACCAGGGTCAGGCGTTCGGCGCCCAGCACCTGGTCGAAGAACTGGGTCATGGTGCTTTGGATCTGGGTGATTTCCTTGCGGCGGTAGCCTGAGTTGTCAGAGCCGAACGAGCTGCGGATCGGCGAAGCGGTATTACCGGCAATCGGGTTGACCAACGCCAGGGTCAAGTCGGTGGTGTTGAGTTGCACCGGTGCGTTGGGGCGGTAGCTGATCTCTCCGGTCCAGGCGGTGCCGGTGGGCAAGGTGGTGGAGAAGCTGGCGCCGTACAGGCGGATGTCTTCCGGGTAGTCGAGGTAATACTGGCCACGACCGAGCATAGTGCTTTGGGCCAGCCCCGCGCCGGAGCCGGGGGCAATCGCGTTGGCAGCGTTGGCGATACGCCCGATGGTCGCCAGGCTGGTGTTGGCGGTAATCGTTCCCACGGTGGGCGTACGGCTGTGGTAGTTCATGAAGTACAGGCCGTATTCGGTGTCATCCCCCAGCCAGCGCAACGCCGCGCCGAACTGGCCGCCATCGCGGGCGTCACGGTCTTTGGCACGCTGCACCACCACGCCTTCGCGAGTGACCTGGAAGCCCTGGCCGAACGCCGCCGCCACCGGCTGCAACGGCGCGATCGCCGGGCTGCCGACGGTGTAGTTATTGTTGCAGCCATGGGCAACCACGTCGTTGCCGAAGAAGGTGCCGCAGTTATCCACCACGGTGTTTTCCCAGTTCAACTGGTAGAAGCCTTCCACCGACAGTTGATTGGTCAGGCTCTGGGAAGCGAACAGCATGTTGACCGGGATCAGCCCCTCCTTGATTTCAGCGCCCGGACGGCGAAAGGCCGAGACGTCGATGGGGTTGATGCTGTTGATCGAGTTACCGATAAACGTACTCTCGCCCCAGCTCACTACCTGTTTACCGACGCGCACAGCGCCCGGCAGGTCGCCGATGGAGTAGTTGTGATACACGAAGGCATCGAGCAACTCATAGCCGGAAGAGCGCGCGCCCTCGTCGCGGTGGTTATTGCTGATTGGCTTGAATTCGCGGTCTTCGTCTTGCAGTTCGAAGTCGTACCAGTACTTGCCGCGCACGAACACGCCGCTGTCGCCGTACTTGAGCTCCAGGTCGTGAATGCCTTTGAAAATCTTGGAGAAGGTTTCGCCCTTTTTGAAGTTCAGCCGCCCGTCATCCCCCGTGGACGCCTGCCCCGTCCCACCGTTGGAAACGCCGACCAGCTTCTTGTCGGCATCGCGCATGCCCCAGCTGGCGCCGACCGACAGCGAAGAATCGAATTGCCCTTCGACCTCGCCAATATTGAACGAAACCGCCTGGGCCTGGGCACAGCAGCCCAGTGCAACCGCTGCGGCGAGCGCCTGTGGCGTGAAGATGGCGCGCATTGTTGTTTTTGTCATGCGTCTTCCCCGGTGAGTGACAGAAGGCTCCACCCTACTGCCGCTCGCCAGGAGGGATAAGCGCACCAAGGAGGTATTCGCGTTGTCGCTCGAAAGGATGAACAGGCGCTCTGGCCGGGCTGCGGGCAGGGCCATGGATCGGGTAGATGATCCGTTATCAGAGGGATGGATGGCACACCGACAACTGTTGCCAATCCGGTAACAGTCCTTGTCCCGATCCGCTATTACTCATTTAGTTACAACGGATTATTCTAAGCGGGCTTTCAGGGCAAACCGCCCGCTCCCACCTTCGGGAGAAAAGTCTGATTTCAACGGATTGGCTAATATATTCAATCTGTTACAGGTGTTCACCGACGTTGATTTATCGCTCCTTGATCCAACGTCTTACTTCGGCCGCTGCTTTTGCAGCGGCCTTTTTTATGCCCCCAATAAAACGGGGCGCCCTCAGCGCCCCGTTGGATTGTATATTTTTCGAACAATGATCAGAGGCTGAACTTCTGCAAGTTGGCCATCATCTCTTTCAAGGCTTCGATATTGTCCTTGGGGTGCGCGGCGCCTTCAAAGTCGCAGATCTGCGCCCAGTGCGCCGCGACATCCTCGGGTGAGAAGCCGGCATCGGGATCAAAGCCCACCCCGAGGCTGCGCTCCCAGCGGGTTTTGCCGATCCAACCGCCCCCCACTTCGAACAACCCGGCCGTTTCCTGGCAGGCCTCGCTGCCCAAGTAGACCACCAGCGGGCTGACCAGCTCCGGCTTGAGGCGCTCGAACACCTGCGGCGGGATCAGCCCTTCGGTCATGCGCGTGCCGCCGGTGGGGGCAATGGCATTGACCAGGATACTGTTCTTGCGCCCTTCCAGCGCCAGGGTGCGGGTCAAGCCATACAAACCCAACTTGGCCATGCCGTAGTTGGACTGGCCGAAGTTGCCATAGATACCCGAAGTGGAGGCGGTGAAAATCACCCGCCCGTAGCCTTGTTCACGCAGATGCGGCCAGGCGGCGCGGGTGACTTTATAGGCACCTTCGACATGCACCCGATACACCAGGTCCCAATCGCTGTCGTCCATTTTATGGAAGGTCTTGTCGCGCAGGATGCCGGCGTTATTCACCACCACGTCGATCCGGCCGAAGACGTCGAGGGCATTCTGTACGATCTTGTCACCGTCGGTGACGGAGTCATGGTTGGCTTCGGCAATACCCCCTGCCGCACGGATTTCAGCCACCACCCGATCAGCCGCCGAGGCATTGGCGCCTTCGCCCTGGGCCGAGCCGCCCAGGTCATTGACCAATACTCTGGCCCCATGTGCAGCGAACAGCAGCGCATGGGCCCGGCCCAACCCACCGCCGGCACCGGTGACGATCACGACCTTATCCTGGAACTGCACTGATTCACTCATACCGAACTCCGCTGGCGACAATGGGCAATGGACTGAGTGTCAGGCACCCAGCCTCTGGTCACAATAAAGTCGGCCGGGGCTGAATGGTGCGCGATAAGGCAGCGGGATGATTGCGCCGCTCAGGAATAGGCCGCACGCGACTCAGACGGGCCAATACGCTCGCGAAACGCCAAATAGTGTTTGAGCACCTGTACGGGGGCTTCGATCTGCGGATAGTGGCCGATGTTGGCCAGCAACACCGTATCGGCATGGGGCACCAACTGCTCATAACGCGCCACCATGTGGGCGCCGGAGATGGGATCGACCTCGCCGTCGATCACGCGCAGGGGCACCTCGCCACGTTGCATCGCGCCCACCCAGCGCTCACGCAGGCGGCGGCGCTGCGGGATGTAGGCGATCAGCTTGTGCAGGATACGCGGGCCGTCGTTGCAATTGAGCAGGCTCCAGAAATCATCCAGCACGCTTTCACTGGGCCGTGTGTGCGGGCCAAAAATCTGGTTGAAGCTGTTGGCCATCGCATTGCGTCCAAAGGCACGGCCGATCATCCAGCCAAGGGGGCTGAGCAACAATTTCTGCACCAGGGCCGGGCGGTGGGTCTCCGGGAACAACCCGCCATTGAGGAACACGCAGCTGGCCATCTGAAACCGACCTTCGTAGTGGCGGGCGAGCAATTCCTGGGCGACGCTGTCGCCATAGTCATGCGCCAACACATGCACGGGTTGCTCTATTCCCAAGTGTTCGAGCAATGCCTGCTGCAGATCCGCCTGCTCCAACAGGCAATAGTCGTGGTCCAGGGGTTTGGCCGAATCGCCAAAGCCCAGCATGTCGCAGGCGATCACCAGGTTGCGCTGCGCCAGGGGCTGCCACAGGTAATGCCAGTCCCAGCTACCGGTGGGGAAGCCATGGATCATCAGGAGCGGTTCGCCCTGCCCGGCCACCCAATAACGAATCGAGTAGCCACGAAAGACGAACTCCTGGCTACGTTTGCGCCAGGCTCTGAGGGGGATTTCGGCAAGAGGCATCAGCTTTTATACCCAGGGTCCTGCAGGTCCAATTTACGCAACAAGGCCGGCCAGGCCAGTGCACCGCCCATACCTTGTGCGCTCTTTGTGACAGCTGCCACCATCGCCTTGGCCCCGGCAAGGATCTGCGGCTCGATGGCAATCAATTCGGCACCGCCGTTTTGCGCCAGGACCTGGATATCGCAGGCGCGCTGGAAGGTGAACATCATCAGGAAGGTGTCGGCAATGCTGCTGCCGCAGGTGAGCAGACCGTGGTTGTGCAGCATCAGGAAATTGTTCTCGCCCAGGTCGGCCTGCAGGCGGGCCTTTTCCTCGTGGTTCAGCGCCACACCTTCATAGGCGTGATACGCCAGGCTCGACAACACGAACAACGATTGCTGGCTGATGGGCAACACGCCCTGCTTCTGCGCAGCGACGGCAACACCGGCCGCAGTGTGGGTGTGCAATACGCACACCACGTCGTGGCGCACCTCATGAATGGCACTGTGGATGGTGTAGCCCGCGGGGTTGATCTCGTAGGGGCTGTCCATCCGCTTGTTGCCGGCCTGGTCGACTTTGACCAGGCTCGACGCCGTGATTTCGTGGAACATCAGCCCGTACGGGTTGATCAGGAAATCATCGGTGCCCGGCACCTTGGCCGAAATATGCGTGAAGATCAGATCATCCCAGCCATGCAACGCCACCAGGCGATAGCAAGCCGCAAGGTCGACACGGGTCTGCCATTCGGCAGCGCTGACCTGATCTCTGACATTCTGTGGCGCTTGAACAGGGGCTAGGCTCACGGCAACGACCTCCTTGGTGCATTTCTTATTATTTTTTGAGTGAGGGGCCAGTCTAGTCAGGCGTCGTGGCGTGCGGAGTCGCCTTGCCAGCCAGCTTGATGACTGAACGAGTCAGCCATGAGAATAGTACAAGTCGTGTCAGAGAACCGCCGCCAATAAAGGCGCGGCGGACGCTGGCATTGTTGCGCGCTTGCAATCAGCCGCGCAGTGCGATGATCAACTCGGCCAACCACGGTTCGGCGTCGGCTTCCGGGGTCACGCTTTCGCTGGCGTCCAGACGCAGCATCGGCAGTACCTCACGTACGCCCAGTTCGCCGAACAGCTCGCGCATTTGCTCGCCACCGCCGCAGAAGGTGTCGCCATAACTGGCGTCGCCCAGGCCGATCACGGCACCGGGCAGGCCACGCCAGGCCGCCGGCAGTTGGTCGCGAATGCTCGAATACAGGGGTTGCAGGTTGTCGGGCAATTCCCCCATGCCGGTGGTGGAGGTCACCGCCAGAAACGCCTGGGGGGCAAACGCCTGCACATCGGCCAGGGTGGCGCGAGGGTTGTGCCAGGCTTCAAAACCGGCCGCGTTGAGGATGCCGACGGCGTGGCGGGCGACTTCTTCAGCCGTGCCGTACACCGAGCCGGAAAGGATGGCGACTTTCATCAATCTGATCCTGTCATTGAGCGAAAGCGTGGGATATTAGCAGTAGGCGCAAATTTTTCAGCGCGCCACGTGCAACATTCAAGACTTGCCATAAACTCCAAACTCCAGAACACGCCACGGACCGCTCGATGATTAACGCCAAGCTGATGCAAATGGTGGTCAACGCTTCCAACGACGGTATCGTCGTCGCCGAACGCGAAGGCAAGGACAAGCCGCTGATCTACGTCAACCCGGCGTTCGAACGCCTGACCGGCTACGCGCTGGACGACATCCTGTATCAGGACTGCCGTTTCCTGCAGTCGGGTGACCGCGACCAACCCGCCCTGATGGCCATTCGCGAAGCCCTCGACAACGGCGGTGCCTGCCGCGAAATCCTGCGCAACTACCGCAAGGACGGCACCCACTTCTGGAACGAGTTGTCGCTTTCCACGGTGTACAACGAAGCGGATAAGCAGACCTACTTCGTCGGCGTGCAAAAAGACGTCACCACCCAAGTCAAAGCCCAGCAGCGCGTGACACAGCTGGAGGCCGAGGTGGCCGAGCTTAAACGCGAGCTGGCGGCGCTCAAGGCGACGAGTGGATTTAACAAACTGTAAAAAATGCAGTCTTTAGAGCGATAATGGCTTTTTAATGCCTCACCCTTGAGCTACATCAATGCACCGCGACGCTCTCTTGACGCAGGACGAACTGGATTTCATCCAAGATATGCAACATAACCCGCAACTCAACTTGCGGGATGCCGGGTCGAGCCTGACCGTCAATGGCGGTGCACAGATCCGCGATTTGCTCACGCGGCTGGCCGCCCATGACCATGTCACCATCCAGGCGCAGTTCGACAACCAGCAGCTCACCTTTCCCCTGCAATTGGTTGAAGACGAGTTTCATGCGGTGCATCTGCGCCTGGGCGTGCCGAGCATTTTCGAAGATGGGCCGATGGTCCGCCCCTGGCGCCTGGCCCTTGAAGCACCGGTGCCGCTGGAAAACGTACGCGGTAACCCGGGAGCGCTCTGGGTACATGAGGTGTCATTCAAGGGTGTGCTGGTGGAGTTTCGTGGCCGGGCCAAGCCGCCGAAAACCTTTTCCCTGTGGTTCAGCCCGTCAGGTTACGAACGCATTGCCTTGCGTGGCGCGCTGGAGCGGGAAACCGCCCGGGGCTTGTTCGCTTATCGCTTGAACCAGAGTAACGCGGATGAAATCGAGCGCTTGCGCCAGTTCATCCTGCATCAGCATCGCCTGGTCCACCCCCACGTACATGCCTGACTTCAGGTATCCAACTGCCCGTTGAGGAACTGCTGCAAGCGGCGCTGCATCAAGCGCCCTTCGTTGCCCAGGCAGCCGATGGAGGAGCCTGCGAGGTCGTCTTCGGCCAGTTCCGAAGCCGCACCGGCCAGAAACAGCGGGCAATCGAGCGTCAACGCCAACCGGTTCAGACGCTTGTGCAGGTCATGCCGTTGTGAATGGTTGGAGAAGACAACGAGCGCACGCGGATGGGTCTTCTCACAGATCAGTGTCAACTCATCAAAAGGCTGGCCCATCGCGAGCACCTTGATGGCCAAGTCATCACGACTGATCAGTAATGCCGCGACCAGCAACTCCAATTTACGACACTCGCCGGGAATCGCGGCCATCACCACCCGCGGCGCCGAAGAGGTGCAGGCCACCTGCAGGCGCTGCAGGGCCTGCACGCGCAGGAAGGCATCGTAGAACAGCCATTCGCTGGCCTGACCGAACTGGTTCTGATGATGCAGCAGCTCGCCCCAAAGCGGCATCAGGATGTTCTGGAACGCCACACTGAGGGGGTAGGTGCCCAGGATCTGGCCATACAGCTGCTCCAGCACGTGATCGTCGAAAACACTGACGGCCTGCATCAGACGTGCCTGCCATTGCGACCATTCTGCGTTTTCGACCGTGCCCTGCTCGGAACGTACGACTTTTGCCTGCTGCTCGTCACGCGCAAGGATCTTGCCCACCTTGCTTACTGCCACACCGCGTTCGACCCAATCGAGAATGCGATGAACGGTTTCAATATCGCTCCTGGAGTAGAGCCGATGCCCACTTTCGGTGCGCGTGGGCTGAATCAGGCCATAACGGCGCTCCCAGGCGCGCAGCGTGACCGGATTGATGCCTGTCAATCTCGAGACTTCACGAATCGGAAATAGCTGGTCTGAATCGGTCGAATCTAGAAGCGAAGTGCTATCTATCGGAGCAGTATTCACGGGCATTTTGAACAAAAACCAACGGTAACTGGGCGTTCATTTAACGCCTTTAGAACTGTCTTTTTCAAGGTGTGTGCCCTTCAGACCAATGTCACTGGCGCATTTTTGCAAAACAGGAATAATCCTTGCCTGTTTTTTCCACGTGGCTGCAACACCCCCGCAGCTTCGTTCGTGCGCCACCTACCCGGTGCCGCGCACCCGTTATCTGGAGATACACAATGTCTACCTCCCCCGTTACCTTGATGGTCGCGCGTCGCGTGGCCAAAGGACGCTACGAAGAGCTGATGGCCTGGCTGCGCGAAGGCGAGCAACTGGCCACCGACTTCCCGGGTTACCTGGGCTCCGGCGTACTGGCCCCGCCACCCAACGATGACGAATTTCAGATCATCTTCCGCTTCGCCGACGAAAAAACCCTGCATGCCTGGGAGTTCTCCGCTTCGCGCAGTGCCTGGCTGAGCCGTGGCAGCGAGCTGTTTGCCGACCCGTCCGAACATCGCGTCAGAGGTATTGACGGCTGGTTCGGCGCCGCGGGCGCACGCCCTCCCCGCTGGAAACAGGCGGTGGCTATCTGGCTGGCGTTTTTCCCGGTGTCACTGCTGTTCAATTTCGGCCTTGGGCCATTGCTCAGCGAGCTGGACCTGTTCAGCCGCGTGCTGGTCAGCACGGCCGCACTCACGCCATTGATGGTTTACTGCTTTATTCCGTTGTCGACCCACCTGCTGGCAAACTGGCTACATCCCACGCCACCGCGCAAGGCCGCTGAAGCCGCCGCGTGAGTACAGGGGGCCGGTCGCTGGTATCATTTCAACCTGCCAGCGATTTGAGTCCCCCCATGACTGCAACCAACGCCCCGATCCTGATCACCGGCGCCAGCCAGCGCGTCGGCCTGCACTGCGCCGAGCGCCTGCTGGATGACGGTTACCCGGTGATGTTCAGCTACCGCAGCGAGCGCGAAGGCATCCAGACGTTGCGCGAGCGTGGCGCGATCGGCCTGTTTGCCGATTTTTCCAGCGAAGCCGGGATTCTTGCGTTTATCACGCAGTTGAAGACTCACACCGACAGCCTGCGTGCGATCGTCCACAACGCCTCGGCATGGATCGCGGAGACGCCGGGCGATGAAAGCCGCGCCTTGCAGGACATGTTCAGCGTGCACATGCTTGCGCCCTACCTGATCAACCTGCATTGTTCAGCGTTGCTGCAGCGCTCGACGCCTGCCGATATCGTGCATATCAGTGATGATGTGGTGCGCAAGGGCAGTCGCCAGCACATTGCCTACTGCGCCACCAAGGCCGGGCTCGACAGCCTGACGCTGTCGTTTGCCGCGCAGTTCGCGCCGCTGATCAAGGTCAACGGCATCGCCCCGGCAATGGTAATGTTCAACGAGGACGACGACGCCGCCTACCGCGCCAAGGTGTTGGCCAAGTCCGCTCTGGGCATCGAACCCGGGCCGCAGGTGATCTACCAGAGCCTGCGTTACCTGCTGGACAACCCCTATGTCACCGGAACCACCCTGACCGTCAACGGTGGGCGGCATATCAAGTAAGCCGTTTTTGAGGATGTCGTATGACCTTATCCCTGCCCCACCATTACCGCGAGATCCTCAAGGGCCTGGGCGAAGACCCGCAGCGCGAAGGCTTGCTCGACACGCCCAAGCGCGCCGCCAAGGCCATGCAGTACCTGTGTCACGGCTACGAGCAGAACCTGGACGAGATCGTCAATGGCGCACTGTTCGCGTCCGATAACGACGAGATGGTGATCCTCAAGGACATCGAGCTGTATTCACTCTGCGAGCACCACCTGCTGCCCTTTATCGGCAAGGCCCATGTGGCCTATATTCCAACCGGCAAGGTGCTCGGCCTGTCGAAGCTGGCGCGCATTGTCGACATGTATGCGCGGCGCCTGCAGATCCAGGAAAACCTCACGCGGCAAATTGCCGACGCGATCCAGCAGGTCACCCAGGCCGCCGGCGTGGCGGTGGTGATCGAAGCCAAGCACATGTGCATGATGATGCGCGGTGTGGAGAAACAGAACTCAACCATGAACACTTCGGTGATGCTCGGCGCGTTCCGCGAGTCGAACACCACGCGCATGGAGTTCCTGCAACTGATTGGACGGAGCAAATAGCAATGCCACAACTTCAACCAGGCATGGCGCGCATCCGGGTCAAGGACCTGTGCCTGCGCACATTTATCGGTATCAACGAGGACGAAATCCTCAACAAGCAGGATGTGCTGATCAACCTGACGATCCTGTATGCCGCCCAGGAAGCCGTGCGTGACAACGACATCGACCACGCGCTGAACTACCGCACCATCACCAAGGCCATCATCGCCCACGTCGAAGGCAATCGCTTCGCCTTGCTGGAGCGCCTTACTCAGGAACTGCTGGACCTGGTGATGAGTAACGAATCGGTGCTGTACGCCGAAGTCGAAGTGGACAAGCCGCATGCGCTGCGTTTTGCCGAATCGGTGTCGATTACCCTGGCGGCCAGCCGTTAACCTCCCCTGAATCTGCGTGAACCCTATGACCGATCAACAACGTCTCGAACTCGAAGCCGCCGCCTTCCGCCGTTTGGTGGCCCATCTGGACAGCCGCAAGGACGTGCAGAACATCGACCTGATGAACCTCGCCGGCTTCTGCCGTAACTGCCTCTCCAAGTGGTACAAGGCCGAGGCTGACGAGCGCCGGATCGAGCTGAGCCTCGATGACGCCCGGGAAGTGGTGTACGGCATGCCGTATGCCGAGTGGAAAGCCCAATACCAGAAAGAAGCCAACGCCGACCAACAAGCGGCGTTCGCCAAAGGAAAACCCCATGACTGATTTGAATACCCTGCGTGCCAGCCTCAACAGCGGCGAACATGCTTTTGCCGATACCTTGGCGTTTGTCGCTGCCGGTTATGACTACCAGCCGCAAGCGTTCACCAACGGCAACGTGGAAAACGCGGCCGGGCAGAACGAAGGGTCTTGCAAGACGCTGGGTTTGGCCCTGCTGGAAGGCTTGAGCGATCAGGAAGCACTGCTGGCATTTGGTGAGCATTACCGCTCGGTGGTGGCGACGCCTGAGGGCAGCGACCATGGCAACATCCGTGCGTTGATCGCCAATGGCTTGGCCGGTGTGAAGTTCAGCGCGCAGCCACTGACTCGCCGCGCCTGAGCCAGGCATTAAGCAAAATTTGGGAGGGGACAAGCCCTAATGCCAGTCAGTTAAGCGATAGAGCGGACGATGGTTAACATGTGGGAGGGGGCTTGCTCCCGATGGGCCGCGAAGCGGCCCCAGCTTTGGGTTTGAAAAGGCTGGGCCTGCTGCGCAGGCCATCGGGAGCAAGCCCCCTCCCACACTGTTTTGCGGCGCTGGTTAGAACGAAGCGTCCTTCAAGCCGTCGAGGTAGCGCTCGGCATCCAGGGCCGCCATGCAACCGGCACCGGCCGAGGTGATGGCCTGGCGGTACACGTGGTCGGCCACGTCACCGGCAGCGAAGATACCTTCAATGTTGGTCGCAGTCGCATTGCCTTCACGGCCGCCTTGCACCACCAGGTAGCCATCTTTGGCTTCGAGCACGCCTTCGAACAACGAAGTGTTCGGCGTATGGCCGATGGCAATGAACACGCCGTCGACTTTCAGCTCGTCGAAGCTGCCGTCGTTATTCTTCAAGCGCGCACCGGTCACGCCCATGTTGTCGCCCAGGACTTCGTCCAGGGTGGCGTTGAGCTTGAGGATGATCTTGCCTTCAGCGACACGGGCATGCAGCTTGTCGATCAGGATTTTCTCGGCGCGGAAGGTTTCGCGGCGGTGAATCAGGGTCACGGTGCTGGCGATGTTGGCCAGGTACAGCGCCTCTTCAACGGCCGTGTTCCCGCCGCCGACAACGGCGACCGGTTTATTGCGATAAAAGAAACCGTCGCAGGTCGCGCAGGCGGAAACGCCTTTGCCCATGAACGCTTCTTCGGACGGCAGGCCCAGGTAACGGGCGCTGGCGCCAGTGGCGATGATCAAGGCGTCACAGGTGTAGACACCGCTGTCGCCGGTCAGGCTGTAAGGCTTCTTGGAAAAATCGACCTGGTTGATGTGATCGAACACGATCTCGGTTTCAAAACGCTCGGCGTGTTCTTTCATCCGCTCCATCAGCGCCGGGCCGGTCAGGCCGTGGACATCGCCCGGCCAGTTGTCGACTTCAGTGGTGGTGGTCAACTGACCGCCCGCCTGCATGCCGGTGATCAGCAGCGGCTTGAGGTTGGCCCGGGCAGCGTAGACGGCAGCGCTGTAACCGGCAGGGCCGGAACCGAGAATAATCACTCGCGAATGACGGGTATCAGACATGACTCACTCCTGTCGACCGCCCGGACAACAAGGCGGCTGGAATAAAAAAGGACCGCGAAGCACTTGGGGAAGGCTTGAACTCGCAGGCCCTGAAAAATAATGGGTGCAGCGTATCGAGGGGGGCAAGATTAAGGAAATACGGAATAACAATCCAGCTCATAGGTGGTCTCTATGCAGTCGACTCGGTTGATCGAGACGTTTGTTACTGCTGATGTCGCCGCTTTCGCCCAACCGGCAAAGCCGGTAAGGTCGGCGCGTTTGTCCCACTGCTCGGAGTTCTCCATGCCCGCCCCTGCTCTTTCCGGCCCGCAATACCTGCGCGAGGGCCTCAAACTGGTGTTGAGCCCCGGCCTGCGCCTGTTTGTGCTGCTGCCGCTGGCAATCAACCTGGTGCTGTTCGTCGGCTTGATCTATTTCGCCGGTCATCAGTTCAGCCTGTGGGTCGATAGCCTGATGCCGACGCTGCCCAGTTGGTTGAGCTTCCTCAGCTATATCTTGTGGCCGCTTTTTGTGGTGCTGGTGGTGTTGATGGTGTTTTTTACCTTCACCATGCTCGCCAATATCATCGCGGCACCGTTCAACGGTTTTCTCGCAGAAAAAGTTGAAGTGGTGGTGCGTGGCACCGATGACTTCCCGCCGTTCAGTTGGGGTGAGCTGGCCGCGATGGTGCCGCGCACCCTGGCTCGTGAGATGCGCAAACTGGGCTACTTCCTGCCACGCGCCATCGGCTTGTTTATCCTGTCGTTCATCCCGGTGGTCAACCTGATCGCGGCGCCGTTGTGGCTGCTGTTCGGTGTGTGGATGATGGCGATCCAATACATCGACTACCCGGCCGACAACCATAAGCTGGGCTGGAACGAAATGCTCGCCTGGCTGCGCCAGAAGCGCTGGCAGAGCATGAGCTTCGGCGGCATCGTCTATCTGGTGCTATTGGTGCCGGTGGTCAACCTGCTGATGATGCCGGCGGCCGTGGCCGGGGCCACGTTGTTCTGGGTACGCGAGCAAGGCGCCGAGGCGATGACGCGGCAAAACATGGCCAAGTCATAAATCCATCATCCCAATGACACAATGACGACATGGCCCGCAGAGACACTGTGGGTCATGACGACAGCCTCGCTTCACATCACCTTAATTACCGAAACCTTCCCGCCGGAAATCAACGGGGTGGCCAATACCCTTGGGCGCCTGTGCGAGGGTTTGCGTGCGCGTGGCCATCAAGTCGAGCTGGTACGCCCTCGCCAGGGCACCGACCAGAGCCGCCCCAGCGACGACCAACTGCTGCTGTGCCGCGGCTGGCCGCTGCCGGGTTACCCGGGCCTGCAGTGGGGCCAGTCGTCGATGCACAAATTGCTGCGGCGCTGGACGCGCCAACGCCCCGATGTGCTGTATATCGCCACGGAAGGGCCGTTGGGGCTATCGGCCCTGCGTGCGGCACGGCGCCTGGGTATCAGTGTGGTCAGCGGTTTCCACACCAATTTCCAGCAGTATTCGAACCAATATGGCTTGAGCGTGCTGAGCCGCATGGTCACCCATTACCTGCGCTGGTTTCATAACCGCTCGACCTTGACCCTGGTGCCGAGCGCTAGCCAACGCCTGGAGTTGGAACGCCGCAATTTCGAACGCCTGGGAATGCTGGCGCGCGGGGTCGACAGCCAATTGTTCCACCCGGCCAAACGCGATAACGCACTGCGTGAAAGCTGGGCGTTGAACAGTGAACAGATCGCCGTGTTGCATGTAGGCCGCCTGGCCCAGGAAAAAAACCTGGGGCTGCTCAAACGTTGTTTCGAAACCCTGCAAGACAGGTATCCACTGCATCAGATGAAACTGGTCATCGTCGGCGATGGCCCACAGCGCGCAGCGATGGAAAAAGCACTGCCCGAGGCGATTTTCTGCGGCACTCTGCGCGGTGAAGAATTGGCCCGGCATTACGCGTCGGGCGACCTATTCCTGTTCCCCAGCCTGACCGAAACCTTCGGCAACGTTGTGCTGGAGGCCATGGCTTCAGGGTTGGGGGTAGTGGCATACGATCAGGCGGCGGCGACCCAGCACATCCGCCACGGCTACAACGGTGTGACTGCGATGCCGGGGGATGAAGAAGCCTTCTGCGATGCGGCCAACTGGTTGCTTGAAGAGCGCGAGACCTTGCGCAGGGTGCGCCTGAATGCGCGTCAGCATGCCAGTCGCCAAGGCTGGCCAGCCATTATCGAGCAATTCGAGAACCAGTTACGTGGTGTGTGCGCGCAGGGTTTTACCCCATCCAAACCCGCCACACCTGCGCTGAACGATCTGCGAGTGCCGTAAGTCGGTTCACCACGTCTCCCGGCACGCCCCCTAAAACCGGTTCCAATCTTCGCAATCGTCTCTGCGTACCCCCCGAATCACCGAGCTACAACGGCATATTTCGGGAACGTCGCGCTGCCAGTCACCACCCACATGACACCTGCTATCGAAGGTGTTTTCCTGTTGGATCACCCCGAATCAGGCAGGTATTTCTCACGAAAAATTGATAGAGAGCGTTATGTCGACACTGATCAATGGGCCAATGGCTCCGCAATTGCTGCACCACAACACGCAGACCCAGAACACTGCACAGGCTCCCGAATTGAGGCGATCCGGCGGCGGATATGAAATGGCGATGTATGGAAAGGAAACCCCGCCCAATTGGGGCCAACCACGGCCTGAACGTCCGGATTACGGCTGGAATCAGCCACTGCCTACCCACCCGGATTACGGCAGTTACCGTCCGCGTCCTACCCGCCCGGAATACGACAATCACCACCGTCCGTACGCAACCCGCCCGGACTATGACAATCATCGTCCTTACCCAGCCCGCCCGGACTACGACAATCACCGTCCTTACCCAGCCCGCCCGGACCACGACGATCACCGTCCTTATCCACCCCGCCCGGACTACGATAATCACCGTCCTTACCCAACCCGCCCGGACTACGATAATCACCGACCGCAATACACCCGACCTGATTATGGCTGGAACCGCCCGCTACCTACCCGACCGGATTACGACAGTCACCGTCCGCACTACCCCCGCGCGGATGACGGCTGGAACCAGCCGCAACATACCCGCCGGGGGGAACAACCCATACCGCGACCTGTGACAGGACAACGCAGTAAATAGCTGAAACAAAACGGGAGGCAGGGTCTTCCACCCCTTGCCTCCCGTTGAAAACCGCATGTTTACCTGCCATTCAAACCAGGGTCGTCAATGCCTCACGACTGAACGGCAGGATGTCACTCTCGCGTCCTTCGCGCACCTTCACCGCCCAATCCGGGTCCACCAGCAGTGCGCGCCCTACGGCTACCAGGTCAAACTCCTCGTTGTTCAGGCGCTCCAGCAGTTTTTCCAGGCTCGCCGGCTGTGCAACTTTATCGGTGTTGACCATGAACTGCAGGAACTCGCCATCCAGGCCGACGCTCCCGACGGTGATGGTTGGCTTGCCGGTGAGCTGGCGGGTCCAGCCGGCCAGGTTGAGGTCGGAGCCTTCAAACTCCGGCTCCCAGAAGCGACGGGTAGAGCAGTGGAAAATATCCACACCGGCGTCGGCCAACGGCTTGAGGAATTCTCCCAGCGCCTGCGGGGTGTGCACCAGGCGCGCGGTGTAGTCCTGCTGCTTCCATTGGGAGAAACGGAAAATGATCGGGAAATCAGGGCCGACAGCGGCGCGGGTCGCCTGGATCAACTCGATGGCAAAGCGCGAACGGTTGGCCAGGCTGCCACCATATTCGTCGCTGCGCTGGTTGCTGCCTTCCCAGAAGAACTGGTCCACCAGGTAGCCGTGGGCACCGTGGATCTCCACGCCGTCCATACCGATGCGTTGGGCATCCTTGGCGGCTTGGGCGAAGGCATTGATCACGTCTTTGATGTCTTGGGTGGTCATGCCATGGACAACGACGGCGCCATCCTTGAGTTTTTCCATCGGGCCATATGCCGGCACGCTGGCGTCCGGTTCGGTGCCGATGCGGCGCACACTGCCCACATGCCACAGCTGCGGGACAATCTTGCCCCCTTCTGCGTGTACGGCGTCGACCACTTTTTTCCAACCGGCCAGTGCGGCATCACCGTAGAAATGCGGAACATTCGGGTAGCCGTTGGACGCTTGATGCCCCACCACGGTGCCTTCGGTAATGATCAGCCCCACGCCGGCGGCAGCGCGGCGGCGGTAGTACTCGATGACCTTGGAATTGGGCACGCCACCTGGGGAGAACGAGCGGGTCATCGGCGCCATCACTACGCGGGTCGACAGCGTCAGTGCACCGAGCTGGAACGGTTTGAACAAGGCTTGGACAGGCATGGGAGCGCTCCACGTGAGACTGGATTTATGATGCCGATAATATGGTGAGATCAGGGTGCTTCATAGCACTATTGATCTGGGTGATTAAGGGCTAAAAGCGAAGGCCGCTAACCTGTGGCTAGGGAGTTTGCTCCCTGGCCACAAGTAAGGGAGATGTTCAGCTCAGGGCTTTTTCGATGGCATGGACGATCGTTGGATCGTCCGGCGCGGTGCGCGGCGAAAAGCGTGCAAGCACTCGCCCATCCTTGCCCAGCAGGAATTTTTCGAAGTTCCAGGTGATATCTCCAGGAAACTCTGCGCCCTCGCCCGCCAACAAGCGGTAGAGCTGATGGCGATCATGGCCATTCACATCAAGCTTGCTGCCCAATGGAAACGTCACGCCGTAGTTGAGGCTGCAGAACGCCTGGATTTCTTCCTCGGTGCCCGGTTCCTGGCCTGCAAACTGGTTGCAAGGCAGGCCAAGCACGGTAAACCCCTGGTCCTTATACTGCTGATAGAGGTTTTCCAACGCCGCGTATTGCGGGGTCAGGCCACATTTGGAGGCCACGTTGACCACCAGTACCACTTGCCCCTTGAAAGGCGCCAGCGGCAGCTCATGTCCGTCTAAAGCTTTGAGTTTCAGGTCGTGGAAAGCGCTCATGACGAACTCCAGATATCCCATGTTCTTCGCATTGCGGCTCTGCGAGATTACAACCCGCAAGCCTGCAATCATAGACGCCGATTGCAAAACTCGCCTGCGAGTTACTGAGCGGTAGGCCAGGGCAAAATCGGAATCGCGGTCACCGCATTCTGCGGGCTGCCTTCGATCAAACGGTCGCTGTAGACCAGGTAAACCAGGGTATTGCGCTTCTTATCGAGAAAGCGCACCACTTGCATGGTCTTGAACACCAGGGAGGTGCGCTCCTTGAACACTTCGTCGCCGTCCTTGAGCTCGCCCTTGAAGCGAATCGGCCCGACCTGGCGGCAGGCAATCGAGGCTTCGGCGCGGTCTTCGGCCAGGCCCAGGCCGCCTTTGACACCGCCGGTCTTGGCGCGGGACAGGTAGCAGGTCACGCCATCAACCTTGGGGTCGTCAAACGCCTCGACCACAATGCGGTCGTTGGGGCCGACGAACTTGAACACCGTCGACACCTGGCCGATTTCTTCTGCGCTGGCCAGCAGCGGCATGGCCAACAGCAGGCCGAGCAATCCCTTCATTACGCGCATCGTGTATTCCTTTGGTTAAACCAGGATCAGGTTATCGCGGTGAACCAGTTCCGGTTCGGCCATGTAACCCAATAGTCCGACAATCGCGTCAGACGATTGCCCAATGATTTTCTGCGCTTCCAGCGCGCTGTAGTTGGCCAGGCCGCGGGCGATCTCACGGCCGTCCGGCGCGACGCACACGACCATCTCGCCACGGCGGAAACTGCCTTGCACCAGCTTGACGCCCACCGGCAGCAGGCTCTTGTTGCCTTGAGACAAGGCCGACACAGCGCCATCGTCCAGCACCAGGGTGCCACGGGTTTGCAGATGGCCGGCCAGCCACTGTTTGCGCGCAGCCAGCATGCCGCGCTCCGGCGACAGCAGCGTACCGATACGTTCACCAGCCTTGAGGCGGTCCAGCACACGCTCCAGGCGCCCTCCGACGATAATGGTGTGCGCACCGGAACGCGCAGCCAGGCGTGCGGCACGCAGCTTGGTCTGCATGCCACCACGGCCCAGGGCGCCACCGACGCTGCCGGCCACGGCGTCCAGAGCCGGATCATCGGCACGGGCTTCGTAGATCAATTGCGCGTCGGGGTTATTGCGCGGGTCGGCGTCGAACATGCCGTCGCGGTCGGTGAGGATCACCAGCAGGTCGGCCTCCACCAGGTTGGCTACCAGGGCGGCCAGGGTGTCGTTGTCGCCGAAGCGGATTTCGTCGGTGACCACCGTGTCGTTTTCATTGATCACCGGGATGACCTTGAGCTCCACCAGCGCACGCAGGGTACTGCGGGCGTTGAGATAGCGCTTGCGGTCGGACAGGTCGTCGTGGGTCAGCAGGACCTGCGCGGTGTGGCGGCCGTGCTCGGCGAAGCTGGATTCCCAGGCTTGCACCAGGCCCATCTGGCCGATGGCGGCGGCGGCTTGCAGTTCGTGCATCGCGCTGGGTCGCGCGGTCCAGCCGAGGCGGCTCATCCCGGCGGCAACCGCCCCGGACGACACCAGCACCAACTCGACACCGGCCTCATGCAAGGCCACCATTTGCTCGACCCAGACGCTCATGGCTGCGCGATCGAGCCCCTTGCCATCCGCTGTCAGCAACGCACTGCCGATCTTCACGACCCAGCGCTGCGCACCTGTCACTTTGCTCCGCATCATCTTCAACCTTAAAGTGAGGGCCGCGCGACCCAGCGCCGCCCATAACGTTATACCCGGATACCAAAACGCCGCTCTATAAGGAGCGGCGTTCAAGTTTATCGCAACGAATCAGTCGCGCACGTAAATGATTTCCGGGCCATCTTCATCATCCACGTCTTCTTCGTCCCAATCATCGTCGCCGATGTCATGGACCGACTTCACGCCGCTGCGGCGCAGGGCACGCTGGTCATCCAGGGCCTGCAGCTGAGCACGGGCTTCGTCTTCGATGCGCTGGTCGAGCTCGGCCAGTTCGGCCTTGTACACCGGGTCGGCCGCCAGACGGTCGGCGCGGTCTTCGAGGTAGCGCATGATGTCGCGGGTCAGGCGCTCGGTGCCTTCTTTGGCGATGGCCGAGATCACATAGACCGGGCCTTCCCACTCCAGGCGGTCGACGATTTCCTTGACGCGGGCCTCGTGTTCTTCTTCGAGGATCTGGTCGCACTTGTTCAGTACCAGCCAGCGATCACGCTCAGCCAGGGACGGGCTGAACTTGGTCAACTCGTTGACGATCACTTCGGCGGCGTCCGGCGCGCTGGTGTCATCCAGCGGGGCCATGTCGACCAGATGCAGCAGCAAACGGGTACGCGACAAGTGCTTGAGGAAGCGGATGCCCAGGCCAGCGCCATCGGAAGCACCTTCGATCAGGCCGGGAATGTCGGCGATCACGAAGCTTTTCCAACGGTCGACGCTGACCACGCCCAGGTTCGGCACCAGGGTGGTGAACGGGTAGTCAGCGACTTTCGGCTTGGCCGCCGAGACCGAGCGGATGAAGGTACTTTTACCGGCGTTCGGCAGGCCCAGCAGGCCCACGTCGGCGAGTACTTTCATTTCCAGCTTCAGGTCACGCTGCTCGCCCGGCTTGCCCGGTGTGGTCTGGCGCGGTGCACGGTTGGTACTGGACTTGAATCGGGTGTTACCCAGACCGTGCCAGCCGCCCTGCACAACCATCAGCTTCTGGCCGGCCTTGGTCAGGTCGCCAATCACTTCCTGGGTCGCGGAGTCGATGATCGTGGTGCCGACCGGTACGCGCAGTACCAGGTCCTCGCCTTTTTTACCGGTGCAGTCGGTGCTGCCGCCGTTGGAGCCACGCTCGGCGTCGAAGTGCCGGGTGTAACGGTAGTCGACCAGGGTGTTGAGGTTTTCGTCGGCCATCATGTAGATGGAACCGCCGTCACCGCCATCACCGCCGTTGGGGCCACCGTTTTCGATGAATTTTTCGCGACGGAAACTCATGCAACCGTTACCGCCGTCGCCTGCTTTTACTCGGATGGAAACTTCATCAACGAACTTCATAACAAAACGCCTCTCGCCTCTTGGACGAGCTTAAGAAACCAAGACATAAGACTCTTGCAAAAATGAGCGCAGCGACCTCAAGCAACGACCGCAAATCTTGCTGCTCTCGCCCATTACAAACAGCTTTGCAAGAGACTCACTCCACAAACGAAAAAGCCCCGTCGCAAGACAGGGCTTTTCCAGCGATCTCGCGATTAAGCTGCGACAACGCTCACGTAACGGCGGTTGAAAGCGCCTTTTACTTCAAACTTGATCACGCCTTCGATTTTCGCGAAGAGGGTGTGATCTTTACCCATGCCTACACCGTAACCGGCGTGGAATTGGGTGCCGCGCTGACGCACGATGATGTTGCCCGGAATGATTTTCTGGCCGCCATACATCTTCACGCCAAGGCGTTTGGCTTCTGAGTCGCGACCGTTACGGGTACTACCACCAGCTTTTTTGTGTGCCATGAGTCAATTCTCCTAGTGAGGAATTAGGCTGAAATTAAGCCTGAATACCGGTGATTTTGATCTCGGTGTACCACTGGCGGTGGCCCATACGCTTCATGTGGTGCTTACGACGACGGAACTTGATGATGCGGACTTTATCGTGACGACCTTGGGAGATCACTTCAGCCACAACGGTAGCGCCAGCAACAACTGGAGCGCCGATGTTCACGTCATCGCCATTGGCGACCAACAGAACGCGATCAAAAGTAACGGATTCGCCGGTAGCGATTTCCAGTTTTTCGATCTTCAGGTATTCACCTGGGGCGACCTTGTATTGCTTGCCACCAGTAACAATTACTGCGTACGACATGGTATTTCTCCGATAATCCTGCTCACCCAGCTCTTTATAAGAAGAGGTATTGGCTGGCATGGCTGCATGGGATGGACGTCCCGAATGCAATTGCGTAAGGCAGGTGCTGCCCAGGAAGTTCAGGGTGCGCGATTGTACGCAAGCTATAGAGGCCTTGCAAGTGGCCGTCCATCGCGCCTTGACACTGCGGGGTCAGGGTCCTAGCATGCCGCGCAACCCTTCTGGAGCGACTGTCGCTGATGCAACCCCAAGCTTTCTACCGCGCGGTCGCGGACGATTTTAGCGCCGTCGACGGCATCATCAAGCAGCAGCTGACGTCTAAAGTGCCGCTGGTCTCCAAAATTGGCGACTACATTACGTCGGCGGGCGGTAAACGCCTGCGTCCTTTATTAGTGTTGCTGTGCGGCAAGGCCCTGGGCCGCCAAGGCGATGACCTGCGCCTGCTGGCAGCAACTATCGAGTTCCTGCACACCGCCACCCTGCTGCATGACGACGTGGTCGACATGTCCGGCATGCGTCGGGGTCGCGAAACCGCCAATGCCATGTGGGGCAACGCTCCCAGCGTCCTGGTGGGCGATTTCCTTTACTCGCGCTCGTTCGAAATGATGGTCGAACTGGGTTCGATGCCGGTGATGAAAATTCTTTCACAAGCCACGCGCATCATCGCCGAAGGCGAAGTATTGCAGCTGTCGAAGGTTCGCGACGCCAGCACCACCGAAGAAACCTACATGGAAGTGATTCGCGGCAAAACCGCGATGCTCTTCGAAGCTTCGACCCATAGCGCAGCCGCCCTGTGCGGCGCGACCGCCGCACAGGCCGAAGCCCTGCGCACCTTTGGCGACCACCTGGGCGTGGCGTTCCAACTTGTGGATGACCTGCTCGACTACCGTGGCGACGCAGAAACCCTGGGCAAGAACGTCGGCGACGACCTGGCCGAAGGCAAACCGACCCTGCCGCTGATCTACACCATGCGTGAAGGCACGCCGGAACAGGCTGCGCTGGTACGCAAGGCGATCCAGAAAGGCGGGATCGAAGACCTGGAAGCCATCCGTGCAGCCGTTGAAGCCTCGGGCTCCCTGGATTACACCGCGCAACTGGCGCGCGACTTCGCGGCCCGTGCCATCGCGTGCCTGGAAGCCCTGCCGGCCAGCGAATACCGGGACGCCCTGGTCGAACTGAGTGAGTTCGCGGTCGCGCGTACACACTGAAATACCTGCATGTGGGAGCCCCCCTCCCACATTCAAGCCTATTACCAATTCCCGCCCCTGGCCCAATTCCCTATATAATGTGCGACTTTTAGCCCTCCTGACTTTCAAGGAACTTTAGTGAGCACGTTGCCACCCTGCCCAAAATGCAATTCCGAATACACCTACGAAGACGGCGCCCAGCTGATCTGCCCGGAATGCGCCCATGAGTGGTCCGTCAACGGCGAAGCCGAAGCGGCCAGCGACGAAACCGTGAAGAAAGACTCTGTGGGCAACGTCCTGCAAGACGGCGACACCATCACCGTAATCAAGGACCTCAAGGTCAAAGGCACGTCCCTGGTGGTCAAGGTCGGCACCAAGGTCAAGAACATCCGCCTGTGCGACGGCGACCACGATATCGACTGCAAGATCGACGGCATCGGCCCGATGAAACTCAAGTCCGAGTTCGTCCGCAAGGTCTGAATCTGCTGGTTCCATCCCGCGCCCGCCGCGGGGTGGCGTTTCGCCATCTCCTTTGACCGAACGCAACGGTCCCTCCAGAAAACCCAGAAAACCGCCAATAGACACTTGCTATTCGACGAATAAGAATTATTCTCATTGAAACCCATCAAGGAGAATGAACCATGACTTATTTGATCGATGCCTGGCTGGACCGCCCACACCCCTACCTGCGGATTCTGCATCGGGAAACCGGTGAGGTTTGCGCAGTACTGGAAGAAGAAGCGTTGAACGAACTGCAGGATCAGGGTGACCTGGACGTCAACGGCTTGAGTTCAAGTGAACCCGGTGTGCTGAAAGAGGTGGTGAGAAACCTGTTTCTATTCTGCTATGCCCGAGCGTTGCGCCCGGCGACGGAGCTCAATGGCAAGTTCCATCCATGAACACACCCGCAAAACTCTGTGGGAGCGAGCACGCTCGTTCCCACAGATAATCAGCAGATCTTACAGAACGTCGAGCAGCTCGACGTCGAATACCAGAACGCTGTGCGGTGGAATGCTGCCAACGCCTTGAGCGCCGTAAGCCAGTTCGCTCGGCACGTACAGACGCCACTTGCTGCCGGCATTCATCAGTTGCAGGGCTTCGGTCCAGCCGGCGATCACACCCCCTACCGGGAATTCTGCAGGCTGACCGCGCTCGTAGGAACTGTCGAACACAGTGCCGTCGATCAGGGTGCCGTGGTAGTGGGTACGTACTTGATCTTCACGGGTTGGCTTGGCGCCGGTACCGGCAGTCAGCACTTCAAATTGCAGACCGGAAGCGAGGGTGGTGATGCCATCACGCTTGGCGTTTTCCGCCAGGAATGCCAGGCCGGCGCCAGCAGCGGCTTCAGCCTTGGCAGCGGCTTCGGCTTGCATGATCTCGCGGATGACTTTGAAGCTTGCAGCCATTTGCTCCTGGTCCACACGGCTTGGCTTACCGCCGAAGGCGTCGGTCAGGCCGGCCAGGATCGCGTCCAGGCTCACGCCCGGTGGTGGGTTGTCGCGCAGTTGGTCGCCCAACTGACGGCCGATACCGTAGCTGACGCGGGTTTCGTCGGTGGACAGATTAACTTCGGACATGAAGAGGCTCCGCTGTAGGGCCACACAGGAAAACGCCGTTTCCCGCGCCGCCCAGAACTAAAAGGGCCAGCAGACTAGCACACATGCGTCGTCTGTGATGAGCCCTGCGCACGTACCTATCTACCGCCGTCGTTCCAAGCCGGCATCTCATGCTGAGGCTCCTTCCATCACATTGGAGACGGTGCCATGAGCACACCCTCTGCATCCCAACTTGAGCAACTGCACGCGCAGTTGCTTGAGATTGATCCGAGCCTGCGCAGCCAAGTCAGCAAGCCTGCCCCACCGCCCCAGGAGCTGACTGACCTGGAAAAATTGAACGCCACGCTCAAGCAAGCCAACCACACTTTCCTCGACCAGGCACGCGCGCTCTATCAGGACCTGGCCCAAGTCGACCTCAGCCAAACTGGCGGCAAGGCGTTGTTGACCCGCCTGCGGGCCAAACTGAACGAACAGTTGCAAGACCTTGATGACACCAGCTCCGTCACCGGTCAAGGCCGTCAGACCTTCATGCGCTACGCCGCCGGCAGCACGGCACTGGAACGGGAGGCCAGCCTCAATATCAAGGACCATCTGCTGAACCCGGTCGACCTGCGCATGCTTGAGGATTGCTCACGCGTGCCGTCGTTGCGACCGGGCATCTATGCATTGACGTTCACCTATCAGGAGCAAAGCGTCGAATTCGCCGGCGCATTTGTATTGACGCGCCAGCCGAGCCCGGTGGTCGATAGCCTGACCAGCGATGCCGCGCTCGGCCCGGTACTGCTCTTTACGCCATCGGCGGGCCTGTATGGGTTCGATACCCTGCTCGAACTCGACCAGAGCCTGAAAGCGAACATAGCCGAGCGCGGAGAAATCCTCCGGCACTTGCCGGTGCGTTATCAACACTTGGGCGTCGCCGACATCTGGCCGCTGGAGCTGCGGCCGATCGACGACCTGCTGGTGTTCGAACACAGCTACCAGGCGCTGCTCGACAAACGTCGCCTGGACATCGACCTTGCGCTGAGCCTGGTCAATAACCCGCGAACTGACAGTGCACAGTTGATCGAAGAGCTGGACGCCGCTATCAGTGCGGCCCTGCCCGACCTGTCCCAGCGCCTGGCAATGCGGCGCCAGCGCCTGCTGGAGTGGGCGTTGCATAAAAGCTTGCCCGACTGGTTCCGTAACGCCGATGGCGCGAAGCAAGCCAACCTGACGGACTGCATCGTCCAGTACAACCAGGCCCGGCAGATATTTCTCGAACTGTTCGGCCCCTGGATAACCCCTGGCGCCCTGGCCCATTACCAGTTGCTCGAACAATTGGCCGACCAGTTGGAGATCCATGACCTCGACCCGCAGCAACTGCTCGTCACCACCCGCCGCGAAGTGGCGGATGTGGGCGCTTACGTGCAACAGCGCAGCCTGGTGGATGTTGCCCTCGCGGGTTTGCACAGCGACGACCGTCTGCCCGGCTCAGCCTTTCTCAAGCACACCACCCTGAGCTACGCCGGCGCACCGTTGCAAGGTCGCCACGCGCACCTCACGCCACAAAGCCTGCTCGACCTGTTGCAACCGCTGGACCCGCGCCTGGAGTTTGCCGCCCAGCAGAAAAAAGCCATGGCTACGCCCGAAATCCGCCAGGCGACCAAGGCCATGCTCGATCGACGCCTGGCACTGTTGGCCTATACCGCCAACCTGCAAGGCCACTTGAGCGCCGCCGACTATCAATTGTTTGAACAATTGCGCAGCACGCCCGGCTCGGCGCTGCGTGCGCAGACCGTGCTGCTGCATGGCGCGCAGCTCAAGGACTTGTGGCTGCTGCGCGAGAACGACACCAACGGGCAACCCAAACGCTTGCTGCTGTGCACTCCCGACTCACCAAGGGGGCAAATGTTTATCGGCTTCAACAGCCTGCGCGAATGCCAGACGCACATTCTCGCCTGGGCGGCGGACACGACCCGGCATAACGGAAAAACCATGGTCGACTACCTGCTGGAGCAAGTGCCACAGCGCTTTCGGCCGACCATGCGCATTGTCGCCAGTAAGCTGGGTTTTCGACCGGATGCCATGGAGCACGAGGAAGTCACCCTGGGTACGCCCTGCACGCACAATGCCTGCCTGGACGCCATGGTCGAGCACCTGATGGCGCAATTGATCGACGACTATGAATACAGCAGCCCGCTCTGGCTGCGTTCCGCCTCTCAAACTGAGCGCATCCGCCTGACAAGCCTTGCCGAAGATGCCGAAGGCGCCTTACGCACCTACAACGCCCGGCCGGATGCGGAGGCCAACTTCCCGACCTTTGCCGCGTATGTGCATGAACAGGCCACCCTCAGCCTCAACAAGCTGTTGGGCCGGATGCACAACAAGGTCGACCCGGACCTGGTTTTTGCCTACACCCCCAAACCGTTGTTGGGCCAAGGGCCGAAACCTGTGTCCTATACCGAACTGTATCGCGACGGGTACGCGGACAACGTGGGGTTTATCAACGAAGACTTTTCCAGCTCTGCGACGTTTCGTGGCCCGCCCGGTGTCGACCTGAGCGCGCTGACCTCGCAGAAGGTCGCGGCCGCGGTAAGAGGCGCATGGATCGGCAAACGTTACACCGACCTGGTACACACGCAATTGCAGGCCGCCAGCAGCCCGGGCTATACCGAAAGGCGCAATGCCACGCTGAAGATCACCCAGTTGCAAATGCAAAATGCCGCTCTGCAATCACGCCTCGAAGGGCATATCGCCAATGTCGACCTGAGCTGGTTGACCCAGGCGATCAGCAGCCTGGGCCAGAGTGCAGTGACCCAGCGCACCACTTACAAAATACATCGCCTGTTTATCGACGGCAGTTGGGTCATGGGCGTTTACCTGTTCAGCCACGCGGATAACCCGGTGCTGCTGTACACCCCGAATGCCCCGGATGGCATCAGTTTTCGTGAAGCGAAACTGTTCAACTACCTGCTCAAGACCCTCGATGGTGCGGTGGAATATTTCTGTAGCCGCACCGCGCAGCAGTCCCAGGCACGTATCCGGGATGTACTCGAAACCGCCAAGAAGGGCCTGCCCGACGACATCAACCGCACCAGCCCCAGCCGCCCCCATTACGACAGCATCGAGCGCGTCACGCCCTTGACCGACCTGCGTCACGAATTCTACAACATGGTATTGCAACGCCGGATCGACGACGTCCACGCCACTACGGTGAACCGTACGCAGATGATCATGGGCATTGTCTGGACCTGCGTCGAATGGGTCACTGCCATCGCGACCATTCCCTTTCCGATTCTCAGCCTGACCCTGGGCGGGTTGCTCGCCTTCAAGGATGCGCTGCTCGCGCTCAACGCGTGGCACCAGGGTGACCGCGACGGTGCATTGCTGCATTACATCGGGTACCTGGCCAACCTGGGCGGTGCGCTGCTGTTTGACTTGAGACCTGCCTTTCGCGGGCCGTTCAACGCACTGCGTCCGACACTCAAAACCGGCAAACAGGCGGCTGACAGCGCACTGCTCAAACAACTCGAACCCACCAGCCCGCCAGACATGCAACCGCTGCTGTTCGATGGCCAGCCCTACTGGGTCAAGCCCACCCCGGACGCCCTGGGCCGTCACCTGCTCTACCGCCAGGACCCGGCCTCCGGCCAGATGCGCTCGACCGCACGCTTGGTCAACCAGGATACCGAGGGTCGCTGGGTGCGTTCCGGCGTGACCGGTGGCGGGCGCAAGAAATATGAGCTGCTACCCGAAGAGGTCGACGACTCTCTGGCGAAATACGAGATTTCGCCCAGCGAAGGTAAATATTTCCGAGCCGTACTCGATGAAGGCTTCAAAGCCCGGCTGGTCACCAATTGGGATCCCGACGTCATCGGCGCTACCCAGCGCTACGTCTACGACCAGTTGCAGCCGCTACGCAATGCCTACGTCGGCCAGATCGAGCAACTGACGAAGGATGCCGAGGCTTTCTTCCTGCGTCCCCGCGTACACCCCATCAAGCCGCAAGTCCCCCCAGTGGCCGCAGAAACCGCGCACGCCGAACTGCTCAAGCTTTTGTTCTCGCCGGGTAAACAGCTGCTCATCGGCGCCCATAATGCGTCCATCGCCAGCAAACAATTGTTGATCGAAAACATGCAGTCCCTGGCCGAGCAAGGGCTCAAGCGGCTGTACATCGAAAACCTGCCGGTTGACGTGTTTCGCAGCAAACTGAAGATCCTCAACCGCGAAGTCGAAGGCAATGTCGCGGTGGCACTTGAACGCATCACTGAGCATCTGGCCAGGGTCGATCAGGCCTTGGGGTTCGCTGCCGATGCGCCTTTCAGTTTCCGCAAGCTGGTGCTTGAAGCGCACAAACACAACGTGATCATCGATGGGCTGGATGCGTCGAGCTCCTACCACATGGAGCACGTGCTGGCCCTGGGCGACGGCGAGCGGCTTATCCCACGCTCGAGCCGGCTGCGAAATTTCTATTCGCACCAGGCAATTGCGCGCAACGTGAAAAATCGCCCCGGGGAAGGCTGGATCGCCCTGGTCGAACAGGACCGCATGGGAAGCCACGCGATGACCACCGGCCTGGCCGATCTGCAAAACACCTTGGCGCTGCGCGTTCAAGACGTGGCACCTGACCAGCCCGTGGGCGTCTGGGTCGACACCTTGCCTGCGACGCAGTCCAGGGGGCACCTCACGTTGTCGCTGTCGACGAACCTGCACGTGCGCGCCCAACCGGCAGTGGCGCAGGCCCCTGCGGTCACGGCCGGCGCCACGCACTTCAACGAGTTCGACATGCCCCACGCCATGAAGAAGCAGGCCGGGCAATTGGCAGCGTCTCATCGTGGCCTGGATACACGCTACGCCTTGCATCAGGGCGACCCTCGCCAGGCCACGTTCGCTGAGTTCATGCGTATTCGCGAGCGCTTGATCGAACGCGCCGAAGCCTTTTTTGCCGGGTACACAGCGCCACGACGCAGTGCCCTGGCTTACCTGGCCAACCTTGCGAGCGAAGAGGACCTGATCAAGCGCCTCTTTCAACAAAAACTCGGGCTTGTCATCGGAGAAGCGCACTCGGCGCAGTCGAGTAAGGAGTTCCTGATCAAGCACATGAAACTGTTGAAGAAACAGGGGGTAAAAACGCTCTATGTCGAACACCTGCTGACCGACCTGCACCAGCACGAACTGGATATCCTGCACGACACGCTGAAAATGCCCAGCGGCTTGCAGGCCTACCTGAATGCCCAGGACCAGGGCCATATGCTCATGTACACCGGGCCGAACACTTATACCAACGTGATCAAGGCCGCCAACAAATACGGGCTGCGCGTGCGCGCCCTGGATTGCACTGCCAGCTACCACACCAAAGGGGCCAGGGGCAGCAGCCCGCGCAACACGCTGTTCAGTTATTTCGCCAACGAAGTGATCAAGGCCGACCAGGCGGCGTTCGGGCCCCATAAGTGGGTGGCGTTCATGGGCAGCGGGCACACCGATATGAACCTGTTGGTGCCCGGTATTGCCCAGTTGCAGGATGCCGTCAGCCTGCATGTGCGCGATGCCGCCGCCGGCACTGCACGCACCCTGCAACAGGGCGGCTGGATCGTAGATGAGACCAGCTCATTGGCCTTGCGCAGCGACTTCACACTGCAGGTCGGTGTCGCCGGCAGGCGCGCCATGCGTCCACCCGCACCGCCAAGCCGCGAGCGGTTGCGCCTCAAAGGGCACTTCATCATCGAGCGGCCATCGGCCTACGAGACGAACCTGGTGCACCATTCCAACAGTGGCGACATCGTGGTCACGCCGATTCAGATCGATGACATGGGCCAGTTCTTCATCGATCGGTGGGAGGGGATTCGCGACAAGCGTTTTGTCTATCAAAGCCAGTTGATCGAAGCGCTCAAGTACGAGATCCATCTGACACCGGCACCGTGATGCCTCAGGGGCTCCTGCCCGCCCGTCGGCTGGGGGCCCCTTTCGATCTACCGGACAAAAGACATTTCAGATTCTGGCCGTGCTGCCGATATGGCCTACATACCTCAGCTGGCTCAAACAACAACACCGCCCAGCATTCAGATCACACTTTGCGGAGCTTTCAATGAACAGCTGGTTCGGTAACATCAGCGTCAACCTCAAACTGGGCCTGGGCTTCGGCCTGGTGCTTGTCCTCACCTCGATCCTGGCATTGACCGGCTGGACCAGCCTCGGCGGCCTGATCGACCGCAGCAACTGGATGAGCGACATTACCCAGCTCAACGCCTCGCTGACCAAACTGCGCATTGCGCGCCTGCAGTACATGCTCGCCAACGGCGACGAAACCGTGGCCCAGAACGTACAAGCCAACCTGGATACGTTCGCCGCCCAGCAACAGAAGCTGCTGGACAGTTTCAAGAGCCCGGAAAACCTCAAGCTGCTCAACGAGCAGAAAGCCGTCATTACCGCCTATCAACAGTCCCTGAACAAGATGCGAGAGGCCTACCGTAACGGCAACGCCTCACGCCAGGTGATGGGCGACAAGGCCGATATCGCCAACGCCCAGATCAACGCGTTGGAAGCCTCGGTGAAGCAAATGCCTGACAGTTCGGAGCACCTGGCCCAATTCCAGGCCGTGGCCGAAGCCAAGATGCAATTCCAACTGGCGCGCTTTGAAGTGCGCGGCTACACCGGCGATGTCAACCCAGACACCGAAGCCCGCGCCGTCGCACAGATTGAAAAAGCCATTACCGGCCTGAAAGACCTCAACAGCGTCTTCGGCGCCAGCCAGCAAAGCGCACTGAGCGCGCTGGAAACCGCGCTCGGCGCCTACCGCAGCGCCCTGCAGAACTACAAGGCCGCTAACGCCAATATCGTCGCTGCCCGCGCCGAAATGACCACCCAGGGTGCCGACATCGTCACGCTCAGTGACAAGCTGTATGACATCCAGCTCACTCGTCGCGATGCCGAAAGTACCCAGGCGCGCAGCCTGCAACTGATCAGCACCCTGCTGGCGTTGCTGGTTGGCATCATCGCTGCCTGGGTGATCACCCGGCAGATCACACGCCCATTGCAAGACACCCTGGCGGTGGTCGAGCGCATCGCCTCCGGCGATCTGAGCCACAACATTCAGATCACCCGCCGGGATGAACTGGGCGTGCTGCAACAAGGTATCCAGCGTATGGGCACCACCCTGCGTGAATTGATCAGCGGCATCCGTGACGGTGTGACGCAAATCGCCAGTGCCGCCGAAGAGTTGTCGGCCGTTACCGAACAGACCAGCGCGGGCGTCAACAGCCAAAAGGTCGAGACCGATCAGGTCGCCACCGCCATGCATGAAATGACCGCGACGGTGCAGGAAGTCGCGCGTAACGCAGAGCAAGCCTCCCAGGCGGCCTCCGACGCTGACGGCCAAGCTCGCGAGGGTGACAAGGTGGTCGCCGAAGCTATCGCCCAGATCGAGCGCCTGGCTGACGAAGTGGCGCGCTCCACCGACGCCATGTCGCACCTGCAACAAGAGAGCAACAAGATCGGCAGCGTGATGGACGTGATCAAGGCCGTGGCCGAGCAGACCAACCTGTTGGCCCTCAACGCCGCCATTGAAGCCGCCCGTGCCGGTGAAGCCGGGCGTGGCTTTGCCGTGGTCGCCGATGAGGTGCGCGGCCTTGCCCAGCGCACGCAGAAATCCACCGAGGAAATCGAAGGCCTGGTCGCCGGTTTGCAGAACGGCACCCAGCAGGTGGCCAACGTGATGAACAACAGCCGCAGCCTCACCGACAGCAGTGTCGAGCTGACCCGCAAGGCCGGCGCCTCCCTGGAAAACATCACCCGTACGGTCTCGAACATCCAGTCGATGAATCAGCAGATCGCGGCGGCCGCCGAACAGCAAAGTGCCGTTGCTGAAGAGATCAGCCGCAGCATCGTGAATGTGCGTGATGTGTCGGAGCAGACGGCGACCGCCAGCAACGAGACCGCCAAGTCGAGCGTGGAACTGGCGCGATTGGGGAGCCAGTTGCAGCAGATGGTCAGTCATTTCCGGGTGTAAATAGCGCTATCACTGTGGCGAGGGAGCTTGCTCCCGCTGGGCCGCGAAGCGGCCCTGATCAAGTTGATGCCGATTCGGACTTGAAAGCCCAGTGAATGCTTTGGGGGCTGCTACGCAGCCCAGCGGGAGCAAGCTCCCTCGCCACAGGCAAACTTAGACATACTCGGCCCTCCGTGAGTTGGGCCTTACCTCCAGCGCACTTACCGGAACACGTAAGCCTTGGGACGCAGGTCGAATGCGTCCTTTGAGATAGCAACCCCGGCTACTCACTGGGTTTGCAAAAAAAAACCGCCCTACTAAGGCGGTTTTTTATTGCCTGCGATAAAACGCATGACAACGCCCCCCGTGGAAGCAACCCCACTACAGAGACGAAAACCCACCGCCCAGCGCCCCGCTACGCGCCAGGAAACGCCCCGAGCGCTGACCATTGGCCTGCCCCTCGCTGTAGCTCAACACGCCATTGACCCACACCCGCTCAATCCCCTGCGCCGCCCGCTGCGGCTCCTTGAAATCCGCCACATCCCGTACGCGCAATGGGTCGAACAACACCAGGTCAGCCCAATACCCCTCAAGAATCTCACCACGTTCGGTCAGGCCAAACCGCGCCGCCGACAGGCCGGTCATCTTGTGCACCGCCGTGTGCAGCGGGAACAGCCCTACGTCCCGACTGAAATGCCCCAGCACACGGGGAAACGCGCCCCACAAGCGCGGATGAGGGAACGGGTCTTCAGGCAACCCATCGGACCCCACCATCGACAGCGGATGCGCGAGGATGCGTCGCACATCCGCCTCATCCATCCCGTAGTACACCGCGCCAGCCGGTTGCAGGCGACGGGCCGCGTCCATCAGCGAAAGCCCCCATTGGGCGGCAATGTCCTGCAGATCGCGCCCGCCCACTTCCGGGTGCGGCGTCGACCACGTGATGGTAATGCGAAACGCATCGGTGACTTGCTTCAAGTCCAGGGTCGATGAGCTGGCCGCATAGGGATAACAATCACACCCTACCGGATGGGTTTTCGCCGCCTGCTCCAGCGACGCCAGCAATTGCGGACTGCGCCCCCAGTTCCCCGCACCGGCGCATTTGAGGTGAGAAATGATCACCGGCGCCTTGGCGTGCCGACCAATCAGAAACGCCTCATCCATGGCCTCCAGCACCGGTTCGAATTCGCTGCGCAAATGGGTGGTGTACGCCGCACCGAAGGCCGTCAGCTCTTCACTCAGTTGCAGCACCTCATCGGTCGTTGCATTGAACGCGCTGGCGTAGGCCAGGCCTGTGGATAAGCCCAGGGCACCCGCCTCAAGGCTCTCCTGCAACTGCCCACGCATGGCAGCAATTTCATCCGGTGTGGCGGTACGCTGCAAATCGTCCATGTGGTTGCTGCGCAGCGCCGTATGGCCGATCAATGCAGCCACGTTGACGGCCGGCTGGGCGCCTTCGACTGCAGCGCGATAATCGGCAAAGCGCGGGTAAGTGAACGCAGCACGCGTGCCCAGCAGATTCATCGGGTCCGGCGGATCGCCGCGCAAACTCACCGGCGCGGCGCTGATGCCACAGTTGCCGACAATCACCGTCGTCACGCCCTGGCTGAGCTTGGGCAGCATCTGCGGATGGCGGATCACCACCGTGTCATCGTGGGTGTGCACATCGACAAACCCCGGCGCCAGCACCAGGCCACGGGCATCGACTTCATGTGCGGCGGTGACCGTTGCCAGATCACCGATCGTCTCGATACGCCCAGCCAACACCCCCACATCGGCGAGATAGCCCGGCGTGTTGCTGCCATCAATGATCAGCGCCTGACGTATCAACGTGTCGTACTTCATCTCAATCTCCAAGGGGCAGGCTGTCGGGGCCGCCGCGATAATCGTCCAGAGCCAGCTTGATCCGGCGCAGCCGCTCCTGGTTGTCGTCCGGCTGGGCCAACGCCAGCTCGGTGGCAAGCAGATCTATGGCCAGCAGCATGCCGTAGCGCGCTGCGGTGGGCTTGTAGATAAAACTGGTTTCGGCCGGTTGCAGCGCCAGCACGACGTCCGCCAACTGCGCCAATGGCGAGTTGGCCAGGGTGATCGCGATGATGCGTGCCTCGTAGTTGCGCGCCAGTGCGACCACGTCGAGCAATTCAGGGGTCAACCCCGTGAGCGAGCAGACGATCAGCGCCTGTTCCGGTCCCAGTGTCGCCGCCGTGACACGCATCATCACCGGGTCATGGCTGGCGGCAATCGAATAACCCAGGCGCACCAGACGCACCTGCAACTCATCGCTGCACAGGCTTGATGGGCCGCCCATACCGAAGGCATGGATCATCCGCGCCTTGCTCAACACACTGACCGCATCGGCAAAACTCGCCTGGCTGAACCCTGACAGGTGCTGACGCAACGTGGCCTCGATATCGCCCAGGATCTGTCGATGAAAGGCCGATTGCTCCGGCAACCCCGCCGGGTCCAGGAAGCGGCTGCCGACACCGCTGGCCTGCGCCAGTTGCAGGCGCAGGTCACGCAAGTCGCGGCACCCCACACTGCGTGCAAACCGCGATAACGTGGCCGTGCTGACCTCGGCCCGCAACGACAACGCCTCCAGGCTGGCCGACGCCGCAAAGCCCACATCATCGAGCATCAGCTTGGCGATACGCCCTTCACCGGCACTGAATGAATCCTGGCGGGCGCGAATCTGGTAAAGGATGTCCATGGTGGCTCCGGGTTACACAATCAGGCTCATAGGACCAGAGACAAGCCGTAGGTCAGGCCGAACGCAATCACCGAAATCAGCGTCTCCAGCACGGTCCAGGTCTTGAAGGTCTGGATGACCGTCATATTGAAGTATTCCTTGATCAGCCAGAAGCCGCCGTCATTAACGTGGGAAAAGATCACCGAACCTGCGCCGGTAGCCAGCACCAGCAACTCGGGATGTGGATAACCCAGGCCCATGGCAACCGGTGCCACCACGCCGGACGCGGTGGTCATGGCAACGGTGGCCGAGCCCGTGGCAATACGCATCAACGCAGCAAACAGCCAGCCCATCACCAGCGGCGACAGCTGGAAAGCATGGGCCAGGCCGAGAATTTCATGGGTGACGCCTGCGTCCACCAGAATCCGATTCAAACCGCCGCCCGCCCCCACCAGCAAGGTGATGCTCGCAGTCGGCGCCAGGCATTCGTTGGTGAACTTGAGGATCGATTCGCGGTTGAAGCCTTGGGCAATCCCCAAGGTCCAGAAGCTGACAAGGGTCGCCACCAGCAGCGCGATCACCGAGTTGCCGATAAACAACAGGAACTGATTGAACCCGGTGCCCGGCGTGGAAAGCACGTTGGCCCAGCCGCCGATCATCATCAGCACCACCGGCAACAGGATGGTGCCCATGGTCAGCGTGAAACTCGGCAAGCGCGTACGCGGTTCGCGCTCGATGAACTGACGTTCCAGCGGGTTTTGCGCCGGCAACTGAATACGCGGCACGATGAATTTGGCGTAGACCGGGCCTGCAATGATCGCCGTCGGAATACCGATCAGGATCGCATACAGCACGGTCTGCCCCACCGATGCGTTATACGCCAGCACCGCCATCATCGCCGCCGGGTGCGGGGGCACCAGCGCATGCACCACCGACAGGCCGGCCACCATCGGCAGGCCGACCATCAGGATCGACACGCCCACCCGCCGCGCCACGGTAAACGCGATGGGCACCAGCAACACAAACCCGACCTCGAAAAACAGCGGCAACCCCACCAGGAACGCAATACACACCATCGCCCAATGCGCGTTACGCTCGCCGAAGCGGTTGATCAACGTACGCGCCACCTGCTCGGCGCCACCGGACTCGGCCATCATCTTGCCGAGCATGGTGCCCAACGCGACCACCAGCGCAATATGCCCCAGGGTTTTACCAACGCCCGCTTCATACGAGCCCATGATCGTGTCCGCCGGCATCCCGGCCATCAGCGCCAGGCCGATGGACACCAGGGTGATGACGATAAACGGGTTGAGTCGGTAACGTGCAATCAGCACGATCAAAGCAATGATGGCGATGGCAGCGTATGCCAATAGCCCGAAGCCCGGTGATGCGGCCATGCGGTACTCCTCGGAAAGGGTCACGTCGAATAGGTTGTGAAACTCATAAATCATTCCCCAGTGGTATTTTCAATTTTTATGAAATTAATTTTCGCCCACGGATAAGCGCCGTCGCGTTGGGATATGCCCAACACCCGTGCATGAAAATCCGGGGGGTGTTCTTACATGAAGGTCAGAGAACAACGGAAACTCAGGCGCCCGCCCCAAGTCATAGAATGCGCATTCACTCACGCCCAGGAAAACCGACCATGATTCGCCCATCCCTCGCCGCCTGCGCCCTGCTGCTCGCCCTGTGCGGCACAGCTTCAGCTGCCGATAACGCCGTGTTGAACAAGTGCATGGACAGCGCCAACACCACCGCCGACATGGTCGGTTGCAATACCCAGGCCGCCAAAGTGCAGGATGAACGCCTGAACAGAGCTTACAAGACTGCGCTTGCCGCTCAGGACGGCCCACGTAAACAGCAACTGCAAGACGTGCAGCGCCTGTGGATAAAGTACCGTGACGCCAATTGCGCCTTCGCCGGCAGCGCAACCGGCGGCAGCATCGATCAGGTCAATGGCTCGGGCTGCGTGGTGGACATGACCCAGACCCGCGCCCAGGAATTGGAAGACCTGGTCGGGCCTTGATCAATCCGGTTGAACGCGGGCACGCTTGAGCAGCTTCTTGCAGCGCTCCGACAAATGCAGCACCCGCAGGTGCTTGCCCGCCTTGGCGTAACGCTCGCGCAAAGTCATCAACGCGGCAATCGCCGAATAGTCGACAAAGCTCAGGTGACGGCAATCCAGCGTCACCTGGGCCGGGTCATTGGCCGGGTCGAACTGGTTCAGAAACGGCGTGGTCGAGGCGAAAAACAATGTGCCGTGCAGGCGGTAGAGTTTGCTGCCATCGGCCTCCAGCGACTCATCGGCGTACAGCTCACGCGCCTGTTGCCAGGCGAAGTTGAGCGCCGCAATCACAATGCCGCATAACACAGCGGTCGCCAGGTCAGTGAACACCGTGATCACCGTCACCGCGAGAATCACCAGCACATCGTTGAACGGCACCTTGTTGATCACCCGCAGCGACGCCCAGGCGAAGGTCTGCTGGGACACCACGAACATCACCCCGACCAGCGCCGCCAGCGGAATCCGCTCGATCAACGGCGACAGAAACAGAATGAACAACAGGATCATCACCCCGGCAAACACGCCGGAAAACCGCCCGCGCCCGCCCGAGCTGAGGTTGATCACGGTTTGCCCGATCATCGCGCAACCGCCCATGCCGCCGAACAGTCCCGAGACCATATTCGCGGCGCCCAGGGCCACGCTTTCGCGGTCAGGGTAGCCACGGGTTTCGGTGATTTCGTCGGTGAGGTTCAGGGTCAGCAGGGTCTCCAGCAGCCCGACCATGGCCATCAGGAACGCATAGGGCGCGATGATGCCGAGGGTTTCCAGGGTCCAGGGGATTTGCGGCAGCGCGAAGGTCGGCAGGCCGCCGGCAATGTGGGCCATGTCGCCCAACGTGCGCGTCGGCAGGCCAAGCAGGTACACCGCCAGGCCCACGCCAAGAATCGCCACCAAGGCAGGCGGCACCGCACGGGTCAGGCGTGGCAGCAGGTAGACGATGGCCATGGTGACCAGCACCAGCCCCGCCATCACGTACAACGGTGTGCCGCTGAGCCAGGTGTCACCGCTCTTGAAATGCTCCAACTGCGCCAGCGCGATGATGATCGCCAAGCCGTTGACGAAGCCGAGCATCACCGGGTGCGGCACCATGCGCACCAGCTTGCCCAGGCGCAGGACGCCAAAGGCAATCATGATCAGCCCGCCCAGCAACACCGTCGCCAGCAGGTACTCCACGCCGTGCTGCACCACCAGTGCGACGATCACCACCGCCATTGAGCCGGCGGCGCCCGAGACCATACCCGGCCGGCCACCGAACAACGCGGTGAGGGTGCAGATGATAAAGGCGCCGTAGAGCCCCATCAGCGGGTTGAGGTGGGCCACCAGGGCAAAGGCGATGCATTCGGGCAGCAGCGCGAAAGACGTGGTGAGGCCGGCCAGGGCATCGGCGCGCAGACGGGAGAGCTTCATGAGGTACCAGGGCATTGCGGGGATAAGGCGGGGAATGGTACGGAAATGAGGCGGGTGGGGATAGCCTTATGGACCGCGTCGTGCCTATCGGGAGCAAGCCCCCTCCCACAATTGACCGCGTTCCAGCTTTGGAATGCAGGCAACTGTGGGAGGGGGCTTGCTCCCGATAGGCAGCGACCCGGTGTCAAGCGAACATCAAACCATCTCGTGACGAATCCACTCGATCACCGACTGACGCTTTGGCTCCCATCCCAACAACTCACGGGCCTGTTTGCCCCGCACCCGGCTGTTGGAGCCCAGGCCATAGTTGGCCATTTCATAGCCCCACTCGGCTTCAGCTTCGGCCAATGGCCAATCCTGGGGTTGACCCAGCTTCAGGGCTTCGGCCATGGCGCGGGTCATGTCGGCAAACGCCGCTTCGCCGCTTTCTACAAAGTAGAAAGTGCCCGGTACGTTCCGGGTCAGGGCCAGCAGGTACAGAGCCACCACGTCTTCAATATGCACGTTGGACCAAATGTTCTGCCCCGGGCCGACATGGCGCACCACCCCACTCTTGCGCGCCTGCTTGAGCAAACGCGGCAATTGCACGCTGTCACGCTTCACGCCCAGGCTGTGTCCGTAGATCAGGGTGTTGCAGATCACCGCCGAGTTGACGCCCTCTTGGGCGGCAGCGAGGATCAGATTGTCGATGGCCACCCGCGCGGCCTTGTCGACCGTCGGCTCCGGCAGGTTGTCTTCAAAATAGATCACATCGCTGGCCTTGCCGCCCGACGCATCACCCACGATGCTCGAACCGCTGGTGTGCAGGAACGGCTTGTTCGAGCCTTTCAAGGCGGCGAGCAACGTTTCTACAGCGCCACGATGGTCGCTGCTGGCGGCGTTGATCACTGCATCGGCTTGTTGAGCCTGCGTGGTCAACAGCGCGGCATCCTCGAGCGTGCCGATCACTGGGGTGATGCCCAGGGCGGTCAGTTCAGCCGCCTGTTCGGCGCTGCGTACCAGACCGGTCACGGTGTGGCCGGCCTTGACCAGGCCGGTGGCGATGGAGCCGCCGATAAAACCGGCTGCACCGGTTACGAATACGTTCATGGAGTGTGCTCCTGACGAGATCAATGTGGGAGCCAGTATCTGCCCCCCCTCCCCGTCGAATAAGCCCTCCGCACCCAATTCACTCTTGCGCTCAAGTCACGAATCAGCGGGCATACCGCGCCAGCTTGGCCTGGATAAAGTCCAGGAAGCACTGGATGCGCAGCGCCAGTTGCGAGTTGCGGTAAAACACCGCGTTGATCGGCTGGCGGTAACCACTGTTGAATGTTTCCAGCACCGGCACCAGGCGCCCGGCGTGGATGTCTTCGAAGGTCATGAAGTTGGACAGGCAGCAAATGCCCTGCCCTTCCAGCGCCAGATGCCGCAGGGTTTCACCGCTGGAGGCGGCGATGCCGGGCCGGATCAGCCAGCGGTCGCCTTCCACGTGGCGCAGCGGCCAATGGTTGAGGGTTTCGGTCTGGGTGAACCCCAGCAAGGTGTGATCCGCCAATTCGGCCACCGTGCTCGGTGTGCCGTACTGCTTGAGGTAGGTGGGGCTGGCCAGGATGTGCAACGGCGACCAGCCCAGGGAGCGCGCATGCAGGGTCGAATCGGCCAGCGTACCGATGCGGATGGCAATGTCGGTGCTCTGTTCCAGCAGGTCGATGATCAGATCATCGCTGTTCAGTTCCAGCTGGATATCGGGGTAGAGGCTGCGAAATTCGGCGATGTACGGCAATATCCCATGCAGCATGAACGGTACGGCAGCATTGATGCGCAAGCGCCCGGCAGGTTTTTTCTGGCGTGACGACAGGCGTTCTTCCAACTCATCCATCTGCGCCAGGATCACCTTGGCCTGCTCAAAGAAGTACTTGCCCTCTTCGGTCAGGTCCATGCGCCGCGTGGTGCGATTGATCAGCGTCGTCTCGAGCTTGGCTTCCAGGCGCGACAAGGTGCGGCTGACCGCCGACGGCGTCTGCCCGACCTGCTCCGCCGCAGCGGAAATCGAGCCGCATTCAATCACGCTGACGAAGGTTTGTAGCTCATCGGATCGGGCTTTCACAGACTGTCCTCTTTTCGGGTCCCTGCAAAAATACCCTTAACGGGAACGCACGAATAAGCCTTTTCAACCGCCAACCAGCAAATGACCGCCCAATAGCGCCATGCCGACAAAAAACACGCGCTTGAACACCGCCGCACTGATGCGTTGGCGCACGACCTGGCCGAGCCACATCCCCAGCAACGCAGGCAACATGGCCAACAGTGACGCATTGATTTCCCCAGCGCCCAACGTGCCACGCCAAAGTAGCCCGGCCGCCAGTGCCAGTGTAGAAACGCTGAACGACAGCCCCAGCGCCTGCACCAGTTGATCGCGATTCAAGCCCATGGCCTGCAGATACGGCACCGCCGGGATCACGAAGACGCCAGTGGCCGAAGTGATGACGCCGGTGATCAGCCCACACACCGGGCCCAGCCAGCGTTCGGTCTCGGGCTTGACCTTGAACGTGGGCAAGCACAACCCGCTCAGTGCATACACCAGCAACGCAGCGCCCAACGCACGCACCGCCCCATGGCCACCGTCCATTCCCAGCCACTGCGTGCCGAGCCCGGTGCCGAGGAAAATCAGCAGCAGCATCGGCCACAGGCGCTTGAGCAAGTCACTCAAATGGCCGCCAAAGGCCAGTTGCCAGAGGTTGGTGACCATCGAGGGAATGATCAGCAATGCCGCAGCCTGTGCCGGTAACATAGCCAGGCCGAGCAATCCCATGGCCACCGTGGGCAGGCCGAGGCCGATCACGCCCTTGACGGTACCGGCCAGCAAAAACGTGCCGACCACCCACAATGTCAGGGCCGGGCCTATGTTCTGGTAGAACGCGAGGAAAGTATTCATGCCGCGATTGTGGCGTTTTTCGAGCTGGCCGAAAATTCGCCATATACTGAGGAAGACTCTTGTTTTGCCGTAGGCAGATGCCATGCACTTTGACCTGATCGACCTGCGCCTCTACTTGCATATCCTCGACACCGGCAATATCACCGCAGGCGCGGCGCGCAGCCATTTATCGCTGGCGGCGGCCAGCGCACGCATCCGCGCGATGGAAGCGTCGCTGGGGATCGCGTGCCTTGAGCGCGGCCGTCGCGGTGTCACGCCCACCGCCGCCGGCAAAGCCCTGGCCCGGCATGCCCGCTTGCTGTTGCAACAGGCCGAGCACTTGCAACAGGACCTGGCGGAATACGCCAAGGGGATCAAGGGCCAGGTGCGCCTGTTGTGCAACACCACGGCCCTGAGCGAATACCTGCCGGAATTGCTGGCGGACTTTTTGCGCGAACACCCCAACCTCGAGATCGACCTGCAGGAACTGCCGAGCCTGCGTATCACCCAGTCCTTGCGCCAAGGCACGGCAGACCTGGGGATCATCTCCGACGCGGTGGATACCCACGGCCTACAAACCCTGGCGTTTCGCGATGACCCGCTGGTGTTGATCCTGCCCCTCGAGCATCCCTTGGCAGCCGGCACCGTGAGTTTTATCGACAGCCTGCAACACGACTTCGTCGGCCTGAGCGCCGACAGCGCGCTGTCGATCTACCTGGAGGAACAGGCGCTGCACAGCGGGTTTCGCTTGCAGACGCGCATCCGTGCCGAAGGGTTTGAGGGGGTGATGCGCATGGTCGCCCGCGGTGCCGGCCTGGGCATCGTGCCCCAGGCCGCCCTGGACCGCTGGCCGTCGCAACATCGCTTCAAGGCCCAACCATTGCGAGAAGCGTGGGCCTGCCGACAGCTGCTGCTGTGCGCACGCTCGTTCGAACATCTACCGGGTTACGCCAAGGCTTTGTTCGATGCCTTGGCCCTGCCCTTGCGGAAAAACCCGTAGTACACCGCCGACAGAATCAGCAGGAACGGCACGCCGAACACCAGGGTCATCTTGAACGCCTCGGTGAAGTACGTGGTGATCATCACCGCCCCCATCAGCACCAGGCCCAGCAAAGTGCTGTAGGGAAACAGCCGCAGTTGGAACGACAGCTTCGGCCCGCCATGGCGTTGGCGATAGCGGCGGAAGAACAGGTGCGTGAGGAAGATCATGAACCAGGTGAAGATCGCACCGAACATCGAAATCGCCATCATCAGGGTGAACGAGCTTTCCGGGTACACCACGTTCAACAAGGTCGCCAAGGCAATCCCCGAGCTGGACAACAGCAAGGCATTCAGCGGAATGCCGCTCTTGCTCAACGCCCCCATGGACTTGGGGGCAAACCCTGCACGCGACAGGCTGAACAGCATGCGCGTGGTGATGTAGAGCTGGCTGTTCATCGCCGACAGCGCCGCGATCAGGATCACGAAATTCATCACGCCGGTGGCGCCGGGAATACCGATGGTCTGCATCACCGTGACAAACGGACTCTGGGTTTGCCCGGCCTGGCTCCACGGCACGATGGCAAGCATCAGGGCCAGGGTCAGCAGATAGAACACCACCAGGCGCACGATGGTCGCACGGAAGGCCTTTTTCACTGCCTGCTCGGGGTCTGCCGCCTCACCGGCGGCGACTGCGATCATCTCCACGCTCAAATAGCTGAAGATCGACACGATCACCGCGATCCACATACCGCTCAGGCCATGCGGGAAAAAACCGTCGTGAGACGTGTAGTTGTGCACGCCGTATTCCGGGTTGCCGGAGCCGAACACCACGTACACCGCGAGGATGATGAAGCCGACGATGGCGCTGATCTTGATCGTCGAGAACCAGTACTCGAAGTTGCCGAAGGTTTTCACGCTGATCGCATTGAGCAGGATCAGCACACTGGAAAACGACACGATCCACACCCACTCCGGCACATTGGCGAACCAGTACTTCATGTACATCGCCACAGCCGTGACCTCGGCACCCACCGCCAGCACAATCGCCGCCCAGTACGCATAGCGCACGAGGAAACCGGCCAGCGGGCTGATGTAGAACTCGGCATAGGCGCCAAAGGAGCCCGAGGTGGAGTGAGCCACCGTCATCTCCGCCAGGCAGCCCATCAACAGCAAGGTGATCAACGCGCCGATGGCGTAGCTCACCAGCACACTGGGCCCGGCGTAGCCGATGGCATAGGCGCTGCCCATGAACAGCCCTGTGCCGATGGCGCCACCGATGGCGATCATGCTCATCTGGCCGGAGGTGAGCTGGCGCCTCAGGCCCAGTTCGCGGTGGGTGATCTCTGCAAAGCCGTGGTCTGGCGTGGTCACGTGGTGTGCCCCTTTATTATTGTGATTGCACAGTGGGTGTGGTGTTGGCGCAGTTACTGTGGGAGGGGGCTTGCTCCCGATGGCGGTCTGAAGTCAAAGCATTGGGTGACTGACACACCGCTATCGGGAGCAAGCCCCCTCCCACATTTAGACCTGCATGCCTGTCAGGTGACGCTGTTGCGCACCTTGAATTGCGGCTGGTCCCAGGTGCGGTTGTCGAGGATTTCGCCAAGGATCTGCACGGCGTCAAATACCTCGGTAAAGCCGGTGTAAAGCGGGGTAAACCCAAAGCGCATGATGCGCGGCTCGCGGTAATCGCCGATCACGCCACGGGCGATCAACGCCTGGATCACCGCATAGCCTTCTGGGTGTTCGAAACTCACATGGCTGCCACGCCGGGCATGCTCACGGGGCGTGATCAACACCAGGCCGTGGGCGGCGCAACGGGTTTCAACCAATGCGATAAACAGGTCGGTCAACGCCAGGGATTTTTTGCGCAGGCTGGCCATATCGGTCTGGGCAAAAATCTCCAGGCCGCATTCCACCATGGCCAGCGAAGTGATCGGCTGGGTGCCGCACAGATAACGCGCGATGCCGACGCTGGGGGCGTAGGTCGATTCCATGGCGAACTGTCGGGTATGCCCAAACCACCCCGACAACGGCTGGCGCACCACATCCACCAGCGCCGGGTTGACCCACACAAACGCCTGGGAACCCGGCCCACCGTTGAGGTACTTGTAGGTGCAGCCAATCGCGTAATCGGCCTCGGCCTGGTGCAGATCAATGGGGACTGCACCCGCAGAGTGAGCCAGGTCCCAGAGGCTCAGCGCGCCGCATTCGTGGCTCAAGGCAGTGAGCGCCTGCATGTCGTACATGTAGCCGGTCTTGTAGTTGACGTGGGTGAGCATCACCACCGCGACATCCTGGTCGATGGCCTGGGGCAGTTCAGCCGGGCTGTTCACCAGGCGCAGGCAATAGCCCTGCTGCAGCAACTCGGCCAGGCCCTCGGCGATATACAAATCAGTTGGGAAGTTGCTCGCCTCGCTGACGATGACCTTGCGCTGAGGCTGGCGTTGGCGCTGCACGCTCAACGCGGCGCTGAGCACCTTGAACAGGTTGATGGACGTGGTATCGGTGATCGCCACTTCGCCCTCCCGTGCGCCGATCAATGGTGCCAGGCGATCGCCCAGGCGCAGTGACAACTGTGCCCAACCGGCGCTGTTCCAACTGCGAATCAAGCCATCGCCCCATTCCTCGGCGATCACCTGTTGCGCACGCTCAAGGGCCGCCACCGGGCGGGCGCCGAGGGAATTGCCGTCGAGGTAGATCACCCCCGCAGGCAGGGCGAACCGGTTGCGCAACGGGGCAAGGGGATCCTCGGCATCGAGGGCTTGGCAGTGGCTTCGAGTGGTCATGGGCGGTCCTGGTTTTTATAAGTGACGTTGAGCCAAATAATGAACGAAGTTTTAGAGAATTTTCGTGCAAAGTGCCGCGCAACAGGCTAATTAAGCTGTAGGAAATTCGAATTTAACCCCCAAACACGCGGATTTATTCTAAGCATGATTCTCGACACCACCGACCTGCGCCTCCTGCATTTCCTGCAACAGGATGGCCGTATCAGCAACCAGGAACTGGCGGAAAAAGTCGCGCTGTCGCCGTCCGCCTGCCTGCGCCGTTTGCGCCTGCTGGAGAGCGAGGGAATCATCAGCGGCTACCGCGCCGTATTGAATGCCGAGCGGTTGGGCATCGAGCTGGAAGCCATCGTGCACCTGTCGCTGCGCCAGGATGTGGAGGACTGGCATGAGACGTTCATCAAGAAGGTGCAAGGCTGGCCGGAGGTGGCCAGTGCATACGTGATTACCGGAGCGAGCAACTATGTGTTGCGCGTGCAGGCGCGCAACCTCAAGCACTTTTCGGACTTTATCGTGAACCACCTGAACCGCACGGCGGGGGTGATGGATATACGTTCGGAGATTGTGTTGCAGAAGATCAAGGATCGGGACGAAGTGCTCGACCTGGTAGTGCGCAAATAACAGCAACACCACAAAACCCTGTGGGAGGGGGCTTGCTCCCGATCGCGGTGCATCAGTCGACATATCAGCCACTGACACACC